>CAZUIY010000148.1:0-1171 GCA_964619975.1 uncultured Gemmatimonadales bacterium
GTCGACAGCGCTGCCATCTCCTGGAAGATGACGCTCCAGTGGAGTCTCAGTGATTCGTGGCTCATGAAGAGGCCGAGGTGACCGCCGGTTGAGGATTGGCGTCCGATCCGGGAGGGCGGCGTCGACGCGTGGTCGGCCAGGGCCCAGACCTGATCGGCGGGAGTGATGTGGTCGGTCTGGCCGGCCATGAGGAACAGCGGACAGTCGATGGCCGCAAGGTCGACGTTCCTGCCGTCGACGATCAGATCGCCCGCGATGAGCGAGTTACGCAGGAACAGGTGCTCGACGACCCAGAGGTAGAAGGACCCGGGCAGGTCCTGGGTCCACGTGAACCAGTTCTCGAACTGACGGTAGCGCTCCAAGTGTCCCGGTTCGTGCAGGTGGGTCAACAGCTGGATACGCCGGCTGAGCTCCTGGTCGGGCTGCAGGTTCTTGAACCCCTCGAGCAGGAACCGGCCCGGCAGCACGCCGTCGTTGGCCTCGACCACGGAGCGGTAGAACGAGAGGTCACCATCTGGGGCCAGTGCCTCGAGCCAGTCGTGGAGGAGGGGTTCACCGGCGTGGAAGTCGATGGGTGCGCCGGCGATGGCCAGGGTGTTGACCTTCTCGGGATGCAGTGCCGTGAAAATGGTGGCCAGCCAGCCACCCTGACAGTCGCCCACCAAGTTCACCTTGCCGCCGAGCTGCTCGGTGATCTCGCGCAGAATGGCCATGTAGTCGTCGACGGTGGCGTCCTTGGTCTCCTGCGTCGCGCCGACCCAGTCCAGGCTGTAGATCCGGTGGCAACCGCTCTCACGACCGGTGATGACCTGGCTCTGCCCTTCGGTGAAGTCCACGATGCTGGAGTCGTGCCCGGCCTGCGGGGGAAGGATGACCGTGGCGATCATGGCGGGGTCCGCGTCCGGCGTGGAATAGTCGCGCAGGCGCGCGAGCGGCCAGTCCTTGATGATGCGATTCTCGTGCGTCCACCCAGGACGCTCGCGATCGGCGACCGCCACGGACCAGTCCATGAGGTCTTGGGCGAGGTCGAACGGGGTCGCTCCTCGACGCAGGGCGCCGCACCAGTAGTCGATGGTGGCGGTGCCCAGGGTGGTCCAGGTGCCGACGGTGGCGGTGAGCATGGAGTTGAGGATCCCGGTGGGGATGGGGGTCGGGAAGGTGCTGTGCACGA
>CAZUIY010000149.1:0-2034 GCA_964619975.1 uncultured Gemmatimonadales bacterium
CACAAACAGCTAAGAAGAATCTTTAACCCCTTAAAACACAGTCATATTTTGATGGTGAGACGCTGGTTTACGTTACATAATAATGCGGTCTCTCATCACACTACTGAAGTGCTATAGTGTCGATTTCGGGCAAATAAAGCCTTTTTCCCGTGTGAATTTGCCCAATTCAGAGATTTGGCTGTTAGTAAACCATTGATTTTTATGCAACGTAATTTGCCTTGAAAAACTAGAGAATATCAGCGTTTGCTGATGCCAATGTTACATAACGGGCGCAGGTATTAGTGCGGGGAGGGCTGGCATAGCGACTGGAATACGGTAAGCTTTTGGAACACCACCCAATTCGGTTCCAACCAGCGAGGTATTCCCGATGCTATGCCTTAGCGAGAGCATACGCCCTGATGATCCGAGCCTGCAACAAGGTCTGCAAAGCGCCTATCACGCAGCCAACCTCACCGAACTGATTTTAGCTGCGTGGGCCTTGGCCCGCGTGATCGCGGTTCACGTCGTGGAATCGGTGTTGAGGGAGTGGGCCAGTCGTCCGACGCCATGGCCGCCTTGCCCCACGTGCGGCACAACCCTGCACAGCAAAGGCTTTGCCAAGCGGGAGGTGAAGAGCCTCTTGGGCGTGATCAGGTGGCGACGCCGGGTGGGCCGCCCCCCGGAGGGGTGCGAGATCGGGCAGGTGGCTCCCCTCGATGAGGCGCTTGGGCTTGAGCCCTATCAACGCAGCAGTGGTGAGCTTCAGTATCTCGGGTGTTCGTTAGCGGTCTTTGTGCCCTATGCCACTGCGGCCCGGTTGCTCAGGTGGTATAGTGCCAGTTCCGTCAGTGCCCGGGCGGTGTGGTGTTGGACGCAAGCGGCTGGGGCTCGGGCGATGTCGATCCTTCAGAGTCAACTCGAGGCGTTGGAGCGAGGCCAAGAGCCGCAGGAGGAGGACTTGGAGCAGGCCCTCCAGAGCGCACCCTTGGCCTTAAGTGCGGACGGCGTCATGGTGCCGTTTCGTCCTCACTCTGACGACCATCGAGGCAAGACGAAATGGCGTGAGGTTAAGGTCGGTGTGCTGGCGCGTTTGGAGCGCTACACGACGCGAAGTGGGCAAGTGGTGACGCGGCTTGGGCATCGACGGTTGGTAGCGGTGTTAGGCGAGATCGAGGTCTTCAAGCCCCGCTTTTGGCTGGAAGCGCTGCGGCAGGGGATTCGTAGCGCACCCGAGGTGATCTGGCTCAGTGATGGCGGTCGAGGGTTTTGGGGGCTTTATGAAGCGCATTTGCGTCCTCATGCACGTGGCATATTGGATTTTTACCATGCGGCACAATACCTTTGGAAAAGCGCGGCGGCCTGGCTCGATGGCCGTAGCCGCCAGGCACGCAAGTGGTTTGGTTGGTCTCGGCATCGCCTGCGCCATGGCAACCCCGATGATGTCTTAGAGGACCTGCTGGAGGCGCTTGAGGTCGAGACGCTTCCCAAGTCGGCCAGCGAGGCCTTGATGAAGCTCTATCACTATTTGAACGGCCACCGTGAGCACATCGACTACGCCACATACGAAGAACTCGGTTTACCTCTCGGATCCGGTATGGTGGAAAGTGCGTGCAAATGGCTTATTCAACAACGTTTCAAAGGGGTGGGGATGCGCTGGAGCGAAGAGGGCTTCAATCATCTGTTGCATTTGCGGCTGGCCTGGGTCAATGGAACGTTCGAGGCATTGTTCCAGCTCCAGCCCTCCCCCAACAGGTAAAGACGCCCCAAACAGAATCATCAATGTAAGGACTGTGGCCGCCAGTTTGTCGATTGCTTTGAGCAATAGCTGGTCTCGGATGAAATACGTGATCCCATTGAGCGTTTGTTGTTGGAACGCATCTCGCTTCGAGGGATTTGCCGTGCGGTCAAGGTGGGGCTCAAGTGGCTGTTGGGTTTTATCGTCACCTGTTTCGAAGCCCTGCCTGACCATTTGAATGTCCAGCCGATCTCGTGTGACCAAGAGGTCATGATCCAGCGTCTCGAAGTGGAAGCCGACGAAATGGCGAGCTTTGTTCA
>CAZUIY010000150.1:0-8220 GCA_964619975.1 uncultured Gemmatimonadales bacterium
CGTATCTGGCGTACAACGGGGGCCGGCTGCACGAGGGGTGCGAGCTGTTCGTGCAGCGGATGCTGGACGATCGTACCACAGTTGGAGTATCGCTGACCGGCGCCATGACCCCGGCCGGGCTCGGCATGACGTGCCTGATCCCGCTGGTCGAGGCGGGGTTCATCGACTGGATCGTCTCCACCGGCGCCAACCTGTACCACGACACGCATTTCGGGATCGGCCTCGACATGCACCGGGGTCAGCCGAACCTGGACGACCGGGTGCTCTACGAGGCCGGCGTGGTGCGGATCTACGACGTCCTGTTCGACTACGACGTGCTGCTGAAGACGGACGCCTTCTTCCGCCAGGTGATGGCGGCGGACGAGTTCCAGAAGACGATGGGGACCGCCGAGTTCCACTGGCGGGCCGGCCGCTGGGTGGACGAGCGGGAGCGCGCGCTGGGCCGCTCGGGAACCTCGCTCCTGGCGGCGGCGTACCGGGCGGGAGTGCCGGTCTTCACTTCCTCGCCCGGCGACTCCTCGATCGGGATGAACGTGGCGGAGATGGAGCTCCGGGGCAGCGGGCTCCGGATCAACCCGTCGCTGGACGTCCTCGACTCCGCGGCGATCGTGCTGGACGCCAAGCGGAGCGGCCGGAACGGCTCGGGCGACGGGCGGAGCGCGGTCCTGATCCTCGGGGGCGGCTCGCCCAAGAACTTCGTGCTCCAGACCGAGCCGCAGATCCAGGAGGTGCTGGGGATCGAGGAGGCGGGCCACGACTACTACTTCCAGATCACCGACGCCCGCCCCGATACGGGCGGCCTCTCCGGCGCCACCCCGAGCGAGGCGGTGTCCTGGGGGAAGGTGGACCCGACCAAGCTGCCGGACGCGGTCGTCTGCTACGCCGACACCACGGTGGCGCTGCCGCTCCTGACGGCCTACGCCCTGGACCGCCACGAGCCCCGCGAGCACGCCCGGCTGTTCGATCGCCGGCAGGAGTTGTACGATCGGCTCGTGGCCGCGTATCTGGAGGTCCGCGGAGACCGCGAGCCCGGAGAGGTGGTGCCTGTCCAGGAATGATCCGCCTGAGGGACCCGCTGGAACGCCCGGGACGCGCGCCCGAGTTCCGCTGCACCGTCCACGGCCTGTGCTTCGACAACCGGTACCGCCTGCTGGAGGCGGTGCAGCCGGGCGACCGGCTGGTCCTGCGCCGGGAGCCCGAGAACGCCATCGGCGCCGACGCCATCCAGGTCCTGACCGAGAGCACCGAGACCCTCGGCTACGTCCCGCGCCAGATCTCCCGCTGGCTCGCCCCCATCATGGACTCCGGCCACGGCGCCCGCGCCGAAGTGCTGAAGGTCCGCCGCGGCGCCCCCTACTACGAGCGGCTGCTGATCCGCGTCCGCGTGCTGTGACGCCGGGCACCGGGCGGCGGTCCGCGTGGATCGCGCTCTTTCTCGCGTGGACCCTCCCGCTGGCCACCCCCCTCCGGGCCCAGGATCCGGCTCCCTCCACGGACGGCGCGGCGGCGCTGCGAGAGGCCCTGGCCGCGATCGGTCCCGGCCGCGCCCTGCGGATCGACGCGGCCCGCGGCTGGGAGATCGAAGGGCGCTTCGCCGGCGTCGACGGCGAGGTCCTGACCCTCCGCGAAGCCGACGAGGAGCGGATCCTGCTGGCCGACGTGCGGCGGGTGTGGGTCCGGGAGCCGGCCCCGAAGCGGGGCGCCGTGATCGGCGGAGCGGTGGCGGGCGCGCTCGGCGTGGCGGTCGGCTACGTGCTCGCCTACGGGCTCTGCGACGCGGCGGACTGCGGCGCGTGGAACGACGACAGCGCCGAGGCGATGGCGGTCATGGGTGCGGTCGGGGCGGCCGGCGGGGCCGGCGTCGGCGCGCTGATGGGGCAGTGGATCGGCCGCTGGGAGCGGCGCTGGCCCCCGGACCCGTGAGACGACACGAGGAACGCCCCCGGCGGTGAGGCCGGGGGCGCTTCCTGTGCCGGATCCGTCGCGGCCGGATCCGTTGTCGCGGGATCGACCGGCCTAGCCGGCGATCTCCTTCTGCCCCTCGCCCGACTCGATCCGGATCTCGCGGGCGCGGGCCTCCTCCCGGCGCGGGACCTGGATCGTCAGGACGCCCCTGTCCATCGACGCCGTGACGTTCTCGCGGTCGAAGTGGGCCGGCAGCGTGAAGGAGCGCTCGAACATCCCGTAGGCGCGCTCGGAGCGCAGGAAGTTCTCGTTCTCCTGCGACGTCTCCTGCCGCTTCTGGCCGCGGACGGTCAGGACGTCGTCCTCGACCGACAGCTTCACGTCCTCCCGCGCCATGCCCGGGACCTCGAGCCGCAGGGTCAGGTGCTCCGGCGTCTCGGAGACGTCGGTGGTCGGGAGCCACTGGCGGAGGTTCTCCTCGCGGCCCCACGCCTGAGCGCCCAGGGCCTCCTCCATCCAGCGGTCGAGCTCGCGGGGGAGCGAGAACAGGCCGTTGACCGGCCGATAGCGGGTGATGCGCGTCATCGTTCCTCCTGGTTGGTGGTTCCATCTCATCGAATCGCGCCCGGTCCGGGCGCTTCGCAGTCGCCTGTATAAAAAGCAAGCGTCATACCATTCCGGAAGGCGTCGAAGTGACAGGGAGGGGCGTCGTTTCGGCGGACGGACGGCCAGTCCGGCAGACCGGGATCAGTCGAGCGGCAGCTCCAGCGTCCCCTCGGGCGATGCGCCGCGGACGGACCGGGTCTCGTCCGGCCGCTTCGACAGCCACCGCGGCTCCGCGCCCTCGATCAGGAAGGCCAGAAGCTGCCGGGCGAGCCGGGGGACGTCCGGGCGGGCGTCGCCGAAAGGACGGGTGGCGTGGTGCTCCGCGCGGTGCAGGGTGCCGAGCGTGGCATGGCCGAACACGAAGTGGACGAACCCCTGCTCCTCGAGCGACGTGACGCGGACCTCGCGGGTGGTCGGCGGGAAGGCGACGCGGAGGCCGCTGGAGCCGCGGGGCTCGACCTCGAGCTCGGGGATCGCGCCGAGGAGCTCGGACAGCTCCTCCAGCAGGTGCTCGTAGCGGGCCAGGAAGTCGGCCTCGGGTCCGGGCGTGGGCGCGTCGCGCTCCCGGCGCGCCTGCTGCTCGGCGATCCGCTCACGGGCGCGGGCGACCAGCTCGCTCCAGTCCTCGGCGCCGTCCCGGTCCCCGGCATCGGCCATGGGAGGAAGTCTAGGCGGCGGCTCTCGGGCGCGTCAACGACCGCGGAACGCGTTGCCGGCCCCGGACGGGCCGCCTATCGTCGCCGCCCATGATCGACTTCACGGGAAAGGTGGCGGCCGTGACCGGCGGCTCGCGTGGAATCGGCGCGGCCACCGCGCGCCGGCTGGCGGATCTCGGCGCCCGGGTGGGGATCGCCTGGCGCTCCCGCGGCGCGGAGGCCGAGGCCCTGGTCGGCGAGCTACCCGGCCGGGCGGCGGCGTGGCGCGCCGACGTCGCGGACGACCGGGCGGTGGCGGAGTTCGTGCGCGGCGTGGCGGAGCGGTGGGGCGGCCTCGACGTGGTCGTGGCGAACGCCGGCATCTGGGAGGGGGCGCCGCTGGAGCGGATGGAGCCGGAGGCGTGGGAGCGCGTGCTGGACGTCAACCTGACCGGCACGTATCGGCTCCTGCGGCACGCGATCCCCGCGCTCCGGGCGCGCGGCGGCGGGAGCATCGTGGTCGTCGCCTCCACGGCCGGCCAGCGGGGCGAGGCCGGCCACGCGCACTACGCCGCCAGCAAGGGCGGCCAGATCGCCATGGTACGGTCGCTGGCGGTCGAGCTGGCCCCGGAGATCCGGGTGAACGCCGTCGCTCCCGGCTGGGTCGACACGGAGATGAGCGCCGCGGCGATCGAGGCGGACCGGGAGCGGATCCTCGGCGAGATCCCGCTCCGCCGCGTGGCCACCGCGGACGACGTGGCCGACGCCATCGCCTTCCTGGCCAGCGACCGCGCGCGGCACGTGACGGGGGCGGTCCTGAACGTGAACGGGGGCTCGGTGCTGTGCGGCTGACGGCGCCCGCGGCGGCGGCGCTCCTGGACGTGCTGCGCGCGGCGCCGGACGCCCTGGACGGGCCCCTCTCGGCGGTCGTGACGGGCCTCCTGTACGCTTCGGGTCGGCGGATGGCGGAGGAGAACCTGGCGCGGGCCTTTCCCGACTGGCCCCCGGAGCGCCGGCGGGAGGTGGCCCGCGGGTCCTACCGGCAGACGGCGCGGGCGCTCCTCGAGGTGCTGCACGGCTCCCGCCGATCCGACGACGAGATCCGGGACCGGGTCTGCCTCGACCCGGACGGCCTGCCGGAGGCGGTGGCGGCCGGCGACGGCGTGCTCCTCCTGTCGGCCCACTACGGCAACTGGGAGTGGCTGGCGCGGCGGGTCGCCGCCGAGGGGCTGCCGCTGACGGCCGTCTACAAGGAGCCGAAGGACCCCGACCTGGGCGAGCGGCTCCGCGAGGCCCGCGCCGGGACGGGGGTCGAGTACGTGGCCCACGACGACCCGCGGGCCCAGATCCGGCGGCTCAAGGACGGGCAGATCCTGGGGATCGTCATGGATCAGGAGCCGCGGCGCGCGGTGGACGGCGCGGTGGTGCCGCTCTTCGGCATTCCCACCCGGACGCACGTAGCGCCCTTCAAGCTGGCCCGCCTGACCGGGAGCCGGGTGGTGACGGCGTTCTGCGCGGCGACGGAGCCGGGCCGCTACCGCGCCGCGATCGAGCCCTTCCCGCTCTCCGACGACCCCGATCCGGAGCGCGCCGTGGCGACCGACGCCGCCGCCTTCAACGCCCGCCTGGAGGCCGCGGTCCGCGAGTCCCCCGAGATGTGGGCGTGGTCCTACCAGCGATGGAAGCGGATCGACCGGGCGGCCGCCGCGCGGGCCTGAGCGCCGGTCAGCCGAGCGGCGGCGTGTCGGCCAGCGCCTCGGCGATCCGGGCGTCGTACGCCGCCGCCAGCCGGGCGGTCCGGGGTCCGGGCGCCCCGGCGGGAAAGACCGCGCCGTCCAGCTCGGCCACCGGCCGGACTCCGGCGGAGGTGAAGGAGAGAAACGCCTCGTCGGCCGCCGCGATCACCGCCGGCGGATAGCGCCCCTCCACTACGAAGAAGCCGCAGCCGGGCGCCAGGTCGAGGATCGCGTCGCGGGTGATCCCGGCCAGGACGCCGCACTCCAGCCCCGGCGTGTGCAGGGTGTCGGCTTCGAAGAAGAAGACGTTGGACGCGGTGCCCTCCAGCGCCCAGCCGTCGGCGTGGACCAGGAGCGCGTCGTCGGCGCCGCGGGCGCGGGCGGCGCGGCGGGCCCGGGCGTGGGCCAGGCGGCTGGTGTGCTTGACCCGAGGCAGGTACGGGGCCACCCGCTCGGCGTGGGTGACGATCCGCCAGGGCGGGGTCGCGGGGTCGACCCAGGACGGCGGCGGCTCCACCCACGCCAGGCGCGACGGCTGGCCGTCCGGCGGGCCCGCGGTCACGTAGAGGCGCGCCATGCCGTCCGTCAGGCCGGCGGCGTCCAGCAGCCGGCCCAGCGCCTCCCGCGCCTCGCCGGACTCCCACCGCGCGGGGATCTCCAGCGCCTCGGCGGAGGCCGCCAGCCGCTCCAGGTGGGCGTCCAGGAACAGGGCCCGCCGGTCCACCACCTTCACGCCCTCGTACACCGCCTCGCCGTACAGGAACCCGCGGTCCCCGGCGGGGAGCACGGGGCGGTCCAGAGGATGGAACTGGCCGTTGGCGTAGATCTCCATAGCATCTGCGGATGCGAGTCCGTTTCTGGAAGCGACCGAGCCTGGTGCCGGAGGAGACGCCCGAGCCGGCCGAACCGGTCCACCCGGCCCACGTCGCCGCGTACGAGCACCTGCGGGACGCCCGGCTGTTCCGGCTGGGCGACGACGCCGTCCTGCAGGGGTGGCTAAGGTACGAGGCGCCCGATGCCCGCGCCCGCCTGGAGGCGTTGCTGGAGGGCCAGGACGTGGCGTGGTTCGCCGAGCGGGTGAACGGCGCCACGCGGATGACGATCACGCATCCCCGGCCGCCGGCGATTCCGCCGGAGTGGCCGTGGAACCTGCTGATGTTCCTCCTGACGGTGGTCTCGACGCTGTGGGCCGGCGCGTACCTGGAGGGGGCGCCGTGGGACTTCCCCGTGCGCGATCCCGGCCTGCTGGCGCGCGGGGCGCCGTTCTCCGGCGCGCTCCTGGCGATCCTGGCGGCGCACGAGTTCGGCCATTACGTGGCGGCCCGGCGCTACGGCCTGCGGGTCACGCTCCCGTTCTTCATCCCGCTCCCCGTCCTGTCGCCGATCGGGACCCTGGGAGCCGTCATCAAGATGAAGACGCCGATCTACACCCGGCGGATGCTGCTGGACGTCGGCGCCGCCGGACCGATCGCGGGGATGGTGCTGGCGCTCCCGATCGTCGTCTGGGGAGTCCTCCACTCGCCCGTCCTGCCTGCCGGAGAGGTGGCCGGGATCCGGCTCGGCGAGCCGCTCCTGTTCAAGGCGGTGGTGGCGCTGGCGGGCGCGACCCCGCCCGAGGGGCACGAGGTGGTGCTCGGGTCGGTGGCGTTCGCCGGCTGGATCGGGTTTCTGGTGACCGCGCTCAACCTGCTGCCGCTCGGCCAGCTCGACGGCGGCCACGTCCTCTACGCGCTGGCCGGCCGCGCCCAGCACGCGGTGGGGTGGGTCTGCTTCGCGGCGCTGGTGGTCCTGGGATGGTGGTGGCCCGGCTGGTACGTCTGGGCGCTCCTGATCCTGGTCCTGGTGCGGATCCGGCATCCACCGGTGCTCGACCCGGAGGTGGGACTGAACGCGACCCGACAGGCGGTCGGATGGGGGTCGCTGGCTCTCTTCATCGTTTGTTTCGCGCCGGTGCCGTTTGATCTGGGGTGATTGTTTTCACCGTGCTGAGGGGGGCGGCTCGACCGGTCGGGGCGATCCACGGGGGTGCCATATTTCGTCCATGACACCGGGGGCACCGGAGATTCTCCGGCTACGTCTGTGCGGTGCGGCCGTCCGGCGGGAAGTCCCCCGCGGCTCACCCCGACCGGCCGTGCCGCCCCCGAGCGCGGGGGAGGTCTCCCGAGTCGAACGGCATCGCCGCTTCGGGCGCGCTGAGGATCTTCAGCGTCCTCCGCCGCAGCCTACTCACGCCCCCGAACCACGACGAGAGCCGAGTTCTTCGATCCGAACGCGATGCAGTTGACCACCGCCGCCTCGATGTCGGCCGCGCGGCCCTCGTTGGGCACGTAGTCCAGATCGCAGGCCGGATCGGGGTTGTCGTAGTTGATGGTCGGGGGGAGCCAGCTCGCGCGCATCGCCTCGACCGTCTCGACCAGCCCGGCGGCGCCGCATGCGCCCTGGGGGTGGCCGATCATCGACTTCAGGGCCGAGGTGGGGAGCCGGTCGGCGTGGTCGCCGAACGCCAGGCGGACGGCGCGGGACTCGATCCGGTCGTTCAGCTCGGTGGCGGTGCCGTGGAGGTTGACGTAGCCGATCGCCTCCGGAGGGAGCCCGGCGTCGTCCAGCGCCATCCCGATCGCCCGCGCCGCCTCCTCGCCCGTCGGCTCGGGGCGCACCCGGTGGTGGGCGTCGCAGGTGGTGCCGTAGCCGGCCAGCTCGGCCAGGACGGCCGCGCCGCGGGCGCGGGCGCTGGCGGCGGTCTCCAGCACCAGCATCCAGGCCCCTTCGCCCAGCACGAACCCGTCGCGGTCGAGGTTGAACGGCCGGGAGGCTCGCTCCGGGCCCACTACATTTATAGTCATCGTCCCCATCCGGCAGAAGGCGCTCATGATGCCGGGTGTGATGCACGCCTCCGCCCCGCCGGTCAGGACCCGGTCCACCCAGCCGGCTCGGAGCGCCTGTACGGCGTAGCCCACCGCGTCGGAGGACGACGTGCAGCCGGTTGAGACCACGTGGCTCATGCCGCGGAGCTCGTACTCCATCGAGATCTCGCTGGAGAGCATGCCGACGAACGTGGCCACGATCCCGTACGGGCTCACCTTGCGGTAGCCGTCCTCGAACCACGCCCGGTACTGGTCCTCGCCGAAGGCGATGCCGCCGGCGCCGGTGCCGGCCACCACGCCGAAGCGCCGGCGCTCCTCGAGGGTCAACGCGACCGGGTCGATCCCGGATTGATCGAGCGCCTCGCCCGCGGCGGCCAGGGCCATGGCGACCACGCGGAGGCCGTAGCGGCGGGTCTTGTCGGGGAGGTGGGACTCGACGTCGAAGCCGCGGACCTCGGCGGCCACGCGGCAGGG
>CAZUIY010000151.1:0-3297 GCA_964619975.1 uncultured Gemmatimonadales bacterium
GCGACTCCACCCGCGTCGGATAGATCATCTTCCGCGCCTTCTCGCCGCGGGTCTTCTCGATGATCGGCATGCAGTGGTTCCGCTCGAGCAGCGGCTTGAACACCATGTACTGATCCGGGATGACCGAGCCCTGGACCACCAGCTCGCCGATCCCCCACGCCGCGTTGATCAGAACCACGTCGGGGAAGCCGCTCTCGGTGTCGATCGTGAACATGACGCCCGCCCCGGCCTTGTCGGAGCGGACCATCTTCTGCACGCCGATCGAGAGCGCGGCGTCGAGCTGGTCGATCCCGCGCTTGGCGCGGTAGGCGATGGCGCGGTCGGTGAAGAGCGACGCGTAGCAGTCGCGGCAGGCGTCCATCAGCGGGTCGTCGCCGTGGACGTTCAGGAACGTGTCGAGCTGCCCGGCGAACGAGGCGTCCGGCAGGTCCTCGGCGACCGCGCTGGAGCGGACCGCCACGTCGACCGCGTCGAGCCCGTAGTGCTGCGAGAGCTGGTGGTAGGCGTCACGGATCTCCCGCGCCAGGTCGTCGGGGAACGCCGCCGTCCGGAACAGCGCCCGGATGGCCCGGCCGGCCACCGACGCGTCCTGGTCGCCCCCCTGGAACCCCTCCAGGGCGGAGCGGATCTCGTCGACGATCCCGGCGTGCTCCACGAACCAGCGGTACCCGGAGGTCGTGATGGCGAAGCCCCGCGGGACGTCGATCCCCTGGTCCGCCAGGGCCGAGATCATCTCTCCCAGGGACGCGTTCTTCCCCCCCACCTCCTCGATGTCGGCGGCGGTGGAGTCCTCGAACCACCGGATGTGGGGGTTCTCGCTCATGGCCCTCAGGCTACCCGTTCGGCGGTCACGGCGCAGTCAGTCACGTGACGTTCAATCTAGTCATCGCCCGAATCCGCGAAAGCGCCGGACTGACCGGCGTGGCGCGGTTCCTGCTATATTGAGCCGTCTCATGCGGTTCCGCCTATCGTCCCTCCGTTCGCCGGCCCGGTTCGCCGCGCTCGCCCTGCTCCTCGCGGCGGCGTGCTCCGGCCCGTACGCCCCGAACGTGCCCCCCGATCCCCCGCCGGACCCCGACCCCGATCCCCCGCCCGTCGTCGACCGGATCGTCTACCTGGTGTCGCATCCGGACAGCATGAACGGCTCCGAGAAGGAGATCGGCGCCCGGGCCGCCGAGCTGACCGGACTGCCGGTGGCCACGATCGACGACCACGCCTTCACCGTGGCCGACCTCGAAAAATGCCGGCTGGTTCTGATGAGCAAGAACGTGGACGACAACGTGATCGGCAACCGGCTCAAGGACACCCCGTGCGGCGTCCTGTTCTGGGAGGAGAACCAGCAGCAGCTCCGCATGCTGGCGACGATCGACAACGACGGCTCCGACGGCGGCGTCTGGCACACCCAGGGGCAGATGGTATGGGTGCCCCCGGAGGCCCCGGAAGCGCTCCGCGCGGGGCTCTCCGGCGAGGTGGACCTGTTCGACCGGGTCGACGAGCTGGCCTTCGGGCGGGCCGGCCAGGTGCCGGAAACCGCGATCGTGCTGGCGGAGTACCGGGAGCCGGCGGGGCACCGGGTGGTCTACGCCTACGACCGCGGCGCCACGCTGGCCGACGGAACTCCGGCGGCGGGCCGGCGGGTGTTCTACGGGCTGTACCGGGACAACTACCACCACCTGACGCCCGAGGGGAGTCACCTCTTCGACACGCTCCTCATGTGGGCGGTCGAGTAGCCGCTTCCAGCACGAACACCATCGCGTTGCCGCGGAGCCGCCGCGGCACGAGGGGTCCCGCCAGTCGTAGGGCGCGCACGAACCAGCGGTAGGGCCGGGACCGCGAACCCCGCTTGTAGTCCTCCACCAGCTCCCACTCGACCACCCGCAGGCCGTTGCGCTCCGCCATCTCGCGCAGCGTGTCGGGGCAGAACCAGAGGGCGTGCTCCTCGTTCTCGCAGGTCCGCGGGAACTTGGCCAGCGCGTATACGAAGTAGAGGAGCGAGAACGGGTAGGGGGTCGTAAGCACGATCCGTCCACCCGGGGCCAGGTGCTCCCGGGCCCGTTTCAGGAACCCGGCGGGATCCGTCAGGTGCTCGATCATCTCACCGGCCACGATCGTGTCGTACTCGGCGGCCAGGGCGAACGTCGCGCCGTCCGCGACGAAGGCCGGTCCGTAGCCGGCCGCGACCAGCTCGGCCACGCGCTCGTGGCTCAGATCGAACCCCGCCACGTCGTCGAACCGCTCCGCCAGTCGGCCGTGGAGCCAGCGGGGGGAGCCGGGCCGCACGTTGCTGCTGGCGCAGCCGGCGTCGAGCACGCGGGGGCCGCGGACCCGTCGGAGGATCTCCTCGACCCGATTCCCCTTCCTCATCGCCGGTCCTCCAGCATGAGCCCGCCCCGGTAGAAGAGCCACGCCGCCCCCATCTGGATCACGTGGTAGATCGCGTTGTGGTCGAACCAGTCGGGATGGAGGGCCACCCCGCTCCGCTGGACGGCCGAGCCGATCGCCGCCACCGCCACGCCGCCCAGGATCCACGGCGCCGCGGGCGCCGGTCCCCGGGCCCGCGCCCACCCCTGCTGGACCACGAGCGCCGCCATGGCGATGCCGTAGGCGACGATCGCCCGCAGAAACACGGGCGAGCCCAGGATCCAGACCAGGTAGAGCGCCAGGCCGCCCCCCGCCAGGCCGATCGCGGCCATCCGGGCGCGGCCGGAGAGGCCCGCCGTGGCCGCCGTGGCCGCCACGCAGAAGGCGAAGACTCCGACCGCGTGGAGCGTGGCGATCCAGGCGACCTCGGCGCCCCGGTCGCCCAGGAGGTCCGGGAACCCGTGCGCCAGGGCCCCCAGCAGCGCGGCCAGGGCGGTGGCGAAGAAGCCCGCCGCCCACCAGCGGGGGGCGATCTGGCCCCGGCGGACGGCGCTCCTCCACAGACCCACGCCCCACGCCGCGGCCAGGGCGGCCAGCAGGAGGTCGGTCAGCGTGGTGCCGGGCTCGGAGATGGGAAGCCTCGTGTTCGGGGGAGCGTGAAAAGCGCCCCGCTCCGGGAGGAACGGGGCGCGTAGATCCACCGGGCGGGGTGCGCCCGGGACGCTACATCGTGGTCGTGTCCTCCTCGGCCGCATCCGCCGGGGCGGCACCGTCGGCCGGGGCCGCGCCCGGCATGCCGTTGGAGTTCCAGGCGTCCGCCGCCAGCTTCCACTCGCCGTCGACGTTCTCCCAGACCACCAGGTACTTGCCCTCGTCGGTCCACTCGGTGCCGTCCGGCGCGGTGCCGGCCATGGTGAAGCGGCCGACCTCGTACGC
>CAZUIY010000152.1:0-3168 GCA_964619975.1 uncultured Gemmatimonadales bacterium
GTTGACCCGCTCGGTGGACGTGGTGCCGTTCCAGACGGCGCCCAGCTCGTTCACCCGCTCCAGATACCGCTCCTGGCTCGGGATCTCCCGGTTCGCCTTGAAGAACATGTGCTCGTAGAGGTGCGAGAGGCCGTCGTACTCGGGCGTCTCGGTGTAGGCCCCGTTCTTCACGTCGATCTCCACCGTCACCAGCGGAACCGCGTGGTTCTCGATGACGATGACATCGAGGCCGTTGTCCAGCGTGCGCGTGTGGATCGGCAGGTCGTCCTGGGCCGCCAGGGGCGCCACCCCCAGCGCGAGCGCCATGAATACCCACGAAGCGGATCTCATGCTCTTCCTCCGTCACGGATGGATGGAAATCGGTTCGGATGGCCGGGCGGGAAGAGTTTCGCCGGCCCCGGGGGGCCGCGCCAGTCGTGACCGGCGGATCGGGTCAGGGCCCGGGAATCGCGCCCTCGGCGGCGAGGCGCCGCCACTCCTCCATCCCCGGCTCGCCGCCCGGGAGGGCGAGGATCCGGGCGAGGAGCGCGGGATCGGCCGGGAGCAGGCCGGCCGCCGCCAGCCGCGGCGTCAGGACCGCCCACCGGGCGCCGGCGGCGAAGGCGCGCTCGAACCGCGGCAGCGCCTCGTCCACCCGCTCGACCCCGGCCAGCGTCACCGCGGCCCAGTACACCATCTCGGCGTTCCCCGGCACCATCTGAGACGCGCGGCCGTAGCGCTCCATCGCCTCGGCCACGTCGGAGCGGGTCATCGCCTCGTCCCCGGCGTTCATCTCGCGGTACGCCCGCGCCAGGTGCAGCAGCCGCCGGAGCTCGACCAGCGGCTCCGCGTGGTCCTCCACCCGCAGGTCGTAGAGCCGGTCGACCCAGGGCCGGCCGCTCGACTCGCCGGCGACCACCAGGATCGCCGCCGACTGCCGGCCGCGGATGTCGCCCCCTTCGGCCTGCGCCGCCTCCAGGGCGGCCATCATCCGCTCGGCCAGATCGCCCTCGGCCGCCTCGAACGCGGCCGCCATCGCCGGCCAGACGGTGGCGCTCTCCATCATGTTCGCCTGGACGCTGTAGCCCTCCCCGGTCTGGTGGCCGGCGGCGGCGATCGCCGAGGCGCCCGTGTGGGCGGCCACGGTCCCGGCGGCGTCCACCATCGCCACCTGGCGCCCCTCGGGGTGGGCGTCGGCCGCGACCAGGCCGGCCAGCGCCTCGGCGGCGGTCTTCCCGGCCCGCATCAGGTCCAGCCCGAGCGGACCGTACGCCGGGTCCACGAACGACTGGGTCGCCACCGCGCCGACCCCAGCCTCGGCCCACGGCACGATCGGCCCCACGCTGAACCAGTGGGACTGGACCGCGACCCCGAGCTCGCCGGTCTCGGCGTCGCGGGCCACGATCGAGTAGGTGGCGACCGGCCGGAGGGCGAGCTCCTGCGCCGCCGCCGGGGCCGTCACCAGGAACGCCAGGGGCACCGCCCCCGTCCACCGAAGTCGCGTCATCCCTTCTCCTTCCGGCTCAGCCGTCTTCACTCTCCGCCAGCCACCGCTCGATCCCCTCCGCGATCCCCAGCGCGATCCGCCGCTGGTACGCCGGCGTCCTGAGCGCCGCCTCCTGGTCGGGCAGCATCATGAACGCGCTCTCCACCAGGACCGACGGCATCTCGGTCATCCGGCCGACGGCGATGTTCTGATGCCACACGCCGTGGTCCTTCAGCCCCGTCCGCGGCAGGAGCTCGGCCTGGATCGCCTCGGCCAGCGCCTCCGACTGCGGATGGTAGAAGAGGACGGACGTGCCGTTGTGGACGAACGGGTTCACCCCGTCGGGGAGGGCGTTGTTGTGGATCGACACGAACAGCTCGCCGCCGGCGTCGACCGCAAGGTTGGGCCGGTCGTAGATGCCGAGTCCCGAGTCCGCGGTGGCGCGGGTCATCGTCACGAGGGCGCCCCGCTCCTCGAGGATCTCCGCGAGAACCAGACCGATCGCCAGGTTCGCCGCCTTCTCCTCGTAGCCGGTGGGGCCGGTGGCGCTCGGCTCCGGGCTGTGGCCGGGATCCACCACGATCCGGATCCCGTGGAGCGGCGAGCGGTAGCGGGTGTCGGCCAGGGCCGCCGGCGGGCGCCGGAACCCCAGCACCAGGTGCGTGCCCTCCCAGCGGGCGCGGTAGCCCCAGGCGCGCTCGCCGGCCAGGCCCACCTCAAGCCGGAAGACGCCGTTCGCCGGCTGGCTCCACTGGAGCCGCTCGATCAGCGGCTCGTCGGCGGCGGTCTCCATGAAATCCACGTTGGACACGAGCCCGTAGACGTCGATCGTGTAGCCGACGGGGTCCAGGTCCTGCTCGATCCGGAACGGGAGCCGCGCCTCGGTCGGCAGCACCACCTCGCTCCAGCCGTCGGCGGCCCGCGTCCGGACCACCGCGACCGTCGAGCGGGGCCGCGCCCCGGGCACCGGAAACGTTTCGCGCAGGTCGACCCAGGCCGAGGTGCCCGGCCCGAGCGCGATCTCGCGCCAGCCGCCCTTCCTGCGGAGCGTGGCCGCCGTGGTCCCGTTCGGCAGGAACAGCTGGTAGCCGAGGCCGGGCCCGGCGCGGGCGATCACGCGGTGGTCGGTGCGGCCGGTTCCGGCGGTGTCGTCGTCGAAGACCGCCACGCGGACCGCGCTCGGATCCAGATAGTCGATCATCGTGACGGGGATCACGCGGACGGCCTCCCCGGGCCGCTCCATCTCGAGCCACAGCGTATCGCGGAGCGACCCCGAGAGGGTCAGGAAGACGTCCGCCGACCACCGCACCCACGCCGCGCCCTCGACCGGCTCGCGGCCCGCCGCCGCGGCCGCCGTCTCCGCCCGGACCGCGGGCGTGGCGCCCTCCAGCGGGGCTTCGTCGCCCCACACCTGCCGGCCCCAGTTCGCGTCCGGCGCCGACTCCGGGTAGAGCGGGGTCACCCGTTCGCCCACCCGCGCCCGGACCGCGAGGTCGGGGGCGGCCACGACGGAGACCCGCAGGGTGTCTCCGGAATAGAGCTCCAGGGGGCCATCGGGCTCGACGGTCTCCGGCTTGTAGGGGAGCGAGTCCGGCCCCGGCGCGAAGAGCGGCCGCGGCACCGCCACCGCCCGCTCGGCGCGCGCGGTCCGGCCGTCCGCCTCCGCCGTCGCTACAAATAAAGTTGTATCCGGATCGAGCGGC
>CAZUIY010000153.1:0-1188 GCA_964619975.1 uncultured Gemmatimonadales bacterium
GGACACGCCATTAAGTATGGATAATGTACTTGAGGAGGTGTCGATGGGACGATTACGAAGGAGTTTTACCAAAGAGTTCAAGGTGGAAGCCGTTCGGCTGTTGACTGAAAGTGGGTGCAGCGTGGCTCAAGTCGCCCGTGATTTAGGCATCCGAGATACCATGTTAGGCCGGTGGAAGCAGGAATTGGCGCAGAGCCCTACCGGGACTTTCCCCGGCAATGGGCAAGGACGTGCCAACGAAGAGGAGCTGCTCCCCCTGCGGCGAGAGAATGCCCGGTTGCGGATGGAACGAGACATCTTAAAAAAAGCGGCAGCGCTCTTCTCGAAGGATTCCCTATGAGGTAGGCCTTTATTCGTGATCATCGAGAAGCATTTCCGGTGAATCTGCGGTGTCAGGTTCTGGAAGTGGGCACCAGGGGGTTCTATGCCTGGCTGCAACGTCCCGAGAGCCCACGCTGCCAAGCCAACCGGCGGTTGCTGGTCGAAATCAAAGCGGTTCATCAGCGGAGTCGGCAGACATACGGTAGTCCTCGCGTCCATGCCGATTTGAATGTAAAGGGGCATGTGTGTGGCAAACACCGAGTGGCCCGGCTCATGCGGGCACATGGGATTGTGGCTCGACACAAGCGGAAGTTCCGGGTGACGACCAACTCTCAACATCTTCATCCCGTGGCCCCGAATCTCTTGAAGCGCCAATTTGCGGTGGCCGCCCCCAATCGCTGGTGGGTGTCCGACATCACGTATATCCCGACCCAAGAGGGGTGGCTGTATTGGGCAGTGACACTCGATTTGTTTCATCGAAAAGTCCTTGGCTGGGCGATAGATCGGTGGATGACGCAACAGTTAGTCCTGGATGCGTTCACGATGGCCATGAAGAATGGTCGACCCGGGCAGGGCCTCAGCCACCATTCCGATCAAGGCGTGCAGTATGCCGGTAAGGCCTTTCAGGCTCGACTGAACACCGCGGGGATTCAGTGCAGTATGAGCCGCAAGGGCAATTGTTGGGATAACGCGGTGGCGGAAAGTTTCTTTCACTCGCTGAAGGTGGAACTCATTCATGGCAGGAACTATCGCACACGGCAGGAAGCTCGGAGCGAGATCATTGACTATATCGAAGTGTGTTATAATCGGCAGCGACGCCATTCAGCTCTCGGCTATCTGACTCCAGCCGAATGTGAGAAACTGGCT
>CAZUIY010000154.1:0-3549 GCA_964619975.1 uncultured Gemmatimonadales bacterium
CCTCTCGTTCGACGGGACGGGCCGGGTGTCCGGGCAGGTCCCGGAGCCGGGCGAGGTCGTCCTGCGTGGGGCGGTCGTGGACGTGATCAACCCGTAGAAAGGATCCCGCGTGACCCCAGTGACGCTGGACGACCTCGCCGCCCTGATCGGTGGGCGGGTGAGGGGCCCCGGAGGCACGCCGGTCACCGGCGTCGCCGTGGACAGCCGCCGCGTGCGGCTGGGGGACCTGTTCGCGGCGGTGGCCGGCTACGAGCGGGACGGGCACGCGTTCGTGCCGGCCGCCGCGGAGGCCGGGGCGGCCGCCGCGCTGGTGTCGGCCGAGGGCGAGTGGCCGCTCCCGGCGCTGGTGGTGGACGACGTCCGGTGGGCGCTGGGCCCGGTGTCGCACGCCGTGTGGGGCGATCCGTCGCGGCGGCTGCCGGTGGTGGGGATCACCGGCACGAACGGAAAGACGACGACCACATTCATGGTCGCCGCGATCCTGGGATCCCGCTGGCCGGATCCGGCGATCGTGGGCACGCTCGGCGTACGGCGGGGGGATTCGGCCGAGACGACCGGGTTCACGACGCCCGAGGCGCCCGACCTGGCGCGGACGCTGGCGTCGCTGGCCGACGGGGGTGCCGGGGCGGTGGCGATGGAGGTGTCGAGCCACGCGCTCGAGCTCGGGCGGGTGGAGGGGGTCCGGTTCGTAGCCGGCGCGTTCACCAACCTGAGCCCCGAGCACCTGGACTTCCACGGGACGATGGAGGAGTACGGCGAGTCGAAGCTCCGGTTCTTCCGCCGGCTGCGCGAGCAGGACGCGTTCGCCGTGGTGAACGCGGACGACCCGTGGGGAGAGCGGTTCCGGGCGGAAGGGCCGCCCGAGACCTGGCGGTTCAGCCTGGAGGATCCCACCGTGGAGGTGCATGCCGATCGGATGGACTTCGATCCCGACGGAACGCGGCTCCGCGTCCGGACGCCGGCCGGGCCGTTCGACACGCGGCTCTCGCTGGCCGGCCGCTACAACGTGGCCAACGCGCTGGCGGCGGCCGCGCTGGGAGTGGGGCTGGGGATCGAGCCCGACCTCGTGGGGGCCGCCCTGGAGTCGGTGGAGCGGGTTCCGGGCCGCTACGAGGTGTATCGGGGAGGCGGGATCACGGCGGTGGTAGATTACGCCCACACCCCGCTGGCGTTCGAGCGCGTCCTCCGCACGGTGCGGGACACGGGCCCCGGGCGGATCTTCTGCGTATTCGGGTGCGGGGGCGAGCGCGACCGCTCCAAGCGACCCGAGATGGCGCGGATCGCCGGACGGAACGCGGACGTGGTGTACGTCACGGTCGACAACCCGCGGCGGGAGCCGATCGAGCAGATCATGGAGGACACGCTGGCCGGATTCGAGGGAGCGGACGCGCGCTGGGAGCGGCTCGACGACCGCGGCCGTGCCATCCGGCGGGCGGTCGAGGAGGCCGCGCCCGGCGACGTGGTGTGCCTCCTCGGCAAGGGAGACGAGCCCTACCAGTGGATCGGCGACGAGAAGCTGCCGTGGTCGGACCGGGACGCGGTGCGGGCCGTGCTGGCCGAGCGCGAGGCGCGGGCGTGAGCGCTCCGTTCACGGCCGCCGAGGTGACGGCGGCCCTGGGCGCGCCGCCAGACCACCTGCCGGACGGCGCGGTGGCTTTCGCCCGCGTGGGGATCGACAGCCGGAGGACGGCGCCGGGGGACCTGTTCGTGGCGATCCGCGGCGACAACCACGACGGCCACGACTGGCTGGCCGACGCGGTCTCGGCCGGAGCGGCCGGCGTGGTGGTCGAGGAGGACCGGGAGTTCGCCGGCCGCGACCGGGTGGCCCGGTGGCGGACCGACGACGGCCGCCGGGCGCTCCAGGCCCTGGCCGCGCACCACCGCCGCCGGCTGCCGGTCCGGGTGGTGGGGATCACCGGCTCCAACGGGAAGACCACCACCAAGGAGCTGGTCGCCGCGGTCCTCTCCGCCGGCTTCGCCACCACGCGGACGCGCGGCAACCTGAACAACCAGGTCGGCGTCCCGCTGACCCTGCTCGAGATCGATCCCACGCACGAGTGGGCGGTGGTGGAGATGGGCACCAACCAGCCGGGCGAGATCGGCCCGCTGGCTGAAATCTCCGCCCCCGACATCGGCGTGGTCACGAACATCGCCGCCAGCCACCTGGAGGGGCTCGGAACGATCGAGGCCACGCTCGAGGAGAAGATGGCGCTCCCGCGCGCCCTGGCGCCCGACGCGCTGGCCGTCTACTGCGGCGACCAGCCGATGCTGCGGCGGGCGGCGGCGGACCTTCCCTGCCGCACCCTCGCCTACGGCCTGGATCCCGGCAACGACCTGGTCCCCGAGAGCTGGAGCCTGGACGAGGAGGGCCGCGGACGATTCGAGCTGGAGGGGCGGACGTACCGGCTCCGGCTGATCGGCCGCCACAACGTGGTGAACGCGCTGGCGGCCGTGGCCGTCGGCCGTGCGGCCGGCCTGTCCGCCGCCACGATCGCCGCGGGGCTGGCCGAGCCGGGCTCGCTGCCGCTCCGGATGCAGCTCGAGCGGTGGGGCTCGGTGACCGCGCTCGTCGACTGCTACAACGCCAACCCCGACAGCGTCCGTTCGGCGGCGGCGACGCTGGCCGGCCTGCCGGCGCGCCGCCGGATCGCCGTGCTGGGCGAGATGCTGGAGCTGGGCCCGCGGAGCGCGGAGCTCCACGCCGAGGTCGGGGCGGCGGTGGCGGAGGACGTGGACGTGGTCGTGGCGGTGGGGCCCGGGGCGGCGGCGATCGCCGACGGCGCCCGCGGGGCCGGGGCCGCCGCCGAGCGCTTCGCCGACCGGAAGGCGGCCACGGCCTGGCTGGTCGAGCACCTGCGCGCCGGCGACGGAGTCCTGTTCAAGGCGAGCCGCGGGGCCGAGCTCGAGCGCGTGGTGGCGGCCGTCCGCGAAGCGTGCCTGGACGGCAGCGCCGCGCGGCGTCCCGCCGGCACCCGGTCCGGGGGGCGCTGAGCCGTGCTCTACAACCTCCTCGCTCCGCTGGCCGGCGACTACGCGTTCTTCAACCTGTTCCGCTACATCACCTTCCGGGGCGCGTACGCCATGGTCACGGCGCTCATCATCTCGTTCGTCCTGGGTCCGTGGCTGATCCGGAAGCTCCGCCACCTGAAGGCCGGCCAGATGATCCGCGAGGAGGGCCCGGAGGCGCATCGCCGGAAGGCGGGGACGCCGACCATGGGGGGCCTTCTGATCCTGATCTCGGTGGTCGTTCCGACGCTCCTGTGGGCGGACCTGTCGGAGCCGTTCATCCAGATCGTCCTGGCCGCCACCATCTGGATGGGGTGCCTGGGCTTCCTGGACGACTGGCTGAAGGTGGTGAAGAAGCAGTCGAAGGGGCTGATCGCCATCCAGAAGATCGTGGGACAGGTCCTGTTCGGCGTCCTCCTCGGCGTGTGGCTGTACGTCCAGCCGCTCCACGGAGAGTGGGTCAACTCGACGCAGGTGCCGTTCTTCAAGGACCTCGCCCTGAACTTCGGCTGGCTCTACATCCCTTTCATCATCCTGGTGGTG
>CAZUIY010000155.1:0-8159 GCA_964619975.1 uncultured Gemmatimonadales bacterium
TCCGCGCGGCTCTCCGCGTGGAACCGGAGACCTGCCTAGCGGTCAGGCACCTCACGGATCCTCACTGTACTCGGAATAGGACCACCTCCTCTCTCGTGTGCGGCGATGATATAAAATCCGGGCCGTTCGCACAACCCCCGGACGTACTACATATGTAGTATCGCTGAATTACCCGTTCCAGTGGCGGCCGGCGCGGCTCGCCACAGGACCGATGTTCGTGCCGGGGCAGTGGGCCGACGCTAGAATGAGTGTCGCCAGACGGGTGCGTTCTCCTCTATCCAGGACGACCAGAAGACCCATGATCGTCGTCAGCGGACACAGTGAAGACCTCGACTCTGCCGACGCCATCGAAGAGGCGCTCGAAGCGTGTGCCGCGGGACTCGGGGGCCACACGCCCCAGGCGGGACTGCTCTTCGCCGGCATCGACCACGACCACCAGGCCCTCCTCGACGGAATCGAGGCGCGCTACCCCGGCGTCCAGCTCATCGGCTGCACGACGCATGGTGAGCTTTCATCCGAGGGCTTCGCCGAAGACTCGGTGGCGCTCATGCTCTTCCACTCGGAGAGGGTGCGGTTCCGAGCGGGCATCGGGGAGGAGATCCGAACCAACCCGGCGGCGGCACGGCGGGCCGCCTCGATGGCGCTGGACGGCCTCGACGCGCCGGCCCGGTTGTGCATCGCGCTCCCGGAGGGAGTCGGTGATGTGGATTCGCCCGGGACGATCCCGATCGGGCTCCTCGACGCGCTCGGCTCGGCGCTGGGGCCGGACGTGACGGTGTGCGGAGGACTGGCGGCGGACCAGACGCGCTTTACCGGGACGTACCAGTTCTGCAACGGGCGGGTCTACTCGGATGCCCTGCCGATCCTTCTCGTCGCCGGCCCGCTCCACGTCGCGACCGGCATCGCCAGCGGGTGGGAGCCCGTGGGCGAGGAGCACCGGCTGACGAACGTGGACGGGCTCGTGATCGGCGGGATCGACGGGGAGCGTCCCCGGGACCTCTGGGTGCGCTACTTCGGGGTGGACAACCACCCGGGGGCACCCAATTTCTTCGCGGTGTACCCGGTCGAGGACGGGAAGCGGGAAACCGACGAGTTCTATCTCTGTACCCCGGCGCACTTCCAGGACGACGGGAGCATGGTCACGATGAGCCCGGCCACGCCGGATGCCCGCATCCGGTTCACCTCGGCGACGCGGGATCAGCTGCTGGCCGGAGCCGCGTCCTCGATCGAGAAGGCCCGCGCCGCCTATCCCGGCACGGATCCGCAGGCCGCCCTCGTGTTCTCGTGTGCCAGCCGCCACGGCTTGCTCGGCACGCGGGTGGGAGGCGAGCTCGGGCATCTCAAGGAACAGATCGGCGCGGCCCTGCCGGCGGTCGGCTTCTACACGATGGGCGAGATCTGCCCGCTGCCGACCTCCTCGAAGCCCGTTCACCACGTCAGCACCTTCGTCACCGTCCTGATCGGGGAGGACGCGTGACCGACAGCACGACTTCCGCCGCGAACGCCGCGAAGCTGGAGAAGCAGCTCCGCGTGCTCCAGCGGAAGCTCGAGCGCTCCGAGTGGCACCG
Organism: uncultured Gemmatimonadales bacterium; assembly: GCA_964619975.1. Lineage (GTDB taxonomy): Bacteria > Gemmatimonadota > Gemmatimonadetes > JACCXV01 > JAHWKZ01 > DATLFF01. The sequence goes on from CAZUIY010000155.1 coordinate 1,569, forward strand.
GGTCGATCTGGAGAATCAGCACGACCGCGACCAGCATCTCTACCGGCGTCTGCAGGCCGACCTCGAGGCGGCGCACCGCGAGGCCGAGATCGAGGCGGCGCTCGAGCGGGTGCGTTCGCGGGCGCTCGCCATGATCACGTCCGAGGAGCTGCTGGACGTCGTCTTCAAGATCCACCGGGAGTTCGCCGGTCTCGGTCTTCCCTGCGAGCAGTTCTGGCACACCCGGTACACGCCGGAGGTCTACCAGAAAGCCCTGACCGGGGTCGGGGGCGAGAAGCTCGCCGCGGTCATGGAGCTGCCCCGTGACTTCTCCAGCCAGCCCGCGCTGGCCGCGTGGGAACGAGGCGACGAGAAGATCGGTGTGTTCATGTTCGACGCCGACGCCGCCTGTACCTACCTCCACCACATGATCACGAAGGGCCACTTCGACGAGGTGGACCCGGAGGCCATCACCGAGGAGATGGTGCGCGAGCTGGGCGGGTTCACGTTCGTCCAGGCCCGGACGTCCCACGGCGAAATCGGGTACACCCTCTGGGGAGAGACGGAGCCGAGCGCCGAAGCGAAAGACATCCTGATCCGGTTCACCGGCGCCTTCGATTTAGCGTACCGCCGCTTCGAAGACCTGCAGCGGGCGGAACAGCAGGCCGCGCTCGACCGCGTCCGCGCCGAGATCGCTTCGAGCCTCATGCGCGACACCGACGTGACCGGGTCCACCTTCGATGCCTTCGAAGCCGAGATCCGCACCATCTTCGGCCGCACGGGCCTGCGCCTCGGGCTGGCCACGCTCCAGACCGACGGCGGCTTCAACGTGCGTCCCGGGCGGCCCGTCTGGAACAGCCTCGTCATCCGTGGCGCGCTCCATGAGGGCGCGCTCGACTGGCGCGGGACCATCTACGAGACCGCGATGCAGGGCGCGGAGGCCCTCGCCGTCTCCGATGTAGAGAACGACGGTTCGCTCGACCAGGGACTGCGGGAACACCTGCGGGCCGAGGGGGTGCGGAGCCTCGCCCTACAGCCTCTCCGCACGGCGGACCGGACGGTGGGCCTCTTCGAGCTCTCCTCGCCCGAGGTGGGCGCCGTGGACGATTCGACCCTGCTCACGGTGACGCGACTGGCGCCCACCTTCGCACTCGCCGTGACCCAGAACCTGGAGGGGTTCGAGACGCGCGTGGAGTCGGCGCTCCAGCACGCCTACACGGCCATTCACTCGAGCGTGCGGTGGCGCTTCCGCGACGCGGCCATCGAGATGCTCGAACGGGGCGACGGGACGGTCGAGGCCGAGCCGGTCGTATTCGAGGCCGTGCACCCGCTCTACGGGGTGGCCGACATCCGCTCTTCGACCCATCACCGAAACGAGGCCGTCCGCCACGACGCGCTAGCGCGCCTCGGCCGTGCCCGCGACGCCCTCGCCGCGATCCACGCGGCCCTCCCTCTCACGATCCTCGACGAGCTGGGCCTCCGGGTCCACAAGCGCATCGAGCAATACGAGAGGACCTGGAACGCGGGTGACGAGTCCGCCGCCGACCGCTTCCTCGCCGAGGACGTCGAGCCCGTGCTCGAACGGATGACCGCCGGGCGCGCCGACCTCGTCTCGATCCTCGAGACCCACCGGGCGCCGGGCGAGGAGGGCGCCGTTCTCCACGCTGATGCCTACGAGGCCAGCCGTCGCGCCATCAACCAGGCGGTCTCGGACGTGCTCCTCGCGGAGGAGGCAGAGACGCAGCGCCTCTTCCCGCACTATTTCGAGCTGACCCGGACCGACGGTGTCGAGCATACGATGTACATCGGCCCGAGCATCGCGCCCGATCGGCCCTTCGATCTCGCCTACGTAGAGAACCTCCGCCTGCGCCAGCTCATCGCGGCCTGCGCGGTCGCGCGGACTGTGGGCGACCTCGGCGAAACGCTGCCGATGCCACTCGCGATCGCCCAGCTCGTCGTCGTGCAGCACGCCCCCGTCACGCTCCGCTTCCGCGCCGACGAGAAGCGCTTCGACATGGACAGCCCCTCGGGGGTCCGCTTCGAGCTGCTGAAAAAGCGCCTCGACAAGGCCTGCGTCCAGGGCACAGGGGAGCGGATCACCCAGCCCGATCGGATCGCCGTCGTCTACTCGACCGAGGCCGAGGAGGCCGAGTACCGCCGCTATGCGGAGTACCTCGCGGCCCAGGAGCATATCGAGCCCGAGCCGGAGAGGCTGGATGTCGAGGATCTGCCCGGCGCGGCCGGCCTGAAGATGTTGCGCCTGAACGTGGCGTCTCCCGCCTCATGAACGGGTGATCGCCGAGCCGGGCCGCTCTACCCGGCTCTGTGCGCCTCCATCTCGATCTCGATCATGAACTCCGGCAGCGCGAGCCCCTTGACCTCGAGCCACGTACCCGTGGGAAAGTGCTTCGTATAGATCGTGTTCCGATGCGAGGCGACCTCGAGAAACCTGGCCATGTCCGTCGTGAAGACATCTTCGACGATGACGTCGTCGAAGGTGCAGCCGTAGTGCTTCAACACCGTCTCCAGATCGGCGTAGCAGTTCTTCATCTGCTGCTCCAGGTCGCCCACGGCCGTCGGGTTGCCTTCGGCGTCCATGCTCACCGCGCCCGAGATCCTGATGGAATCTCCGATCCTTACGGCATGCGTGTAGCCGTAGGCCTTCTCGACCTCCGGCCGCAGGTGGAAGTACTCCGGCGTGTCCGCCATCGTCGTGTTTCTCCTCGCTGGTTTGGAAGTTGGAATTGCCCCGACCAGCGTACCGCCGCCTTCTACCCGTAGACCAGGAGGATGCCCGCGACCGCGGTCGCGTTCCAGACCGCGTGGGCGACCATGGGTGCCGTGAGCCGCCGCGTGTACAGGAACAGCGCCACGTACGCGGTGCTCGGCACGAGGATATCCATCCAGGACACCCAGCCCCGGGGCAGGTGGCCGGCGGCGAAGAACAGCACCGCGAACGATGCCGCCGCCAGCGTCGCGAGCCGGCCGTGGCCGAGGATGTCCTCCAGGATCGTGATCGTGAAGCCCCGGTTGTAGATCTCCTCGGCCACGCCGCCGCCGAGGACCCCGAGGGGCAGGTACCAGAGGACGTGGATCCAGCGGCCGTCCACCATGTCGAGGATGCCGGCGACGTCGGGGCGGCTCGCCCCGCCGGTGGCCGGGAACAGCACGCCGAACTGCAGCGCCGCCCAGCAGGCGCCCGTCGCGAGTCCCAGCAGAGCGTCGCGGCGATGGCGCTCGCCCGTGAGGCCGATGTCGCGGAAGCGCATGTCCAGCGCGCGCAGGCCGGCGAAGACCACACCGCTCACCAGCGCCAGCTGTACGAGCCCCAGCACCGCCAGGTTCGCGCCCTGGTAGCCGCCGGCGCCGCCCATCTGGAAGAAGATCGCCGGAGCCGCGAACATGGCGAAGCCGCCGACCAGGACCAGGATGAAGACCAGGACCTTTCGTGCGCGCGACGATGTGCGTGCCGAACGAGCTGCCACCGGGTACCTGCCGATCCGTCTCGAGGAGCGTTCGGGACGGGGTGTACTACGCGGAGGGGGGGCCGGTGGTTTCTGAACGCCGGCCTGCAAGCCGCAGCTCGAAGCCGCTCTGCCGATCGGGCGAGCCCGGGCTCACGGGCTGATTCTCGCCGGTCGGGACGAACCCCAGCGCCCGGTAGAACTCGACGGCAGACGGGTTCGTGTCATCCACCCAGAGCCGGAGATGGTGCGCCCGGGCCGTGGCCCAGGCGATGGCCGCGTCCACCAGCAGTCGCCCCAGGCCCCGGCCGCGGTAGCGGGGATCGACCCACGCCGCGGAGACCCAGGCCCGTCGTGGCACCTGGGGACACAGATAGCAGGTAACCGTGCCCCACGCGTCGTCGCCATCGAGCGCGACGTAGCTCGCGCACCGGTCCCGCCATTGCGGGTCCTGCCCACCCACCTGTGCTGCCAGCTGATGCCAGTGCGAGTCGGGAAGCGCCGACTCCTCCTCGAAGGCTCCGGGACCGAACGCGTACGGGGCGTCGGCCAGCGAACGGAGACGGACCCGCTTGATCAGCATGCCGTCGTCGGCGCGGAGGGGACGGATCTCCATGGGCGGCCTCGACGTCAGATCCGGCGGGCGAACTCCTCGAGCGGCAGCGTCCACACGCGCTCGCCGCAGAACCGGTTCCCCTCCGGGCAGACCGGCTTCCGCGCGGCCCGATGGCGGATCGTGCAGGGGGGGAGCAGATGCGCGCCGATCCGGGGGTTCACCTGCCGCACCTGCGCGGCCTCCTCCACCGATGCCTGCCAGATCTCCTCCTGGGCGTTGTAGCAGAGCCGCATGGAGTGCTTGTGCCACAGGTTCAGGAGGTCGGCCGACTCGGTGAAGCGGACGGTGACGGCGTTGGGGAGCAGGTACTCGGCGAACTCGGCCGGGGCGCCGGCGGCCCGGATCGCGGCCACGTCTTCCCAGGTGCGCTCCATCGACTCCACGTACGCCTCCAGCACGGCCGGATCCTCGCGGACCAGCCGCGGGATCACGTAGTCGGGCTCCCCCGTCAGGTGTGCGGTCAGGGCCGGCCGCGATCCGGGCGTCATTCGATGCCGCTGGTCCTGCGAGTCGGCGGCGTGGGAGAGCTTCTTGCGGAACGTGTAGTGCGGGTGGAAGAGCGCGCGGGTCAGCTTGCTGTGGGTGGTCAGGTTCAGCGCCTCGCTGAGCGTCGGGTTGACCGCGGGGTCGAGCGCGCGCGCGATGGCGTCGTCGTCGGAGAGGGCGCTCGTCGGCTCGCCGAGCACCTCGCGGACCGCCCGGGCCAGCACCTCCTCATTCCGCGCCCCCCAGTCGACCAGGAGCGAGATCTTCTCCCCCAGCTCGGCGTCGAACTCGGCGACGAAGGCGCGCGCCCGTGAGGCGCCGTTTCCGTTGCCGTTGGCGCCGTGCAGGAACTCCCACTCCGGCGTCTCCTCCAGCGGCAGCGGCTCCTCCAGGATCGTCCGGTAGGACGGGTCGTGCTCGAGGAGCGCCTCCACCATCCGTTCGACCACCATCCGGGTCTCCGTGGGCGCGTCCATCTGGGCCGACAGCCGCGCGTAGCGGAGCAGCGTGATGCCGCTGACCGTGTGGTAGAGGTAGGCGAACGTGGCGACCGGCAGGACGTAGCGGGCGATCTCCTGGGCGCGCTTGCCGATGTCCTTCGCGTACTTCTCGGGATGCGCCCGGCGGCCGGGGAACCGCTCGTAGAAGGCGTCTTCGGTGACCGGCGTCAGGAGCTCGATCAGCCGCCGGTAGTCGGCCATCTGCCGCTCCACGGCGGCCCGGTAGCGCTCGAGGGCAGCCCCCTCGAGCGGCGGGACCGCCACGTTCCCCGGCTTCACCGCCACGTACCGCTGGCTCACCTGCTCGCTGTTGTAGAACGGGTGGCTGTGGAGGAAGGACCAGATGAAGTGGCGGCTCACGTTCGACAGCGAGAACTGGAACTGGGCGTGCTGCAGCGTCGTGTGGTGGCCGGCCTGGTAGAGGCTACGCGCCAGATCGCTCCAGCGGTCGTTCAGCTCCACGTCGCCGATGATCCCCTTCGAGCTGTAGCACGTCCGCGCGGTCGCCAGGAAGTTGGCGAACGGCCGGTCGAAGGCGCGGGTCAGCCGCACCTCGGGCTCGGGCGAGTGGAAGGCGTGGGTCATGGTGTGGACCGGAAGCGGGTGGCCGCAGAGAGCGCGTCGAAACCGAACATCGCGGGCGGCTCGACCCCTGTCAAACGGATTCGCCGGTCAGCCCGAGGGCGCCCAGCGCGGCCGCCGCCGCCCGCCCGGCGACGCCCGCCGGACCGATCGCCTCGCCCACCGGGACCAGCGCCTCGGCCGCCTCGGCGCGGGCGTCGCGGTCGCGGAGCCAGGTGATGAGGGGGCCGGCGACCGCGTCCGGCGTGGCCGCGGCCTGGAGGTACTCAGGGACCACGGTCCGCCCCGTGATCAGGTTGGGGAGCGCCACGTGGTCCACCCGGACGAGCGCCCGCGCGGCCCACCAGTTCGGCGCGGCCATCCGGTAGGCGACCGCGTGGGGCACGCCGAGAAGCGCCAGCTCCAGCGACACCGTCCCCGATGTGGCCACCGCCGCCGCCGCGTGGGCGAGCGCCGCCAGCCGGTCGGCGTCGACCAGGGCCACCGGGGGGCCGCCGGCCAGCGACTCCAGGACGTCCGCCGGGCGGACACCGGGCGCGACCGGGGCCAGGAACGCGACCTCCGGCGCCGCCTCGTGGATCCGCGCCGCCACCCGGGCGAAGAGCGGCCCCATGCGCGTCAGCTCCGCCGCGCGGCTCCCCGGCACGAGCGCCACCCACGGAGCGTCCACCGGAAGCCGCCACCGGGCGGCCACCTGTTCGCGCGGGATCGTCGCGCCTACCACCCGGTCGGCCGCGGGGTTGCCGACGTAAACGGCGTCCACACCGGTGCCGGCGTACACCTCGGGTTCGAACGGGAGCGTGACCAGGAGGCGCCGGACGTACCGCTCCAGCGTCCGCACCCGGCCGGCCCGCCACGCCCACACCGTGGGCGCCACGTACTGGACCACCGGGATCTCGAGCCGCCGGAGGCGCGCGGCCAGGCGCAGGTTGAAGTCGGGGCTGTCGACCAGGATCGCGCCGGC
>CAZUIY010000156.1:0-8383 GCA_964619975.1 uncultured Gemmatimonadales bacterium
CCATCCCGTTCGTGACCGAGCCCATGCCATGCTCGCGGACGCCGTAGTGGAAGTTCCGGCCCTCGCTCGTCCGGGGGTCGAAGTCGCCGCCGCCGGCGATCGAGCTCTTGGTGGAGGTGCCGAGATCGGCGTCGCCGCCGATCAGCCACGGCACGGCGAGCGCGATGGCGTTGAGCGCCTTCCCGGCCGCCACCCGGGTGGCCAGCTTCTCGCCGGCGCTCCAGACGGGGAGGGCACGGTCCCAGCCCTCGGGGAGGTCCTCCGACCACGCCAGCCGCCACTCGTCGGCGAGCTCCGGGTTCTCCTGGGCCCAGGCGTCGAACCGCTCGCGCCAGTCGGTGCGCGCCGCCTCGCCCGCCTCGCGCGCATCCATCGCGTCCCGCACCTCGTCGGGGACGTGGAACGTCTTCTCGGGCCACGGCCAGCCGAGCGCGGCCTTGGTCTTCACGACCTCCTCCTCCCCCAGCGGCTCGCCGTGAGCGGCGGAGCTGTCGGCCTTGTTGGGGCTGCCGTAGCCGATCGTGGTCTCCACCGCGATCAGGGACGGCCGCGCGGTCTCGGCCCGGGCGGCCTCGACGGCGTCGTGGATCGCCTGCAGGTCGGTGTCGCCGTCCTTCACGTGCACGACGTGCCACCCCTGCGCCTCGAACCGCGCCTGGAAGTCTTCGTTGGACGACTGATCCAGCGGCCCGTCCAGCGTCACGCGGTTGGCGTCCCAGCAGACGATCAGCCGGCCGAGGCCGAGGTGGCCGGCGATCGCCGCCGCCTCCATCGCCACGCCTTCCATCAGATCCCCGTCGGAGGCGATCACGTAGGTCCAGTGGTCGACGATCTCGTGCCCCGGCCGGTTGTACCGGGCCGCCAGCCACCGCTCGGCGATCGCCATCCCGACGGCGTTCGAGATCCCCTGGCCGAGCGGCCCGGTGGTGGCCTCGACCCCCGGCGTCAGGTGGACCTCCGGGTGCCCCGGTGTGCGCGACTCCCACTGGCGGAAGTCCCGGAGATCGTCCAGCGAGAGGTCGTAGCCGGTCAGGTGGAGGAGCGAGTAGAGGAGCGCCGAGCCGTGGCCGCCCGAGAGGACGAACCGGTCGCGGTCGGGCCACGAAGGGTCCGTGGGGTCGTGCTTCAGGAACCGCTGCCACAGGACGTACGCGGTCGGCGCCGCGCCCAGCGGCAGTCCGGGGTGGCCGGAATTCGCGGCCTGCGGCTGGTCGATCGACAGCGCGCGGACCGCGTTGACGCAGAGCTGGTCGAGCTCGGTGAACTCGCCGTCCCGGCCCATCAGTCGAAGCCCAGCGGCGGGCCCTCGCCGGGGAACGGCGTGTCGATCGGCTCCATCTCCGCCTGGAGGCGCGCGGCCGTGGCCTCGGCCCCGCGCATCACCCGGAGCGCGTTGCCCCCCACGAGCTGGCGGAGCTCGGCGTCGCTCCAGCCGCGTCGGATCAGCTCGGCCAGGAGCGCGGGGTAGGTCGACACGTCCTCCAGCCCCAGGACCACGGACGAGATCCCGTCGAAGTCTCCGCCGATCCCCACGTGGTCGATGCCGGCCACCTCGACCACGTGCTCGATGTGGTCGGCGACCTGCGACAGCGTGGCGCGGGGAGTGGGGTTCGCCTCTCGCCAGGCCCGCCACTGGACGATGGCGGCGGCGGTGTCCTGCCCGGTGGCCGCCAGCAGGGAATCGCGGATCCCGCCCAGGCCGGACTCGAACTCCACCACCTCCTGGCTGATGAAGGAGGGCACGAACGTGATCATGACCACGCCGCCGTTCTCGGGGAGCATCCGGAGCACGGCGTCCGGCACGTTCCGCGGCACGTCGGCCAGGGCGCGCGCCGACGAGTGGCTGAAGATGACCGGCGCCTCGGCGATCCCGAGCGCGTCCACCATGGTGGAGTCGGACACGTGGGAGAGGTCCACCAGCATGCCGAGCCGGTTCATCTCGCGGACCACGAGCTCGCCCCACTCGGAGAGTCCCTGGTACTCGGGCTCATCGGTGGAGGCGTCGGCCCAGTCGGTGTTGGACGAGTGCGTCAGCGTCATGTAACGGGCGCCGAGGCGGTAATAGTCGCGCAGGAGGTCCAGCGAGTTCTCGATCGCGTGGCCCCCCTCGATCCCGATCATGGAGGCGATCCCGCCCGCGCCGTGGATCCGCTCCACGTCGTCGGCGGTCCGCGCGAACTCCAGCTCGTCGTAGCGGTCGGCCAGGCGGTGGACGAGGTCCATCTGCTGAAGGACGAAGCGCGCCGAGCCGCCCGCCTCGATGTATTCGACCGACACGTAGGCCGACCAGTACTGCGCCCCCAGGCCGCCCTCCTCGAGCCGCGCCAGGTCGGTCATGATCTCCGGCTGCGGTTCGGCGATGTCGAGCGAGTCGAGAACTCCCAGCGCGCGCCCGCGGATCTGCCACGGCAGGTCGTTGTGGCCGTCCACCAGCGGCGTGGTGCGGAGGATCTCGCGGGCCCGCGCGAGGTGCGCGGGGTCGGCGTCCTGGGCCGCCGCGGGGGCGGCCCAGGACAGGAGGACAGCGAAGAGCGGGGCGATCCGGCGTCGCATCCTCACGCGACCAGGACGATGATCAGGACCAGGAGGAGCACGATGATGATCGTCGTCGCGGACAGCGAGATCCGGTCCTGCGCCTCGCCCATGTGCCGGTCCAGCAGGCTCGCCTGTCGCGTGGCCCGCTCCAGCCGCTCGCCCTCCAGACCGTCCACGCCCGCCAGGGCCCGGTCGATGTCGGCGCCGGCCGCGCTGGCCACCGTCCGGACCTCTTCCCGCCCGAGCACGCTCTTCACGTAGGCGCGGTCCGCGGCCTCGGCGTCGACCGCGGCCTCCGTCTGCGCCGCCGGAGCCGCGTCCTGCGCCAGGGCGGTCCCCGCGCTCACGGCCACGAACAGGAGCACCGCTCCCAACGTCCTTCCGATCCCGTTCATCCTCATCCTCCTCTGACCGAGTTGTTCCGCGCCCCGCGGATCCGCCGCCAGTCTAGCCCGGCCGCGCTCGCCCCGGCAACGCGGGTCAGCCCCCGTGACCCATCCGGACCACGGTGTCGAACTCGCGCTTCGTGACCGGCTGCACCGAGAGCCGCGCCCCCCGCTTCAGGACCAGCATGTCGGAGAGCCCCGGCTCCGCCTTCATCGCGTCCCGCGTCACCGGACCGTCGAACGTCTCGACGTGGCGGACGTCCACGCACATCCAGGTGGGGTCATCCGGGTCGGACTTCGGGTCGTGGTAGTGACCCTCCTCGTCGAACTGCGTCGAGTCCGGATGCGCCTCGGAGGCGACCTCGGCCACGCCGTACACTCCCAGGGGATCGGTGTTGGAGTGGTAGAACAGGATCCCGTCGCCGACCGCCATCCGGTCGCGCATGAAGTTCCGCGCCTGGTAGTTCCGGATGCCACTCCACTCCGTTTTCCCGTCCCGTTCGAGGTCGTGGATCGAGTAGGCGCCCGGCTCCGACTTGATCAACCAGTGATTACGCGCCATGATGCCTCCTCGTGAAAGCGTTGCCGGCCCAGTTCGCGTACATCCTCCACCAGCCCCGGATGCGGCGCAACCTGACCGCGCTGGGGAAGTACCTGGCGTTCCTCCTGGCGGTGATCGCCGTATACACCGCCACCTTCCACTGGATCATGTGGTCGGTGGAGGGGCAGCGGTACTCCTGGGTCACCGGGCTCTACTGGACGCTCACGGTGATGAGCACGCTGGGCTTCGGCGACATCACCTTCCAGAGCGACATCGGCCGGCTGTTCACGGTGGTGGTGCTGGTCTCGGGGATGATCCTGCTCCTGATCGTCCTGCCCTTCGCGTTCATCAGCTTCTTCTACGCGCCCTGGCTGGAGGCCCGGCTGAGGACGCGGGCCCCCCGCCATCTGCCGGACGACACGGCGGGACACGTCCTCCTCTGCGGGTACGATTCGGTGGCCAAGGGGTTGGGGAGCCGGTTGTCGGTACGCGGTGTGCCGTGGTTCATCATCGAGCCCGACGGCGACCGGGCGACGGAGCTCCACCTGGAGGGCGTTCCCGTCGCCACGGGATCCCTGACGAGCCCGGAGACCTGGCGGGCGGTCCAGGCGGAGCAGTGCCGGCTCGTGGTCGCCAACCGGGACGACCGGACGGACAGCGCGATCGCGCTGGCGGTGCACGAGGCCTGGCCGGCGGCGGAAGTCCTGGCGATCGCGGAGGACCCGGACTCGGTGGACGTGCTCCAGTTGAGCGGCTGCGACGAGGTGCTCGACTTGAAGCGCCAGCTCGGGGAGCACTTGGCCGCGCGGGTCGACGCGGGATACAGCGGCGCGCACGTGGTGGGATCGTTCCGCGACCAGCGGATCGCCGAGTTCACCGTGCACGGAACGCCGCTGGCGGGGCGGACGATCCGGGAGATGGGGCTCCGCGACGTGACCGGACTGAACGTGGTCGGCGTATGGAAGCGGGGTCGCCTGATGCCGGCCCGGCCGGAGACGATCCTGGACGACTACAGCGTGCCCGTCGTGGTCGGGACCGAGTCCCAGCTGACCGACCTCGAGAGCCTCCTCGTGATTCACCAGGCCAACTTCAACCCCGTGGTGGTGATCGGCGGGGGCCGGGTGGGACGGGCGGCGGCGCGGGCGCTCAGGGCCCGGAACATCCCGGTCCACGTGGTCGAGCGGGACCCGGCGCTGAAGCGGAAGATCCGGGAGGTGAGCGACCGGTTCGTGCTGGGGGACGCCGCCGAGCGGGCGATCCTCGAGGAGGCCGGGCTGGAGGCGGCGCCGTCGGTCGTCCTCACTACCAACGACGACTCGACCAACATGTTCCTCGCCATCTACTGTCGCCGGATCCAGCCGAATCTCCGGATCGTCAGCCGGATCACCGAGGAGCGGAACGTGGAGGCGATGTACCGCGCGGGGTCCGACTTCGTTCTGAGCTACGCGACGCTGGGAGTCCAGTCGATCTTCGCGTTCATGGAGCGGCGCGAGATGGTCATCATCGGGGAAGGCCGGGACCTGTTCCGGATCCCCGTTCCCGACCGGCTCGCCGGCCGCTCGCTGGCCCAGTCGGGGATCGGGGAACGGACGGGTCTCAACGTGGTGGCGATCGAGCGGGACGGCGACGCCGTCACGAACCCCGGTCCCGAGGCCCTGCTGGGCAAGGGCGGCGAGCTGCTGGTGATCGGCACGCTGGAGGAACGCCAACGGTTTCAGGAGGAGTACTCGTGACGACCGACGACCCGCGGGAGCTTCTGGCGCGCGACGTGACGCCGGAGGAGTACGACGAGATCCGGGCGCTGTGGAAGGCGCACTCGAAGGCCGAGGACGCCCGAGACATCGCCGGACTCCTGGCCACGCTGACGGGCGACTGCGTCTACGAGCTGATACCGACGGGACATCGCTGGGAGGGGCACGACGGCGCCACCGCGTTCTATACGGGGCTGCTGGGGGCCTTCCCGGACGTGGACTTCGCGCTCCGGAGCATCGTCATCGGACCCCAGGGCGTGTGCGAGGAGGCGCGCCTGACGGGGACCCACCTGAACCCGTGGCTGGACTTCGCCGCGTCCGGGCGGCGGGTGGATTTTACGGTGGTGATCTTCTTCCCGTGGGACCGGGAGCGCCGGCTCTTCCGCGGCGAGCGGGTCCACTTCGACGCCCGGGCGGCGGGGTTCTCGGAGGGTTCCGCCTAGCCCTTGTCCGGGTCGCGGCCGGTGGTCCGCTCGAACACCACGATCTCGCCCAGCTCGGGGTCCTCCGCCACGCCCGCGGCCACCATCCCCACGTGCTCGACGATCCGCTTTGACTCCTCGTTTCCCGCCGGGACGGCCGCGCGGACGAACGGGATCCCCGGCTGAGCCAGCGTCCAGGCCAGCATCCCCGTGAGCGCCTCCTCCTCGTACTCGTGGCCCCGCTGATCGGCGTAGAGGGAGTAGCCGCACGCCATGCCGCCGTCGGTCTCGGGGGAGCCGGTCAGCGTGACCATGCCGATCGGCTCGGCGGTCCGCCGGAGCACCACCATCCATACCCACCAGCCGGGCTCTCCGGGTTCGCCCCGCAACCCCTCACGGATGTGGACCAGGTCGGCCACGTCCAGCGGCGGGGCGGACAGCGGGGCGGTCAGGGTGGCGCCCATGGCGCGGGACACCGCCGCCCGGTCCTCCACCACCCAGGCGTCGAGGGCGTCGGCGGTGAGGGCGCGCAGCGTGAGGCGCGGGGTCTCCAGTGGCTCGGGGAACACGACGGTCGTGGTTTCTATCATGAAACGAGGGTAGGTCCCCTGAGCAGCGCGAGGTAGACGAAATCTGACGTTCGGGGTTTAACCCTAACCGGAGTCAAACAGCCCGAGCTGGCCCCCGGTGGGCGGGCAGCGGAAAGCGGCGGTGGACAGCCGGACCGGCCGGCGGTTCAGTCCCGCCGATCGGCAGGCGAGCTCGAACATGCGGCCGACCTGCTCGGCGAAGGGCCCGCTCCCCCGCATGCGGGCGCCGTAGCTCGGGTCGTAGAGGGCGCCTCCCCGGAGGTCGCGGAGCCGGTTCAGCACCTTGTCCTTCCGGTCCGGGAAGTGGCGTTCCAGCCAGTCCTCGAAGAGCTCCTTCACGCCGTGCGGCAGGCGAAGCATGATCCAGCCGGCGCGGACCGCGCCCGCCTCGGCGGCGGCGGCCAGGATCGCCGGCAGCTCGTGGTCGGTGAGGCCCGGCACCACCGGGGCCACCATGACACCGGTGGGAATCCCGGCGTCGGACAGCTTCCGGATCGCCTCCAGCCGGCGGGCCGGCGACGCCGCCCGCGGCTCCATCGCCCGCTGGATTTCGTTCCTGAGCGAGGTGATCGAGAGGTTCACGATCGCCGCGTCGTGGGCCGCCAGCTCGCCGAGCAGGTCCGCGTCCCGCGTCACCAGGTGGCTCTTGGTGACGATCCCGACCGGGTTCCGGAACTCCGCCAGCACCTCCAGGCACCCGCGCGTGATCTTCAGCTTCCGCTCCACCGGCTGGTAGGCGTCGGTGACCCCGCTCATGGCGATCGTCTTCGGCTCCCACTTCGGCGACGAGAGCGCCTTCCGGAGCAACGCCGGCGCGTCCTCCTTTACAAATATCTTTGTTTCAAAGTCGAGGCCGGCGGAGAGGCCGAAGTACTCGTGGGTGGGGCGGGCGTAGCAGTTGTGGCTGATGACGCCATCGAAAATGAAGTCTTCGGTCCCGGTCGTGATGTCATAGAGGTCTGAAAGCCCAAGCGGCTCGACAGAGACGACGCGAAGTCGGGCCGTCGCACTCTTTACGGATTGGCCAGCGAAATCCCTCTTTCTCAGGATCGCGGGGTTAGTAAGATGAAAGAAGCGCAGGTGTTCCTTGAGCCCCTTCCTCACGCGGAGGTATGTGATCGGCCGTAGTCGACCTCTGACCCGAAGCTCCGGAGTGACGTCAAATCCCAGGCGCCGGAGAGCGAGCGACGTCTCATTGACGATGGCCGGGTCCGTGTTGCTGATTCGGAGGACGCCCTGATTGTAGCCCCCCTCCGCGTCAAAAATCCCGGCGGCAAACCCGCGGGACCATTCATAGGAACCACGACTTGGCCACTCCACCAGGGTTTGAATTCGTTCAATGTTTCGCTTTGTGCTGGTTCGGATCGCTCGCATACGTCTGTGATTCACGGTGGCCGGGCTGAATTCAAAACGCTTCGTATCCACACCAAATCCTCGAAGGAATCTAGCCGTTCGAAAGAGCGCCTCGTGGTCCGTGAGGGCGAGTCGAAACTGCCGGGGCCAGGCTGAGTGGCCGCCTGAACTCTGGCGTGCGCGGTCACGCAAGTATCCATCGCCACGGATCATTCCGCAGAGGTATCCGCGTCGGTATTCATCGGGTTCGTACTTCAGATTGCGCGTGGCCCCGATACCCAGGAGGCGATCGTTTGTCGTGAGATGGGGCCTCTGAAGAGGTCCGCCGTATTCGGTGCCGATTACATACTTCCAGCCTCGGCGGGTCAGGAATCGATGGTCCCCGCTCGCCACCAGCTCTGTCCCATCTTCCAGAGTAACGCGGTACGCCAGCTTTCGAGTGCGCCAGTGGAAGAGAACTCGGGTGCGGACGTACTTCCGATAAACGCCGATCCGGCGGGTGCCGTAGATCTGGTCCCCCGGTACCAGGTCTGCCAGCGGACGAGTCGTGCCGTCGCCCATGAGAACTGGGGTCGAACCCGATCCACAAAACGAACACCCGTGACTGCATCCCCGGTACGGATTCACGCTCGCCTCGAACCCCACGTCCGGGCTGTCGTTGGTGGCGATGATGGAGCGGCTGGCGTCCTTGAAGTACCGGGTCTCGGGCGGCGGTGATTCCTCGTCGATCCACTCGTCGGCGACGACCTCGATCGGGACGAACCGGTTGGCCGGGTTGTGGGCGGCGCCGCGGCCGCGGATGGAC
>CAZUIY010000157.1:0-17947 GCA_964619975.1 uncultured Gemmatimonadales bacterium
GGGCCCATCCGCTTGATCTGCTTCATGGCGGTCAGGAAGTCCTCCAGATCGAACTTCCCGCTCTTGCCGACCTTCTGCTCGAGCTTCGCCGCCTCGTCGACGTCGATCGCCTCCTGGGCCCGCTCGACCAGCGTGACCACGTCGCCGCGGTCGAGGATCCGCCCCGCCATCCGGTCGGGATGGAACGGCTCGAGGGCGTCCAGGCGCTCCCCCACGCCGATGAACTTGATCGGCAGGCCGGTCACGGCATGGATCGAGAGAGCCGCGCCGCCCCGGGCGTCGCCGTCCATCTTGGTGAGGACGAGACCCGTAAGCGCCAGCCGCGCCTGGAACGCCTCGGCCACGCGGACCGCGTCCTGCCCCGCCATGCCGTCCACGACGAGCAGGATCTCGGCCGGCTCGACGGCGGCCACCACCCGCTCGACCTCGGCCATCATGTCGTCGTCCACGTGGAGCCGGCCGGCGGTGTCGACCAGGAGCGCGTTCCGCCGCTCGGCGCGGGCGCGGGCGAGGCCGGCGGCGGCGATTCGCTCCGCCCGGCGCTCCTCGCGGTCGGCCAGGACCGGGAGCGAGAGCTGCCGGCCGAGCGTCTCCAGCTGATCGATCGCGGCCGGCCGGTGGACGTCGGCGGCCACCAGGAGCGGCCGTCGGCCCCGCTTCTGGAGGTGCCGGGCCAGCTTGCCGGCGGTCGTGGTCTTGCCCGATCCCTGGAGCCCCACCAGCACGATCGTGGTCGGCGGCTGCTTCGACTCGGCCAGCGGCGCGTTGGCCCCGCCCAGGAGCGACACCAGCTCGTCGTGGACGATCTTGACCACCATCTGCCCCGGGGCGATCGAGCGGGCGAACTCCTCGCCCTTCGCCTTCTCCGCCACGCGGGCGCAGAAGTCCTTCGCCACGGTGTAGTGGACGTCGGCCTCGAGCAGCGCGCGGCGGACCTCGCGCATGCCCTCGGCGATGGCGGCCTCGTCCAGCACCCCGCGGCTGCGAAAGCGCGCGAAGGCCCCGTCGAGCCGGGCGCTCAGGTCTTCGAACATAGGGACGGCTTCCGGTGGTTCGTCGTGTGGATCGTCCGCTCCCGGGGCCGGTGTCCCCCGCCGAGCGGCGCCTCCGCGGTCCGGGCGTCCCGGAGGGCGGAGGAAAACGAATGGACGTAGAAGATACCGCGGCGGTGGGCCGCGGGCCACGCTCGGAGCCGCGCGTCAGCCCCCGGCGGCGGACCTCAGGGCCGGAAGGGTGTCACGGGGATCGCCGCCGTAGACGCCGCTGCCGCTCACCAGGACGTTCGCCCCGGCGGCCACGACCCGACCGGCGTTCTCCGCCGTGATGCCGCCGTCGACCTGCAGGTCGGGCCGCCGGTCGGCCGCGACCCGGTCGATCCGGGCGCGGGCGGCCTCCAGGCGGCCGACCGAGGCCGGGATGAACGCCTGGCCGGACCATCCCGGGTTGACGCTCATGACGAGCACCAGGTCCAGGTCCTCCCAGACGGCGTCGAGCGCGGAGAGCGGCGTGCCGGGATTGACCGCGGCGCCGGCCCTGGCGCCCAGCTCGCGGACCCGCTCGAGCTGGCGGTGGAGGTGGGGCGCGGCCTCCACGTGGAAGGTGAGGCCGTCGGCGCCCGCGTCGATGTACTCCTCGAAGTACGCCTCCGGCGCCTCCACCATCAGGTGGACATCCACGTAGAGGTCGGTGGCGCGCCCGACCGTGCGGATCACCCCGGCGCCGAAGGTGAGGTTCGGCACGAAACGGCCGTCCATCACGTCGACGTGGATCCAGTCGGCGCCCCCCTCCTCGGCGGCGGCGACCTCCTCGGCGAGTCGCCCGAGATCGGCGGCCAGGATCGAGGGCGCGAGCTTGAGTCCGCTCAAAATTCGTCCTCGACGGACGGCTCGGGCGTCTCCGGCACGGAGATCTCGTCGGCCGGAACGGCCTCGGGATCGGGGGCATCGCGCTGCGGCGGCGCGTCGTCCTCCTCGGCGGGTTCGTCGTCCTCGGGCGCGGCCGGCGGCTCGCCGCGGTCCGGCGCCGGGAGCGGCTCGCGCTGCGGCGGCGGCGCCACCTCCGATTCCGCCGACCGCGGCGCTTCTCCCAGCCGGAGCCGCACGGCGCTCCCCGACTGCACGCGCCGCCGGGGACCCGGCTCCTGCTCGGCCACGACCACGCTTCCCTCCCCCGTCGTCGCCTCGCCCTCGATTCCGGTCACCTCGCCGACCGTCAGGCTGTAGAGCTCGAGCGAGTCGCGGGCGGCGGCCAGGGTGAGGCCCTGGACGTCCGGCATCTCGAGGAAGGTCCCCCCGCGGGAGAGGATCAGGGTGACCCGGGTCTCGTCCGTTATAGCGGTGCCGGCCGGCGGCACCGTCTGGATGACCGTCCCCTGGGGGTGGACGTCGCTGGGGGCGCGCCGCGCGGCGGTCAGGGGCACGCCGATCTGGCCGAGGATCCGCGCGGCCATGGACGGGTCGACGCCGGAGAGGTCCGGCACCACGGGCTCGGGATCTCCCGTGCTGACCAGGACCCACAGGGTGTCGCCCTGGGCGTGGTAGCTGTCCGGCGGCGGGACCTGGTAGATCACGTCCCCCTCCCCGTGATCCGGCGACGCCCGCTGGCCGCTGGCCTGGACGGCGTACCCGTTGGCGTCGCCGGCCCGCATCGCGTCGTCGAGGGAGAGCCCCGTCACGTCGGGGACTCGGTTCAGCCGTGACATCGCGACGGTCTCGGGGAGGAAGAAGAGCTGGACCGCCAGGTAGCCGAGCGCGGCCGCGCCGATCGTGGCGGCGATGGTGGCGATGACGATCTGCCAGGTGGCGCTGCGGCGGCGCTCGACGACTTCGCGCCGCTCACCGAACGGACGGCGGCGCTCGCCGATCCACTTGAGGAACTCGGCCCGCCCGCGAGCCAGCCGGCGGCGGTACCCGAATCCGGGGCTCACGGCGCCTCCCGGACGAGCCGGGCGGCGAACAGGCCGTCCATCTCGTCCTGCCATGGGCGCGTCTGGAGGAATGGCCCCTCGCGGAGCGCGTCGGGGGCTTCGACCGGCTCCAGCCGGAAGTCGGCGCGTTCGGCGAGGAAGGCGGTCACCACGTCCTGGTTTTCCTCCCGTTCGAGCGAGCAGGTGGCGTAGAGCAGGGTCCCGCCGGGGCGGACCCGCTCCGCGAGCGCGGCCAGCAGGGACCGCTGGAGCGCGGCGAATCTATCCACATCCCCTGGACGCCGCCGCCATCGCGCGTCCGCCCGGCGGCCGAGCACGCCGGTTCCGGAGCAGGGGACGTCGGCCAGGACGAAAGCGAAGCGGGCCGCCGTGGGGACGGCGCGCGCGTCGGCGGCCGCCAGGTGCGCCCCGGCCAGTCCCAGGCGGTGGCGGTTCTCCCGCACCCGTTCCAGCCGGGCCGGGTCCACGTCCAGCGCCAGGGCGCGCGCCCCCGGCGCCCGCGTCAGGAGCCCCGCCAGCTTGGCGCCGGGCGCGGCGAAGGCGTCCAGCAGCCACTCGCCGTCCGGCGGCCGGGCCACGTCCACCACCCACTGCGCGGCCGCGTCCTGGGCCCAGATCCGGCCCTCGGCCCAGCCGGGCAGCCGGTCGGGGCGGGCGCCGGGCCCCAGGACGATCGCGTCGGGCTTCGCCGGGTGGAGTTCGGCGGTGGCGCCCGACCCGCGGATCTCCTCCAGGACCGACTCCACCGTGGCACGCCCGGTGTGGACCGCCAGGTGGACGGACGGCGGGGCGTTGTTCCGCGCCAGAAGCGCTTCCGTGGCCGGACGGCCGAACCGCTCCAGCCACCGCTCGACCATCCAGCGCGGATGCGAGTGGAGGATCGACAACCGGCCGGCCGGATCGTCCTCACCGGGGAGCGACAGGTCGTCCCTCCCGCGCAGGAGGTTCCGCAGCACGCCGTTGGCCAGGCCCGGCGCCCACGGCGCCACGCCCGCGGGAACCGCGCTCCGCGCCAGCTCCACGCTCTCGTCCACCGCCGACCAGGGCGGCACGCGATCCATGAACAGGATCTGATAGGCGCCGAGCTCGAGGACCGACAGGAGGTCCGGCGGCAGCGACGCGATCCCCTGGTCCAGGAGCGATTCCAGGTGGTGGTCCAGCCGGAGGCGCCACCGGACGGCGCCGTAGGAGAGCTCCATCAGGAAGTGCCGTTGGCGGGCGTCCAGGCCCTGGGCGGCGCGGGCGAACGCCTCGTCGGCCCGGGCGCCTCCGCGGACGGCGCGGACCACGTCCAGCGCCCGACGCCGCTCGATCGCGACCTCGCCGCGCCGGGCGGTCACGCGCGCCCTCCGGAAGCGATCACGCTATTCGCCGACCCGCCCCTCCACCGGGCTGGACGGATCGGCCCACTCCTTCCGGGCCATGCGGCCGGCCTCGAACGCGGTCCGCCCCGCCTCCACCGCCAGGCGCATCGCTCGCGCCATCTTCACCGGGTCGCGGGCGGCCGCGATCGCCGTGTTCATCAGGATCCCGTCCACGCCGAGCTCCATCGTGATCGCCGCGTCGGAGGCGGTGCCGACGCCGGCGTCTACGATGACCGGCACCGAGACCGCTTCCATGACGAACCGGATCGAGAGCGGATCGACCACCCCGAGGCCCGAGCCGATCGGCGAGGCCAGCGGCATCACCGCGGCCGCGCCCGCCTGCTCCAGCTTCCGCGCTACGACCGGGTCGGGGCTGGTGTAGGGAAGCACGGTGAACCCCTCCTCGACCAGCGTGCGGGTCGCCTCGATCAGCTCCGTCACGTCCGGGTACAGGGTCCGCTCGTCGCCGATCACCTCCAGCTTCACGAAGTCGCTGAGGCCCGCCGCGCGCCCCAGCCGGGCCACCCGGACCGCCTCCTCGGCGGTGTAGCAGCCGGCGGTGTTCGGCAGGATCAGGACCTTGTCGGGATCCAGCCACCGCAGGAGGCTCGACTCGTCCCGCGCGTCCAGGTTCACCCGCCGGACCGCCACAGTGATGACCTCGGCGCCGGAGGCCTCCAGGCACGCCACCATCGTCTCCGGCGAGTCGTACTTGCCGGTTCCGATGATGAGACGCGAGCCGAACTCCCGGCCTCCCAGCGTGAACGCGGGCGCGCTCATCCGCCGCCCACGAAGTGGACGATCTCCAGGGCGTCGCCCTCCTCGAGCGCGGTGTCGGTGTAGCGGCCGCGCGGGAGGATCTCGCCGTTCCGCTCGACCACGACCAGGTCGGGCTCCAGGTCGTGATCGCGCAGGAACGCCTCCACGGTGGCGCCCGGGCGGGCGGCCCGCGGCTCGCCGTTCACCACGATCTCCAGGTCGGTTCCGTCGTCGCTCATGCCTCCAATGTACTCGCACCGGAGGGGTCCGCACCGAGGGCCGCGAGGAACTCGGCGACGGCAAGGTCCGGCCGCGGCGCGTCCCACAGGGCACGGAGCGCGACCACGCCCGCGGCGCCGGCCTCCAGCGCCGCCGCCACCCGCCGGGGCTCCATCCCACCGATGGCGTAGAGGACCGGTCCCCCCGCGGCCGGCAGCGCCGCGGCGACATCCCGGATGCGCTGAGGGCCGGCGGGCGTCACGTCCGGATGCGTGTCGGTGGCGAAGATCGTCCCGACGACGAAGTGGTCGAGCGATTCGCTGGCGGCGCGGCGGGCTTCCTCGGCGCCGTGGACCGAGCGCCCCACCCGCTGGCCGGCGGCCAGAATCCGGCGTGCCTCGGGCGCCGGCAGGCCGTGCCCGGGCAGGTGGAGCCGATCGGCGGCGGAGAGCCGCGCCACGTCGGCCCGGTCTCCCACCCAGAGCTCGGCCCCGCGAGCCGCCGTGGCCTGGCGCGCGGCGAGGGCGACCTCGAGGAACCGCCCCGCGGGCGTCGCCCCCGGACGGAGCCAGAGCGCCGGCAGCGCCGCCTCCAGGAGCGCCGCCATCCGTTCGGCGAAGTCCTCCCGCGCCAGGCGCGCCTCGTCGACCACGGCGACCAGCGGCGGGACGGCGGGATCAGCCATCGGTCTCGGGCCCCAGCCGCTCCCCCGGCTCCACCCGGCGGCCCCGCGCCCACTCGACCCCCGTCATCCGGCGGCCCCCGGCGGGCTGGACTTCGACCAGGACGGCGCCGCCGTCGCCGGTGGCGATGACCGGATCGGGCTCCACGGCGACGACGGTGCCGGCGGGCGCCGCCTCCCGCGCCGCGGCGGCCTCCACGCGGTACACCTTGAGCCGCTCCCCCCGCCATCCGGTCCACGCCCCTGGCCACGGATCGAACGCCCGCACGGCGCGGTCGATGTCGGCGAAGGGACGCGTCCAGTCGATCGCGGCCTCGGCCGTTCCGACCTTGGCCGCGTGGCTCGCCAGGGAGTCGTCCTGGGGGGTCTCCTTCGCTTCGCCCGATTCCAGCCGGTCCAGCGCGGCCACGACCAGTCGGCCGCCGAGGGTGGCCAGCCGTTCGGTCACCGCGCCGGCGGAGTCCGAGGGGCCGATCGGCTCCGCCTCGGACAGGATCACCGGTCCGGTGTCGAGCCCCGGGTCCATCCGCATGATCGACACACCGGTCTCGGCGTCCCCCGCCAGGATCGCGCGGGTCACCGGGGCGGCGCCGCGCCAGGCGGGCAGGAGAGAGGCGTGCACGTTGATCGAGCCGTGGGGCGGGAGGTCGAGCGCCTCGGGCGGCAGAATCGCCCCGTAGGCGGCCACCACCGAGACGTCGGGCGAGAGGGCCCGTACGGCGGCCAGGAACTCTTCGCCGCGGGGCCGTTCCGGCGCCAGAACAGGCAGGTCCGCCGCCTCCGCACGGCGCGCCACCGGGGTCGGCCGCGGCCGCCGGCCCCGCCCCCGGGGCCGCTGGGGACGGGTCACGACGCCCACCACCGCGTGGGGGCTGGCCAGGAGCGCGTCGAGCACGGCCACGGCGAACTCCGGGCTCCCCCAGAACAGGACGCGCACTACTGCACCTCGACGCCCTCGTCCGCCCGCGCCTTCTTCCACTCGCGCACCACCAGCCGGCGCTTCAGCGGCCCCAGATGGTCGATGAAGAGGATCCCGTCCAGGTGATCGATCTCGTGCTGGAGCGCCCGGCCCAGGAGCTCCCGGCCCTCGACCGTCCGGGGCTGGCCCTCCAGGTCGCGGTACTCGACGACGACCCGCGCGGCGCGCTCGATCGTCTCCACCATGCCGGGGATCGAGAGGCATCCCTCTTCGCTCGGGATCCGGCCCTCGGTCTCGACGACCCGCGGGTTGACCAGGGCGACCGCTTCGCTGCCGTCCCGCTCCACGCTCACGTCGATCACCGTGACCCGCCGGGTGTCGCCCACCTGCGGCGCGGCCAGCCCGACGCCGTCGGCGGCGTACATCGTCTCGATCAGGTCGGCCGCGAAGGCGGCGAGGTCCTCGTCGAAGACCTCCACCGGATCGGTCTTCCGGCGCAGCGCCGGGTCTCCCAGGAGCCGGATCTCGCGGATCACCCCTTCTCCTCCACCTCGGCCACGTGCGGCGAGAGCGTCCGCACCACCTTGGAGCGCTCCACGTCCACCTTCACGCCGTCCGAGATCCGGAGCGAGACCTTCTCCCCGTCCAGCGCCATGATCCGGCCGTAGAGGCCGCCCACGGTCACCACCTCGTCGCCCTTCTTGAGGTTCTTGATCAGCTCCCGGTGCTTCTGCTGCTCCTTCTGCTGCGGACGGATCAGCAGGAACCAGATGATCGCGATCATCGCCGCGATCGGCAGGAGGGACGCCATGAAGCCGGCCGCGCCGCCCCCGCCCTGGCCGGGGGAGCCCAGGGCGAGCGCCGTGATCAGGTCGTGCATGTGGCCTCCGTGGTGGAAGTCGAGAGATATCGATCGGTCCATGCGGCGGCCCATCCGTCGAAGCGGTCCGCCTCGATCGCCGCGCGGGCCTCGCCGACCAGATCGGTCAGGAAGGCCACGTTGTGGTGCGACAGCAGCCGGGGCCCCAGCATCTCCCCGGTCTTGAACAGGTGGCGCACGTAGGCCCGGCTGAACGTACCGCAGACGGCGCAGCCGCACTCGGGATCCAGTGGCCGGTCGTCCTCCTTGAACCGGGCGTTCCCCACGTTCACCCGTCCGTCGAGGGTGAAGGCGGAGCCGGTGCGGCCGTGTCGGGTGGGGGCCACGCAGTCGAACAGATCCACCCCGCGCCCGATGGCGGCCAGGACGTCCTCGGGGAAACCCACCCCCATCAGGTACCGCACCTTCCCCGCCGGGATCTCCGGTACCGTCACCTCGAGCGTCTCGTACATGAGCGGCTTCTCCTCGCCCACCGAGAGCCCGCCGATGGCGAAGCCGTCGAAGTCGAGCGAGCCGATGTCCCGCGCGCTGGCCCGGCGGAGCTCCGGAAAGACCGACCCCTGCACGATGCCGAACAGATTCTGCCGCCAGGGCCACGGGGGCTCCGCCTGGATCCGGCGGTGGGCCGCCAGGCACCGCTCGGCCCAGCGGGCGGTTCGCTCCGCCGCCCGTTCGGCGTCGGCCCGGGAGCACGGGTGCGGCGCGCACTCGTCGAACGCCATGATCACGTCCGCGCCGAGGGCCGCCTCGATCTCCATCACCCGCTCGGGGGTGAACCGGTGGGTCGATCCGTCCACGTGCGAGCGGAACGTGACGCCGTCCTCGTCGATCTCCCGCAGGTCCGCCATGCTGAACACCTGGTAGCCGCCGCTGTCGGTCAGGATGGGGCCGTCCCATCCCATGAACCGGTGCAGCCCGCCCCGGCGGCGCACGGTCTCCGCGCCCGGCCGCAGGTGTAGGTGGTACGCGTTCGCCAGCACCATCTCGACGCCGATCTGTCGGAGGTCTGACGGTGTCATTCCCTTGACGGTCGCCAGCGTCCCCACCGGCATGAAGGCCGGGGTTCGGACGTCGCCGTGATCGGTGTGGAGGACGCCCACGCGGGCGGCGCCATCGGACGTTTCGGCCTTCCAGTTCATCGCCGGAAGATACCGGGCGACGATCCGATCCGCTTCCCACCTTGACCCCGTCGGGCAATCCGGATATGATGCGTCCGCTATGTTGAGACTCAGTCTCAATTATATGGAATCATTCGCGGATCGCAATCATTCCGTTCCGATCCGCCTGGCCATCCTCCAGCGCAGGAAGTGACGATGACCACCCGATCCCGGCTCACGCTCCGACCCGCCGCGTGCACCCTGCTCGCGCTCCTCCTGTTCGCCCTGCCGGCTCTCGCCCAGGAGCCGGCCCCCCGGCTGGGCGGGATCGTCCTGGACGAGGGCAGCGGCGTGCCGCTGTCCGGTGCCCGGGTGGCGATCCCCGAGCTGGACCGGAGCACGCGCACCGGCCCCAGCGGCCGGTGGAGCCTGGACGCGCCCGCCGGGGAATGGACGCTCGTCGTCTCCCTGCCCGGCCATGGGGAGGTCCATCAGCGCGTCCTCGTGGGCCGGGAGGCCGTGGAACCGATCCGCACCCTCCTCCCCACCGGGATCCTGTTCACGATGGACCGGATCCAGGCCCTCGCGACGAGGACCGACCGGACCGGCTTCGAGGTGCCGGCGCCGGTCGACGTGATGGACTCCGCGACGATCCAGGACCTGCAGGCGGACCAGCCGGTGGCGGACGTCTTCCCGCTGCAGCCGGGACTGGACGTGGAGGGGTCGGGTCCCTTCCTCGGCCGCCCCGTCATCCGCGGCCTCTCGGGTAACCGGGTGCTGGTCCTGGTGGATGGCCAGCGGCTCAACAACAGCCGCGAGGCGATCAACTTCGGCGGCGTGGAGCCGGCGCTGGTGGCCGCCGGCGACGTGGAGTCGATCGAAGTGGTCCGGGGTCCGGGGTCGGTGCTCCACGGAACCGACGCGATCGGCGGGATCGTCCACATCACGACCCGGCGGACCGCGCTGCCGGAGAGCGGCGTCGTCTACGGCGCCCGACTGTCGAGCCGCTACAGCTCGGCCGACGAGCAGCGCTCGGGCCGGCTGGAGCTGAACGTGGCGGGACCGCGGCTGGGGCTCGTCCTCCGCGGCGGGGCGCGCGAAGCCGAGCCGTACGAGAGCGCGGAAGGGGAGGTGCCGCTCTCGGGCGCCGAGACCCGCGACCTCTCGGCCGATCTCCGGTGGCGGCCGGCCCTCGACCAGGACGTGCGGCTCGAGTGGAGCGCGTTCCGCGGTGAGGACGTGGGCGTGCCCGGCACCGGCGGCGTGTTCAGCGGGTTCTATCCCTTCACCGACCGCACCCAGGCGGCGATCGGCTGGACGGCCCGGAACCTCGCCGCCAGCCTGGATCGGCTCGAGGTCCGGGCGTACCTCCAGAACCAGGAGGAGAGCTTCGCCACGATACTCGACCTGCCGCCGATCCCGGCTGGACCCTTCCAGCTCTTCGTCGACACCGAGAGCGAACGGACCAGCGACGTCCGGACGACTGGCCTCGACGTCCAGGCGACCTCGGCGCTCGGCGAGTCGCACGTCCTGACCTGGGGCGTGGAGGCGTTCCGCGACGACGTCGACGAGACCCGGCTGGAGGAGAGCGTCCGTACATTCGAGCCGCGGACCCCGGGGCCGCCGCCGCGGACGGAGGTCGAGATCGACGACGCGCCGACTACGCCGGAGTCGTCGTTCCGCGGGATCGGCGTCTACCTGCAGGACGAGCTCGCGGCCGGCCGCTGGACGCTGGTTCCCGGCGTCCGATTCGACCGGTTCGACATCGAGACCGACGCGCTGGAGCGCCCGGAGGGCGTCATCGAGGCCGAGGACCGGACGGAGAGCGCGGTCAGCGGCAGCCTCGGCGCGCTCTTCCGCGCCTCCGACGCCCTCCACCTGACGGCCTCGATCGGCCGTGCCTTCCGCACCCCGAACATCATCGAGCGCTTCTTCTTCGGCCCCGGTTCCCAGGGCGGGCTGTCGGTGCCGAATCCGGCGCTGGAAAACGAGACCAGCCTGAACGTGGACGTGGGAGCGAAGCTCCGCAGCCACGGCTGGAGCGGGGAGATCGCCGCGTTCCGCAACCAGGTGAACGATCTGATCACGTTCGTCCCAGCCGAGTTCATGGGCGAGACCGAATTCGGCGGCCAGCCGGTGACGAGCGTCGGCAACGTCGCCGAGGCGCTCCTGTGGGGAGTCGAGGCGGAGGTCACGCACGCCGGCGAGCTCCTGGGCGGGCGGCGCTGGATCCGCCTCGCCGGCTCCTGGATGCGGGGGGAGAATCGGACCGATGACGAGCCGGTCTTCGTCTCGCCGGCCAAAGCGCTCCTCTCGGTCGGCTGGACCGACCGAGCGGGCATCCTGAGCGGCCGGCTCGACACCCGGCTGGTGGACGGCCAGGACCGGGTCCCGGAGGGGTTCGAGCCGACGAGCGGCTTCCTGGTACTGGGGGCGCACGCGGCGATCGGCCTGGGCGCGTGGACCGGTGGGGACTGGACCCTGCGGATGGGGGTCGAGAACCTGCTGGACCGCTCCTACACCGAATCCTTCGGCGGAGCCCCGGCCATCGGCCGGAATGTGATCATCTCGGTCGACGCCGGGTTCGGCTCCCTGGGGGGCCGGTGATCCGTCTCCGGGCGCGGCTCGCGCTCGGCGCGACGCTGGTCGCGCTGCTGCCGGCGGTCGGCGCCGGCCAGACCACCTGTCCGCCGGCCGAGCGGACCGGGGCGCTGGTCCTGGCCCACGGCGCCGGACCGGAGTGGAACGCGCGCGTCCGCGAGGTCGTCGACGCGGCCGACCTGGCCGGCCCGATCGAGGTGTCCTTCCTCATGGGTCCCGACGCCGAGCGCCGGCCGTTCCAGGCGGCGGTGGCGTCGCTCGTTGCGGACGGAGCCGAACGGGTGGTTGTGGTCCCGATGCTGGTCTCCAGCCACAGCGGCCATTACGAGCAGATCCGCTGGCTCGCCGGGGAGACGGACTCGCTCTCGCCCGTCATGCGCCACCACCTGGAGATGTCCGGGATCGAGCGGCCGGACGGCGACGTGCCGATCGACGTGCTCCCCGCGCTGGACGACGCGGACGAGCTGGCCGACGTCCTGTCGGCCCGGGCGCGGGCGTTGGCCGAAGACCCCTCCACGCAGGCACTCTTCCTGGTCGGCCACGGGCCCAACTCCGCCGAGGACCACGCGCGCTGGATGGAGAACCTTCGTGGAGTGGCCGAGCGGGTGGCGGCGACATCGCCGTTCGTAGACGTGAAGGTGGGGCTCGTGCGGGACGACGCGCCCGCGCCGGTCCGCGCCGAGGCCGTCCGGGCGGCGCGCGAAACGATCGACCTCCAGCGGCGGCTGACGGGGCGACCCGTGGTCGTGGTCCCGGTTCTGATCAGCGAGGGTCGGGTGAGCCGCGAGAAGATCCCGGCCGACCTCGCCGGGCTGGACATCACCTACGACGGCATCCCTCTCCTTCCCCACGAGGGGCTGGCGCGGTGGATCGAGCGGCGGGTGGCCGACGGTGTCGGCCCGTCCACTCCGGACGGCGCCTGCGGCGCGACGGACGGCCCGCCGGCGGGAGACTGAACCCTGCTCAACGGCTCCAGTGCACGTGGATCGGCCCCGGCAGGATGTGGAGGACCGGGGCCAGCAGGACGACCAGAAGCGCCAGCCGGGTGTCGATGAAGGAGATCGCCAGGGCCGCCATGTAGATGGCTGGCCCCACCAGGATCTGAATGGTCCCCGTCCGTATCAGCTCCGCGTCCACTTCCTTTTTCAGCAGATCCGCCCGCGCCAGGTACCGCCAGTGAGCCAGGAGCAGCAGGCTGATCGCCGTCAGGTTGGCCACGTAGAGCCAGAGCGCGATCCCTTCCGTCCCGTACTCCCCTACCAGCTTCGTGGTAAAAGGGACCAGCGAGACGCCCATGAAGAAGACGATGTTGATCCAGAGTGCCGCGCGGTCCACGGCCCGAACGAACCGGAACTGCGTGTGGTGCCCGATCCAGTAGATCCCGAGCACCAGGAACGAGACGACGAACGACACGATCCGCGGCCAGAGCCGGAGCACCTCGCCCACAAGCCGCTCGTCCAGGCTCTCGCTGGTGACCCGCGGCACCTCGATGCCGAGGACCAGCAGCGTCATGACGATGGCGAAGACGCCATCGGCCAGCGTGGTGATCCGGTCCCCTCCCGGGGCGTCGACATCCAGGTCCCCTTTTTCCTTCCGCGCCATCGCCCGTCCTCGCGCCCGCCGGGTGGTTTCGTCTACACTCCACGCCCGACGTTACCGGACCCGCGGGCCGCGGGCACACCGGAGGAGTCATGCGCCGACCGACGACCGTCCCCGCGCTCGCCCTGATCGCCCTCGGAGCCCTCGGCTTCGTCTGCCCTTCCACCGGACCCGAGAGGGTCGAGTCTCCCGCCGATCTGGAGTCGGGCGAGGTGCCGTTCCGCCTGGTCGGTCCCGGCGAGGCTGCCCTCGTCGTCCCCGTCGAGCTGAACGGAACCGGACCGTACGACTTCGTGCTGGACACCGGCGCCACGCTCACCTGCGTGGACGACTCGCTGGCGGAAGAGCTGGATCTGCCCGAGCGGGAGGGCGTGCAGGGGGTTGGCGCGGGCGTCGGGGGGTCCGGCCGGATGCGCCTGGTCACCCTCGACTCCGTCCGCGTGGGATCGGCCGCGGCCTTCGATCTGATGGGGTGCGCGCTGAACCTGGAGAGCATCCGGGCGACCGGGATCGAGATGCGGGGCCTGCTCGGGCTGAACTTCCTGAAGTCCTTCCACGTGGTGCTGGACTTCGAGCGGAACGTGCTGACGCTGTCGGACCCCGCCGCCGGGACAACCTCGGAGTAGGGGTCCTGAGTCGCGAGGGGGGTCGGCGGTGGACGGCCGAAGGCCTCCACGGGGGCGCCCCATCGGGCGGATGACACCGCGGTCGTCCGGGATTCTCCGGAAACGTCTGTGCGATGACAGCCGTCCGGTGGGAGGTCCCCCGAGGATGCCTCCGCCCGTCCACCGCCGTCACGCTCACGGGAACCCCAGCGAGGCCCCCCTGCGCGCTCCGGCGCGGCTCTGCTCCGCTCGGAGATCTTCCGCGCGCTCGGGGCGGCGCGGCCGGTCGAGATGGGCCGCGGGGGACTTCCCGCCGGACGGTCGCATCGTAGGGACGTTTCCGGAGAATCTCCGGAGACTCCGGTGTCATGCAGAGAATTTGGCGGCCCCCGTGGCACATCTCGACCGGTCTCGCCGACCCCTTGACACTCAGACGATCAGCATGGCGTCGCCGTAGGAGTAGAACCGGTACCCCTCCTCCACGGCGTGCCGGTACGCGTCCATCACGAGCTCCTGGCCGGCGAAGGCGGAGACCAGGAGGAGGAGCGTGGAGCGCGGCAGGTGGAAGTTCGTGATCAGGGCGTCCACCGCGCGGAACTCGTGCCCCGGTTTGACGTAGAGCCCGGTCCAGCCGGCGGTCTCGACCGGTTCGGCCCCCTCCCACTCGGCCGCCGCCGACTCCAGCGCCCGGACGGTGGTGGTGCCAACCGCCACCACGCGCTTCCCGGCCGCCCGGGTCCGCGCGACCGCCGCCGCCGTCTCCGCCGGCACCCGGTACCACTCCGCGTCCATCACGTGGTCCTCGGCCCGCTCGGCGGTGACCGGCCGGAACGTGCCGGGACCCACGTGGAGGACGACCGCGGCGCGGCCCACCCCCGCCGCGGCCAGCCGGGCCAGGATCTCGTCGGTGAAGTGGAGCCCTGCGGTGGGGGCCGCGACGGCGCCCCGGCGGCGGGCGTACACGGTCTGGTACCGCTCGCGGTCCTCCGGCCGGTCGGGCCGGTCGATGTAGGGCGGGAGCGGCACGTGCCCGTGGGACTCGATCCACGCCCACGGATCTCCCGGCACGTCCAGCCGGATCCGGCGGCCCCCTTCGGTCCGCTCCACCACGTCGGCGAAACCCTCCGGCGCGGGCTCTCCGGCGCGGTCCAGGAGCTGCAGCCGGGCGCCCGGCTTCGCCCGCTTGCCGGGCCGCACCATCGCCTCCCAGTCCCGCGCTCCGGCCTCCTCCGGATCCTCCTCCCCCAGCGGCCGCACCAGGAGCAGCTCGACCTCGCCCCCGTCGGAGCGCCGCGCTTGGAGGCGGGCGGGGAAGACCCGCGTCTCGTTCACCACCAGGAGGTCGCCCGGCGACAGGAGCGCGGGCAGCTCGAAGAAGGAGCCGTCCCGCCACGATCCCGCCGACCGGTCCACCACCAGCAGCCGGCTCTCCTCGCGGCGCTCCGGCGGCGCCTGCGCGATCAAGTCCGCCGGCAGGGCGTAGTCGTAGTCGTCCATCCGCATGGCCGTGGAAGATCCGCCGCCCGCCGCCCGCGCGCGAGCGGGCGTCAGCGCCAGAAGAAGTTCAGCAGGATCGTCAGGAGGATCGAGAGGAGGATCGACGTCGCGAGCGGCACGTAGACGGTCACGCGGTCGCCACGGAAGGCGAAGTCGCCGGGGAGGCGGCCGAGCCACGGGATGCTCGGGGCGGCCAGGAGGATCACCCCCACCACCGCGAGCACCACGCCGAAGACGATCAGGAGTCGGGCGATGTCGGCCAGGTGGCGCCGTCTCCCTGGGCCAGGCGATCGATCTCGCGGACGCGCTCCACCGATACCACCAGCCACCGATCGCCGCCCTCCAGGTGGCTCCAGCGCGCCACGTAGTCCATCACGCGCTGCTGGATCCGCGGCGTGGCGCTCCGCTCCTTCTCCAGGAACTTGAAGCAGATGGTGCCCAGGTTCATGGCGAACTCCCGCTCCATGCGCCGGATCGCCAGACACGCCTGCAGGCGTGGCCCATCGGCGCCGTCCCGGTAATGACGGGCGATCGAAGCGGGCGAGTTGCCGTGGTCGCGGAAGCGGCGGGCGGCGAGCTCGACCTGCTCGGGGGTGAGTAGCAGGAAATGCATGGTGATGACCCGAATATAGGGAGCGGGGTGGACCCGCGAAAGCCGGTTCAGCCGTTGCGTCGGGCGGCGCGCGCCAGCCAGAGGCCCCACGGCCCCCACAGGACGTAGGCGAATCGGGCCGGCACGGCGCCCGCCGGCGGCTCCCACGCGATCTCCGCCGCCAGCGCGGCCAGCGCGGCGGTGCCGCAGAGGAGCGAGAAGCGGCCGAAGCCGCGTCCCGGCCGTGCGGCCCGGAGCCGCCATCCGACGGCCAGCCACCACACCGCCACCGCCACGACCGCCGCGATCTCCACCGGCACGTACGCCCGGGCGACCACGTCGAGCAGGAGACCGGCCCCCGAGATCACGAAACCGGCCGCGCCCAGCGTCGCCGCGACCCTGAGCCCTCCGCCGCCCGCGAGCGAGCCGGCGAAGCGGATCGACGCCAGCCCCAGCATCGCCCCGCCGGCCAGGAACCCCACCGCGATCACCGCCCCGAACCCGCCCCCCAGGTGGAACGGCAGGAGCACCGTGGACGCAAGCGCGAGCGCGCCCCCGATCAGCGCAGGTCGCCTCGCCCCGCGCGAGCTCACTCGAACAGGCTCTCCTGCCCCCCGGGCGCCGCCGGCGGCCGGCCGGGGAACCCCAGGTGGCGGTACGCCCGGTCGGTCGCCACGCGGCCGCGCGGGGTCCGGTGGAGGAACCCCTCCTGGATCAGGAACGGCTCGTGGACCTCCTCCAGCGTGTCGGCGTCCTCGCCGACGGCCACCGCCAGCGACGACACCCCGACCGGTCCGCCGCCGAACTTCTCGATCAGCGTGGAGAGGATCCGTGCGTCCATCTCGTCCAGGCCGGCCTGGTCCACCTCGAGCGCGGTCAGGGCCTCCTCGGCCACGGGCCCGGTGATCTTCCCTTCGCCCTCCACCTGCGCCCAGTCGCGGGCCCACTTGAGGAGGCGGTTGGCCACCCGCGCCGTTCCCCGGGAGCGGCGGGCGATCATCGCGATCCCGTCGGGGTCGATCTCGATCCCCAGGATCCGCGCCGACCGCTCGACGATCCGGGCCAGCTCCTCCGGCTTGTAGAAGTCCAGCCGCCCGGCGATCTCGAAGCGCGACCGGAGCGGCCCCGTCAGCATCCCCCGCTTGGTCGTGGCGCCGACCAGCGTGAACCGCTCCAGCGGCAGCGAAACGGACCGCGCGGCCGGCCCTGAGTCGATCAGGATGTCCAGCTGGAAGTCCTCCATCGCCGGATACAGGTACTCCTCGACCACCGTCTTCAACCGGTGGATCTCGTCGATGAAGAGGATGTCGCCGCGCTTCAGTCCCGTCAGAAGACCGGCCAGGTCCCCCGGCTTGTCGAGGACCGGTCCGCTGGTGACACGGACGTCGACGCCCATCTCGTGGGCCATGATGTGGGCGAGCGTGGTCTTCCCGAGCCCCGGGGGGCCGCTGAAGATGCAGTGGCCGAGCGGCTCGCCCCGCTGCCGCGCCGCCTCGATCGCGACGGCCAGGTTCTTCTTCAGCTTCTCCTGCCCGGCGAACTCCGCCAGCGTCCGCGGGCGGAGCGTCTCCTCGAACGCCTCCTCCTCGGGCGCGACCGCCTCGGGCGCGGTGGCCCGGCGGCCTCCCATGGAGGACTTGAAGCGCGGCTCGCGGGGCTCGTCGGCCATCCTCTACTCCCGGATCGCCGCGAGGGCGCGGCGGGTCAACTCGGGGGCCGGCGGGTCGTCGCCGTCGGCCAGGGCGTCCCGCACCGCCCGCTCGGCGGCGGAGCGGCGGATCCCGAG
The DNA here is from genome assembly GCA_964619975.1 of uncultured Gemmatimonadales bacterium. Taxonomy (GTDB): domain Bacteria; phylum Gemmatimonadota; class Gemmatimonadetes; order JACCXV01; family JAHWKZ01; genus DATLFF01. The sequence continues at coordinate 17,527 of CAZUIY010000157.1, forward strand.
CGCGATCAGCGCCTTCACCGCGTCCTCGCCGCTCGTCGTCAGCGCGGCCACGGCGCCCGCGTCCTCGGCCTCGGCCAGCTCCCCGATCTTGTCCTTCAGCTCCACGATCATCCGCTCGGCCGTCTTCTTCCCCACGCCGCTGATGCCGGTCAGGGTGGCCAGGTCGGCGCGGGCGATCGCCCCGGCGAACCGCTCGGGGGCGAGCCGCGAGAGCACGTGGAGCGCCAGCCGCGGCCCGATCCCGCTCACGCCGATCAGGGTCTCGAACAGCCGCCGCTCGCGCCGCGTGGCGAAGCCGTAGAGCGTCAGCTCGTCCTCCCGGACGTGCAGGTAGGTCACCAGCGAGGCCTCCTCGTCGCGGCCCGGCAGCCCCTCGTAGGTCGAGAGCGGAATGGAGACGCGGTAGCCGACCCCGGCCACT
>CAZUIY010000158.1:0-1273 GCA_964619975.1 uncultured Gemmatimonadales bacterium
CGTGCGCGCTCCCCCCGGACCGGGGTTGCCCCGCGTACAGCCACCGGCTCCGGCGTCAGTTCGCCGCGAACCACCGGGTCCATCCGGCCATCCAGTCGTTCCCGCCGCTGAACGCGCCCAGGTAGGTGGCGCCCGCGTCCACCACGCCCGGTCCGTTGGGAGCCAGGGCGTTGCCCGCCACCAGCGCAGGAGAGCCCGTGCCCGGCCTGAGATCCGGCGCCGCGCCGTTGATCGGGTCGCCGAAGTTCACGCTCGTGAAGAGCGGATCGCCGCAGAAGAAGGTCTCGTCGCCGAACGCCGCCGCCACGCCGGCCACGTTGTACTCACCGTTGCCCCGGAAGGCGATGTTCCGCTCCACGCACGTTCCGGCGGCCGCTATGGCGGGCGCCGCAAGCGCGTCGTTGCCGAAGAACAGGATCCGGTCGAGGACCAGCTGGTCGGCGGTGGCCGCCGCCTGAGACGCGTTGCCGTCGATCACGATGCCGACGTTGCCGAAGTTGGCGACGATCGAGTTCAGGATGCGCGGCTGGGAGTTCCGCCGCAGGTACGGTCCATCGTTGATCTCGCTGTTCGCCTGCTCCACCCCGGCGCCGATCCAGGTGAAGTTCCAGAAGGTCGGCTGGGTGATGGGCACGTTGCCCGAGCCGTTGCCGTCGTTGTCGCACTCCACGCCCCGGTTGGCCAGGTCGCGGTCCTGGACCGCCACCCCGAACTGCACCGTGCCGTTCCAGCCGAAGTCGCAGTCGAACGCGTCGTCGTCGTTGCCGCTGGAGACCAGGTGGTCGCCGTGCACCGTGCCGCCGAACCACTCGAACCCGTCGTCGGCGATCAGGTGGGTCTGGACGTGGGAGATCCGGGTGCCCGTGCCGACGCCGGACATCGTGAGCCCGTTGATCTCGTTGTCGGGCGTCACCTTCACCCCGCCGCAGAGGATCACGAAGTACTGGATGTCGCCGCTGTCGTCGGCGGGGTCGTTGCCGCCGAAGGGCCGGGCCACGCCTTCCGAGACGCCGGTGCCGCCCGGCAGGTTGATGGGCGCGCGCCCGTGGAGGACCACGCCGCCGGCCTGGCCGCGGGAGCACGGGTCGCCCTGGGCGGGCGCCTGGCCGGCCGCCAGCTGGGCGGCGGAGCCGGGCCGGAACACCACCGGGCTGGCCGCGGTGCCCTGCACCACCAGCCGACCGCTCGGCTGATCGCCTTCGCCCCTGAGCGTCACGATGGAGCCCCTGGACTCGATGTCGCTGTAGATCGTCGAGCCGGCCGGAATGGTGAG
>CAZUIY010000159.1:0-4488 GCA_964619975.1 uncultured Gemmatimonadales bacterium
GCCGACCGGAACCGGGTGGCCCACGAGGAGCTGGCGTACGTGGTGGACTCGACCGCGAGCCCCGTGGCGTCGCTCCTGCCGTTCAACGTGTGGCCGATCTACGTGGGCGGGCTGGTGGCGGGGACCGTGCCGATGATCGCCACCACGCAGGACGGGATCGCGTTCTTCTTCCGGGCGATCCCGTTCAACTTCTACGCCCTGATCGCGATCACGTTCACGTTCCTGTTCTCGCTGGAGCGGCTGCGGCCGCTGGTGGGGAGCCGGATGCTGGCGGCGCGGGCCCGCGCCCGGGACACGGGCGAGCTGGACCGGCCCGGCGCGGAGCCGCTGGCGGCGGAGGAGTTGGCGCGGCTGGACATCCCGGAAGGGTATCGGCCGGGCCTGCTCGACTTCACGGGGCCGATCGGGACGCTTCTGGCCGTGGCGATCATTCCGTTCGTCGTCACGTTCTTCGTTCTCGGCCGGCGCGAGGATCCGCTCCTGCCGATCGCGGAGGCGTTCGTCCTGGCGGTCCTGGTGGCGATGGCCGTGGCGCTGGTGAAGGGAATGGCGCTGAAGGACGTGATGGACGGGTTCGTGAGCGGCTGCAAGGGCGTCACGATCGGGGCGATCGTGCTGGCGCTGGCGGTGACGCTGAAGGAGGTGAGCGACGCCGTCGGGATGCCCGCCTTCATCGTCGAGACGCTGGGCGGCAGGGTGCCGATGGTGGCGCTCCCGGCCGCGCTCCTGGTGCTCTGCATGGTGGTCGCCTTCAGCGCCGGCACCTCGTGGGGCACGTACGCGGTCGTCTTCCCGGTGGCGCTGCCGCTGGCGTGGGCGATCCACCCCGACCCGACGTACCTGGCGCTCTGCTTCGGCGCGGTCACCGGCGGGGCCGTCTTCGGTGACCAGTGCTCGCCGATCTCGGACACGACGATCCTGTCGTCCCTGGCCACCGGGTGCGACCTGATGGATCACGTGTACACCCAGCTCCCGCTGGCGCTCTGGGCGGCCGGGATCGCCGCCGTGCTCTACACGGCCCTGGCCGCGCTGCTCCTGGCCTGACGACCCCTCCGGCGTTGACCGGAAGCCCCGGGGGCGCTAAACTGTTCGATCCGCGGCACCATGCGCGAGGCCGCCCTTCCGGGCGGTGACAGAGTAAGCAGAGGCCCCCGGCTTCTCGCCCGAGAGAACGCCAGCCGCGCCGCGAGCGCGGGGCTGTTCCCGGGTACCTGGACGCGACGCGACGGCCCTTCGGGGACGATCCGCGCGGCGTCTGTGGAGAAGCGGGCTCCTGCGTTCGGCGGGCGGTCCGCTTCTTCATTCGGGGCCGATTCCGCCGTGAATGGACTCAAGCCAAGGAGGCGCTACATCGCCAGCAACGACCTGCGGGTCAACGAGCAGATCCGCTTCTCGCCCGTCCGACTGATCGATTCCGAAGGCAACCAGCTCGGCGTCGTGCCGGTCGACGAAGCGCGCCAGGCCGCCAAGGAGAAGGGGATGGATCTGGTCGAGGTCGCCCCGACCGCGCGGCCCCCGGTATGCCGCATCATGGACTACGGCCGGTACAAGTACGAGCAGGCCAAGGCGGACCGGGAGGCGAAGAAGAAGCAGCACGTGACCCAGATGAAAGAGATCAAGATGCGGCCGAACATCGAGGAGCACGATTTCCAGTTCAAGACGCGCCACATCAAGCGGTTCCTCGAAGATCGGGACAAGGTCAAGGTGACGATCATGTTCCGCGGACGCGAGATGGCCCATCCCGAGAACGGGCGCGAGGTGCTGGACGACGTCATCGAGGAGCTGGGTGACCAGGCGGTCCTCGAGCAGGCGCCCCGGATGGAGGGCCGCAACATGTTCATGATCGTGTCGCCGAACTCGAAGAAATAGCGGAAGACGGGGGAGCCGAAATGCCGAAGATGAAGTCCAACCGTGGCGCCGCGAAGCGGTTCAAGAAGACCGCCAGCGGGAAGCTGAAGCACAAGAAGGCGTTCCTGCGCCACATCCTGACGAAGAAGTCCAGCGGTCGCAAGCGCGATCTCCGGCAGGGCGGGTACGTCCACAAGTCGGACGAGAAGCGCATCAAGCGTCTGCTGAGCTCGTAGGAGGGCACCATGCCGCGCGCATCCAATAACGTCCAGCGCACCAAGCGCCGGAAGAAGATCCTGAAACAGGCCCGTGGGTATCGGGGCGGACGCCATCGCCTCTACATCCCGGCCAAGGAGACGGTGGAGCGGGCGCTCGCGTATGCCTACCGCGACCGCCGCACCAAGAAGCGTCAGTTCCGGAAGCTGTGGATCACCCGGATCAACGCCGCCGCCCGCGAGCACGGCCTGTCGTACTCGCGCTTCATGCACGGCCTGAAGGCGGCCGAGATCGAGATCGACCGGAAGATGCTGGCCGAGCTGGCGGTGAACGATCCCGACGGGTTCGGCCGGCTGGCGGAGACCGCCAAGAGCCGGCTGTAGCCGGCGGGCCCCGGCGCCCGTGAGTCAGATCGAAGAGCTCGAAGGCCGTCTGGCGGGCCTCCGCGAGGAGGTCCGCGGCCGTTTGACGGCCGCTGGCTCGCCCGAAGAGGTGGAGGCGATCCGGGTCGGCGTCCTCGGCAAGAAGGGGGAGCTGACCGTCGAGGCCAAGGCGATCGGCCGCCTCTCGCCGGAGGAGCGCCCCGCCGCGGGCGAGCTGGTCAACGAAGTCAAGGCCGCGATCGAGGAGGCCATCGAGGCCGCCGCGGAGCGTACCGCCGGCGCCGCCCTGGCCGAGCGCCTCGCCCACGAGGCCGTCGACATCACCCTGCCCGGCCGCCGCCGGGGCCAGGGCGCCCGCCACCCCCTGACGATCGTCACCGAAGAGCTCCTCGACATCTTCCGCCGGATGGGCTTCGACACCGCCACCGGTCCCGAAGCCGAGGACGTCTGGCACAACTTCGAGGCGCTGAACATCCCCGAGGGCCATCCGGCCCGCGAGGAGATGGACACGATCTACCTGGAGCGCGGGGGGCGGCTCCTCAGGACCCACACCTCGCCGGTCCAGATCCGCGTGATGGAGGCCGGCCCGCCGCCCTACCGCGTGGTGGTCCCCGGCCGCGTCTACCGGAACGACACCCCCGACGCCTCCCACAGCCCGTACTTCCATCAGATCGAGGGCCTCTGGGTGGACGAGGGGATCTCGATGGCGCACCTCAAATGGGCGCTGACCGAGTTCGTGCACCAGTTCTACGGTCCCGACACGGGGGTCCGGTTCCGGCCGTCCTACTTCCAGTTCACCGAGCCCTCCGCCGAGCTCGACATCGAGTGCCGGATCTGCGGGGGCGGCGGCTGTCGCGCCTGCAAGCGGACCGGCTGGATGGAGCTCCTGGGCTGCGGCATGGTGGATCCGGCGGTCCTGGAGGCGGTCGGCGTGGATCCCGAGCGGTGGAGCGGCTTCGCCTGGGGGATGGGCGTGGAGCGGATCGCCATGAACAAGTACGGCATCCCGGACATCCGGCTCTTCTTCGAGAACGACCTGCGGTTCCTCCGGCAGTTCGCGGGGCGGTAGCGTGCGGGTCTCCTACCGCTGGCTGGTCCGGCTCTTCCCGCCGGGGGCGCTGGACGCGCTGCCCCCGGAAGAGCTGGCCCGGCGGCTGACCACGATCGGCCTCGCCGTGGATGACGTGCGGCCGGCGTTCGGCGACGTCTCGGGCGTGGTCCTGGGCCAGGTCCTGGCCGCCCGTCCGCACCCCGACGCCGACCGGCTGACCCTCTGCACGGTCACCGCCGGAGACGGCGAGCGGGAAGTCGTCTGCGGCGCCCCGAACGTGGAGGTGGGCGCGATCTACGGCTACGCCATGCCAGGGGCGCGCCTGCCCGGCGACCGGATGATCCAGCGGGCGAAGATCCGCGGCGTCGTCTCGGAGGGGATGCTCTGCTCCGCCCCCGAGCTGGGCCTGGACGCCCTGGGCGGCGCCGAGGGGATCTGGCCGGTGCCGGGCGCCGGCGAGGCCGACCTGGGACGGGATCTGGCGGAGCTCATGGACCTGGACGACCGGATCCTGGAGATCGATCTGCCGTCGAATCGCGGCGACGGCCAGTCCCACATCGGGATCGCCCGCGAGGTCCAGTGGCTGGCCGGCACGCCGTTCCTGCGGCAGGACGTGGCGCTCCTGGAAGACGGGCCGCCCGCCGCGGAGCGCGCGTCGGTGACGGTGGAGGACGCCGAGGGGTGCCCGCGCTACCTGGGGCGGCTGATCGAGGGGGTCACGGTGGGCCCGAGCCCGGCGTGGCTCCAGGCGCGCCTGCTGGCGCTCGGCATGCGGCCGGTCAACGCCGTCGTCGACGTAACGAACTTCGTCATGCTGGAGTGCGGCCAGCCGCTGCATGCCTTCGACTTCGACCGGATCGCCGGCGGCGCGATCCGCGTCCGCCGGGCGGCCGAGGGCGAGGAATTCGTGACCCTGGATGGCCGCCGCAGGGCGCTGGACGGACGGATGACGATGATCTGCGACGCCGACGGGCCGGTCGCCATCGGCGG
>CAZUIY010000160.1:0-4505 GCA_964619975.1 uncultured Gemmatimonadales bacterium
TCCCAGGCACACCCGCGCCAGGCCAGCGCGCCGGTTGCGTCCGACGGGGTCGAATGGTGCCGTGGTCCGCGGGGTCCGCAGTATTCTCATCGATTCATTTCGGGGAGAAGCAACATAGGCCCGCCCGGCGGTGGGAGCAACCGGAAGATCACGGCCGGGCGAAGAGACGCTGGAGGCCGGCCCCCAGCAGAGCGGTGTAGAGAGCCGCGGCCGGCGCCTCCCAGAAAAACCTCTGCTCGAAGGTCTCCCACGCCCCCCCGGCCGCGACCCCGAGCACCAGAATGTCCAGTGCCAGCTTGGAACCTCCCAGGATCAGCACGTCGACTCCACTCGTGGTCAGATACAGGTTTTCCCGCGCCTTCCCCACCGCGTACCCGATCGCGGTCATTCCCAGGGCGTGAAGACCGAAGTCCAGCAGGTACAGGCTGTCCCGGAACAGGCCCAGGCCGAACCCGCTGGCCGCCCCCCCGGCGGCCCCGAGCCGGATCGCCGAGTAGACGAGCGCGATCACGACGAAGTCCGGGGTGGCCCCCTGGATCGCGACGGCGTCCTCCAGCGCCAGCGCGGCCAGAAGGCACGTCACGACGAGGCCCGCGAAGCGTCCGGGGGGCATGTGCTCGGCCCATCCGGTCGACCGGGGCCGCATCGACCCCGTCAGGCCGCTCACGGCGCCTCCCCTGCCGCGGGGGCTCCGGTGGCGGGGAGGGCCAGGGTGTCGGCGGCCGCGCTGTCCGGGACGGCCCCGCCCAGCCGCTCCCCCGCCATGGGCGGGTAGGCGTACCCGGGCCAGAACATCCGCACATCCTCCCCGCCCGTTTCCGGGCCGCGGATCAGGACGAACACCGTGGTCACCCGCGCCAGGTCCACGACGGGCTTCACCACGTCCACCTTCTGCAACCCCAGCCGGTCGCTCTCGCGCCCGCTCTCGACCCGGCCGATGGCGAGGCCGCGCGGAAACGTGCCACCGTAGCCGGAGGTCACGAGCGGATCGCCCGGCCCGGTCGTGGAGCGGAGCGGCAGGAACAGGCGGAGCCCGCCGTCCGGCGCCGGCCGGACGATCCCGAACTCCAGGTGGTCACCGCTCACGGCCAGCGCGCTCGCGCTGAACTCCGGGTGCGAGTAGAGCATGACCAGGCTGGTGGCCGAGCCGACCTCCACCGTCTTCCCCACCAGCCCGTCCGCCGTCACCACCGGCAGGTTCACCGCGACCCCCGCCCGGCGGCCGGCGTCGACCAGGAACGTCGTGGGCAAGGTGGAAAAGTTCCGGTCGAGCACCCGGGCGGGGATCAGCCGCACCGGCTGGCTCGCCTCGAAGTCCAGCATCCGCCTGAGCTCCCGGTTCTGCACCCGAAGCGGGATCGCCTCGTCCACCTGCAGCCGGGCCCGCTGGAGCCGCGCTCTCAGCTCGGCGTTCTCCTCGCGCAGCCGCAGATAGCCGCCGAAGACGGCGCGGACGCGCGAGACCGGCAGGAGGACCACCTGGTTGGCGCGGCGGGAGACGGTCCGCTCCGCGTCCTCGGGCAGGGCCAGCAGGACCAGGGAGACGACGACGAGCGCCACCGCCACGACCTCGGCGCGCCGCGCCTTCCGGAGCGCCCGCACGTTACCGGCGGGGCGTCACGAATGGCGGCTGAGCGTCAGGACGCCGCGGTACTTCTCGGGGTCGTCCAGAATCCGCCCGGTGCCGCGCACCACGCAGGTGAGGGGCTCCTCGTCCACGTTGATCGGCAGGTTGGTGTTCTCGCGCAGCAGCGAGTCGAGGCCCCGCAGGAGCGCCCCGCCGCCGGTCATGACGATGCCCCGGTCGACGATGTCGCTGGCCAGCTCGGGCGGTGTCCGCTCGAGCGCCTGGCGGACGGCGTCCACCACCGCGGCGATCGGTTCCTGGATCGCCTCGCGCACCTCGGCGGAGCTGATCCGGACGGTCTTGGGGATGCCCGAGACGATGTCCCGCCCCTTGACCTCCATCTGCTGCTCTTCCCCCTCGGGGTAGGCGGACCCGATCGTCATCTTGACCAGCTCGGCCGTGGGCTCACCGATCAGGATGTTGTAGGACTTCCGCAGGAAGTGGACGATCGCCTCGTCGATCTCGTCGCCGCCCACGCGGATCGACGTGTCGCTGACGATCCCCGACAGCGCGATGACCGCGATCTCGGTCGTGCCGCCGCCGATGTCGATGACCATGTTCCCGGTCGGGGTCTCGACCGGCAGGCCCACCCCGATCGCGGCCGCCATCGGCTCCGCCACCAGGTACACCTCCTTGGCGCCGGCCGATTCGGCGGAGTCGTGCACCGCACGCTTCTCCACCTCGGTGATCCCGCTCGGCACCGAGATCAGGACCTTGGGCCGGACCGGCATGAACCGGTTCTTCAACACCCGCTCCAGGAAGTCCCGGAGCATCTTCTCGGTGACCTCGAAGTCGGCGATGACGCCGTCCTTGAGCGGCCGCACGGCCACGATCCCGCCGGGGGTGCGGCCGAGCATCTTCTTCGCCTCGAGGCCGACCGCCAGGATCTCCCGGGTGTCGGCGTCGAGGGCGACCACGGAGGGCTCGTTCAGCACGATCCCCTGGCCCCGGACGTAGATCAGCGTGTTGGCGGTGCCGAGATCCACCGAGATCTCGGTGGAGAGCCGCGAGCCGGAGCCGGCGCGCCGCAGGAAGTCCATGAACCCGCTCATCGGCCGGTCGAGCCGAAGCCGCCCGCCCCCCGTGCCGTGTCCGGCAGCTCGGTCACCTCGACGGGCAGGAGCCGCGACACCGGCGCGACCACGAGCTGGGCGATCCGGTCGCCTGCGGCGATCTCCACCAATTCGGTTCCCAGGTTGACGAGCAGGACCTTGACCTCTCCGCGGTAATCGGCGTCGATCGTGCCGGGGGCGTTCAGCACGGTGAGCCCGTGGCGCGCCGCCAGGCCCGACCGGGGCCGGATCTGGCCCTCGCAGCCATCCGGCAGCGCCATGGCGAAACCGGTTCCGATCAGCTGCCGGCCGCCGGGGTCGAGGCGGTGGTCCGCGGCCGCGCGCAGATCGATGCCGGCGGCTCCCTCGGTGGCGTAGGCGGGAAGAGGCAGATCGTGCGGCGTCACGCGCCGGAAGTGGAGCCGTCCCTCTTCGGTTCCGACCGTCATTCCGCCAGCGCCTCAGCCGGATCGCGGTACGGCAGGTCGAACGCCTCGGCCACGCCGGGGTACGTCACCTGGCCGTCCACGACGTTGAGCCCGAGCGTGAGCGGGCGGCTCCGCCGGCACGCCTCGCGCCACCCCAGACCGGCGATCCGGCGCGCGTACGGCAGGGTGGCGTTGGTCAGCGCGATGGTGGACGTGCGCGGGACGGCGCCCGGCATGTTGGCCACGCAGTAGTGGACGACGCCGTCCACCACGTAGACCGGGTCCTCGTGGGTGGTGGGCCGGCAGGTCTCGATGCAGCCGCCCTGGTCCACCGCCACGTCCACGATGACCGCCCCGTCCTTCATCGTCGCCAGGTCGTCCCGGGTGACCAGGTTGGGCGCCTTCGCTCCGGGGAGCAGCACGGCGCCGATCAGCAGGTCCGCCCGCTTCAACAGGTCGCGGATCGTGTGCGGGTCGCTGAAGAGGCAGTCGACGTTGGCCGGCATCACGTCGTCCAGGTACCGGAGGCGGTCCAGCGACACGTCCAGGATCGTGACCCGGGCGCCCATGCCGGCGGCGATCTTGGCGGCGTTCGTGCCGACCACACCGCCGCCGATGATGACGACCTCGCCGGGCGGCGTTCCGGGCACGCCGCCGAGCAGGATCCCACGGCCGCCCATCAGCTTCTCCAGGTACTTCGCGCCCTCCTGGACCGCCATCCGTCCGGCCACTTCGCTCATCGGCACGAGGAGCGGCAGGGAGCCGTCGGGCTCCTCGACCGTCTCGTAGGCGATGGCGACCGCGCCGGAGTCGATGACGCCGTCGGTCAGCTCGCGGCTGGCGGCGAAATGGAAGTAGGTGAAGACGATCTGGCCGGGCCGCATCCGCGCCGTCTCGGCCGGCTGCGGCTCCTTGACCTTCAGGATCATCTCGCACTCGGCGAAGATCGGCTCGGGGCCGTCCTGGATGACGGCCCCCGCCGCCTCGTACGCCTCGTCGGCGAAGCCGGAGCCCTCGCCCCCGCCCCGCTCGACCCACACTTCGTGCCCGTCCCGGGTGAGCATCTCGGCGCCCACCGGCTGGAGGGCGATCCGGTTCTCGTTCGTCTTGATCTCCGCCGGCACGCCGATCCGCATGATCCCTCGCCTCCGCTCGCGGTTCCGGCCGCCGCTAGTCGCGGCGTCCGCCGCGGCCGCCGCCGCGCCGGTTGTCTCCGCGGCCGCCCCGGTCGGGCCGCTCGGTGCGCTCGGGCTCGGTGTACCCCTCGGGCTTCTCCAGGAGCGCCTTGCGGCTCAGCTTGACGCGGCCCTGGTTGTCGATGCCGATCAGCTTGACCTGGATGACCTCGCCCTCGGAGAGGATGTCCTCGACGTTCTCCACCCGGCGGTACTCCAGCTC
>CAZUIY010000161.1:0-3461 GCA_964619975.1 uncultured Gemmatimonadales bacterium
CCGAGGAGTTCGCGGCGCTCTGCGCGGGCCCGGTGGACATGGCGGCGCTCCAGGCCGCGGTCGACCGACACAAGCACGTGCTGCCGGCGGCCTGAGGGGGCGACGATGAGACGGAACGTGGGGACCGAGAAGGACACCGCCTACGGGGGCGAGCGCCGCCGGCCGGGCGACCTGTCGTCGATCCTGCCGCCGCCGACCCCGCTGACGACGGAGCGGGACCCGGAGGAGGTGCCGGCCGAGCGGGCCGCCGCCGAGATCGAGGGCGGGGAGCTCGTGACCGTGACGGTGGACGGGGTCGAGGTCCGCGTGCCGAAGGGCGCCACGATCTTCCAGGCGTCGGAGCGGGCCGGCTACACGCCGCCGCACTTCTGCTACCACCGGGATCTGTCGATCCCCGCCAACTGCCGGATGTGCCTCTGCGAGGTGGAGGGTCAGGGGAAGCTCCAGCCCTCCTGCAACGTCACCGTGGCCGACGGGATGACGGTGAAGTTCGACACCGACAAGGTGCGGGAGGCGATCCAGGGGGTGATGGAGTTCGAGTTCAAGAACCATCCGCTGGACTGCCCCGTCTGCGATCAGGTGGGGGAGTGCTACCTGCAGAAGTACTACCTGGAGGTCGGCAAGTACGTGCCGCTGCCGATCGAGCGGATCCACAAGGACAAGGTGAAGGACCTGGGGCCGATCACGCTGGACGCCGAGCGGTGCGTTTTGTGCAGCCGCTGCGTCCGCTTCGGGGAGGAGATCGCCGGCACCGCCGACTTCGTGATCGCGAACCGGTCGGACCACGCCGAGATCATGACGTTCGACGACCGGCCGGTGGCGACCCAGTACGCGCTGAACTACACCGACATCTGTCCGGTCGGCGCCCTCACCTCGACCGATTTCCGGTTCCGGAAGCGCGTCTACTGGCTGGAGAGCCACGAGTCGGTCTGTCCCGAGTGCTCGACCGGCTGCAACGTCTACGCCGACGAGTCCGAGGACCGGCTCTACCGCTACCGGCCGCGCCACAACGACGACGTGAACGACTCCTGGATGTGCGATCCCGGGCGGCTCTCGCACGGACGGATGGCCGACACCTCCGACCGGATCGCGGCGCCGCTGGTCCGGGGCGCGGAAGCACTGGAGGAGATCCCGTGGGACGAAGCGGTCCGCCGGGCCGCGGAGGCGATCCGCAGCCTCGAGGGCTCGATCGCCGCCATCGCCAGCCCGCGTATGTCGAACGAGGACCTGGCCTCGCTGGCGGCCCTCGTCGAGACGGCGGGCGGGCCGCGGCCGGACTTCCGGGTGGACGACTCCTGGCGCCACGTGGACGAGCTGGTGGACGGCATCCTGATCCGCGCCGACCCGAACCCGAATACCCGCGGCGCGCTGGAGATCCTGCGGCCCGGGGGCGAAGAGAGCGGCGTGCCGGAGCTCCTGGGCCGCGTGGCCTCGGGCGCCGTCCGCGGCCTGATCCTCTGCGACTGGGCGCCGGACGACCTGGGCGAGGCGGGCCGGCAGGCCCTGGAGGCGGCCGAGTGGGTGCTGTTCCTGGGTCCGCGCGCGGCGCCCGGCATCGAGCGCGCCCACCTGGTGCTCCCGACCTCGGTCCACGTGGAGCGGGACGGCACGTTCACCAACCACGCCGGCCGGGTCCAGCGGTTCCACGCCGCGGTGACCCCGTTCGCCGAGAGCCGGCCGGCCTGGCGCGCCCTCGCCGACGTACGGGCGGCGCTGGGGGGCGAGGCCCCGCCGGCCACGGTGGCCGAGGCGTTCGCCGCCGTGGCGGCCGCGGCGCCCGCCTTCGCCGACCTCCCGCTGGAGCAGGTGGGCGACCAGGGCGTCTGGCTCCACGGCTGGGAGAAGGACGGGCCGCAGCCCCCGATCGGGGCCTACCCGCGCCACGGCGTCCGCGCCCCCACCATCGGATGACGGGCTGATGGACTGGACCGGAGCGGGCATCTCGATCCTGAAGGCGTTGATCGTCTTCTTCATGGTGCTGAACGCGGTGCCGATCCTGGTGTGGGTCGAGCGCCGGGGGGCGGCGTTCATCCAGCACCGGCTGGGCCCCAACCGCGTCAACATCGCCGGCATCACGCTGTTCGGGCTGGTCCAGCCGCTGGCCGACGTGGTCAAGTTCATGTGGAAGGAGGACTACGTCCCGAGCCACGCCAGCCGCGCGTTCTTCCTCCTGGCGCCGGTCATGCTGCTGGTCCCGGCCACGATGACGTTCGCCGTGATCCCGTTCGGCCAGCCCGTGGAGGTCGCCGGACGGACGATCCAGCTCATGGTGGCGGACCTGAACATCGGGATCCTCTACGTGTTCGCGCTGGCCTCGTTGTCGGTGTACGGGATCGTCCTGGCGGGTTGGGCGTCGAACAACAAGTACTCGCTCCTGGGCGGCGTGCGCTCGAGCGCCCAGATGATCTCCTACGAGCTGACCCTGGGCCTCTCGGTGGTCGGCCTCCTCATGATCCACTCGGCGATCCAGCTCGACACGATCGTGGAGGGGCAGGGGGAGCTCCTGTTCGGCTGGCTCCCGGCCTGGGGCATAGTGACCCAGCCGCTGGCGTTCGTCCTGTTCACGGTGGCGATCTTCGCCGAGAGCAACCGGTTGCCGTTCGACCTGCCCGAGGCGGAGAACGAGCTGGTGGTCGGCTACCACACCGAGTACTCGTCGATGAAGTTCGCGCTCTTCTTCATGGCCGAGTACATGGCGATGGTGACGGGGGCGATGCTGATCGCGACCCTGTTTCTGGGCGGCTGGCAGATCCCCTGGGTGTCGGGGGAGGCGCTGCGGGAGATGGTGGGGCCGATCCCGACGGCGCTGATCCAGGTGGGGACGTTCACGGCCAAGGTCGTGGTGCTCCTCTGGCTCTTCATCTGGGTGCGCTGGACCCTGCCCCGGTTCCGCTACGACCAGCTCATGGATCTGGGGTGGAAGACGTTCCTGCCGCTCGCCCTGGCCAACGTGTTCGTGACCGCTCTGGTGCTCTACCTGCTGTGAGGTGAGTCGCATGCCGATCGACTATCAGAAGGACGTGGTGGTGCTGGACGCCGAGGATCTCCTGCGGGAGGGCGAGGCGTCGGGGTTCCTGAACCGGATCTACCTGCCGGCGATCTTCGTCGGGCTCGCCACCACCATGAAGAACATGATCCGGAACCTGTTCGACCGGGATCAGATGCCGACCATCGAGTACCCGGAGGAGCGCCGGGACTACGGCGACCGCTTCCGCGGCCGCCATTACCTGAAGAAGCGCCCCGACGGCCAGCCGCGTTGCGTGGCCTGCATGATGTGCGCGACCGCCTGCCCGGCGGACTGCATCTACATCGTGGGCGGGGAGCACCCCGACCCGGCCATCGAGAAGTATCCGGTCAGCTTCGAGATCGACGGCCTCCGGTGCATCATGTGCGGCTACTGCGTGGACGCCTGTCCCGAGGACGCGATCGCGATGACGAAGGAGTACGAGTGGGCCTCCTAC
>CAZUIY010000162.1:0-7209 GCA_964619975.1 uncultured Gemmatimonadales bacterium
CGGCGCCAGCCGGCGGCCCAGGCGGGCCACCCGCCAGTCGGCCTCGCTCGGCGTGGCGACCACCTGGACCAGGTAGCGGAGCCGGTCGCGCCGGCGCTCCCTGCCGCGGAGGCGGAAGCGGGTCTCCTCGCCCCGGGGGAGCGGCTCCGTCTCGCCCGAGCGCCACCGGGCGCGGACCCGCTCCGCCAGGTCGGCCACCGCCTCGTCCGCCGTGGCGGCCAGGACCGGGGCCGGAACGGGCGCCGCCAGGTCGGTGGCCGCCAGGTGGAGCCCCAGGCCCAGCATGCGCGTGCCGCCGAGGCCACGGGCGCGCTCCAGCGTCGCGTCCCAGTCCAGGTCGGGCCGGCGGCGGACCAGCTCCGCCAGCCCGCCGATCCACTCCAACCGCTCCCAGGCGTGGCGGAACCCGTGGGCCGCCAGGAACAGGAGCCGGTCCTCGGCTCCGAGCTGGGTCAGCCGGCGGCCCTGGACCTCCACCGCCTCCAGCCGCTCCAGGGGCCCTGTCGTCTCCAGGGGAAAGCCGGAGTGGCGGGGGAAGAACCGCCAGTGGACCTCCAGGCAGAGGCACGCCTCGGGTCGCTCCAGGGCCAGGGCGTTGCCGGTCTCGAGCACCGCTCCCTCGGCGTCCGGCGGAAGCCAGTGGACCGGCACGTAGCCCAGGTCCGCAAGCGCGTCGCGCGCCCGGAAGACGTCGTCCCGGGGCACGAGGATGTCCAGGTCCGTGAACTCGCGGAGGCCGAGATCGCCGTAGACGGCGATCGCCAGAACCGGCCCCTTGAGCGGCACCGCCGCCACGCCCGCGGCTTCGAGCCGGTCGAGCGCCCGGAAGAGCTCGGCCAGGAAGCCCAGGTTCCGCCGCGCCACTCCGCTCGCGACCGGCCGGAGGGACTCCAGGAGGCCGGGCGGCGCGTCCTCGGCCACGCTCTCCAGGTGGCGGGCCAGGAGCGGCAGGAGGCCGTGCTTCCGGCCCAGCCCCACCAGGGCCTCCCGGTCGAGCCCTGCGCGGAGCCGCTCCCGGAGGCCATCGCGGGATGCGGCGTCCAGCTCGCGCCGGGCGCAGAGGATCAGGGCCTCGACCTCGGCCGTCGGCGCCGGGGCGGTCATCGCTCCAGCAGCGCCGCCGCCTCTTCCACCCGCTCCGCGGCCGCCTCCACCCGGGTCGCCAGGTCGGCCACCTCGCGGCGGATCCGCTCGGCGTCCGCCGAGCGGATCGCCTCGGCGACGGAGGGGAGCGCCAGCGTGGCGTACCCGTTCCGGCCGTCGGCGGCGAAGGCGAGGCTCCGGTACCACGGCCGGCCCACCAACCCTTCGGGCCGGGTCAGCGCCCGCTCGGACGCCCGCAGGGCCTCGTTGGCGCGCCGGCTCTCGTCCGGGTCGACGGGGCCCGCCAGCCAGGCGGCGCGCGCCGCGTCCAGGCCGCGCCCGGCCGCCTCCATGCGGGCGAACGCCGCCGTCAGCGGGTCCGCTCCGGTGCCCGGGCCGGCGCCGCGCGCCTCCTCCGCCAGCGCCGCCCACGCCTCGCCCAACTCGCGGGCGGCCAGCGCGGGGTCGTAGGGGTGGATCTCCGCGTTCGCCAGCCGCAGGGCCAGAACCGCCGCCAGGCGGCTGGAGAGCGCGTGGTGCTCGAAGCCGGGGTCGCCGAAGCGCTGCATCCAGGGCCAGGTGTCGTAGGCGGAGTGATAGACACCGCCGGAAGTGCCGAACCCGTGGCCCACGCTCGGGATCCCGAGGTGGTTGTAGAACGCCGCGTAGTCGGAGCCGCCGCCGAGGTCGCCCACCCGGGGGCCAGCCGGGCTCGACTCCTCCGTCCACTCGTCCAGCAGGCTGCGGTCCGCCCCGGCCGGGACGGCGGCGGCGGCCTCGCGGACCAGGGGCTTCAGCGACGGCGCGGCCGAGGCGCCGAAGCGGGTCCCGCCGATGGCGTCCTGGTTCACGTAGCCGACCACCCGCGCGGAGAGCGCCTCGGCGTGCTCCTCGACCCACTCCACCGAGCCGATCAGCCCCCACTCCTCCGCGTCCCAGCCGGCGAAGACGATCGTCCGCCGGGGCGGCCGGCCGGCGGCGGCCTCGGCGGCGATGGCGCGCGCCGCCTCGAGAATCGACGCGGTTCCGCTCGCGTTGTCGTTCGCCCCCGCCCCCCAGGCGTCGATGTGCGCGCCGACCACCACCCACTCGTCGGGGATCTCCGCGCCGGGGATCCGCGCGATCACGTTGTGGATCGGCTTGATCCCCCGCTCGGGCCCGTCGCGGTCGTCCTCCACCTCGACCCGGATCCGGGCCGGGCCGGGACCGACGTGGTAGCGGAACGGCAGCGCCCCCTGCCACTCGGGCTCCGGCACCTCGGGGCCACCCACGCGGGAGAGGATCTCCGACGCCACCCGGTACGACACCGGCACCACCGGGATCGCCGGCAGGCCGTCCGGGCCTTCGGGGTCGCCCACGCCGTTCATCACGCTCCCCCGCTGGACGCCGTCCCACGGCCGGAAGGGCCCGTCCGGGTAGACGTCTCCCTTTGCGTAGCCGTCGTCGGAGGGATCCGAGTACAGGACCAGCGCGGCCGCCCCCCGATCCTCGGCCAGGAGCGCCTTCACCCCGCGGTACGACCGTCCGTAGCGGGCCACGGCCACCTTCCCGCGGACGTCGATCCCCATCCGGTCCAGCCGGGCGTAGTCCTCGTGGAGCCCGTAGTGGACGTACACCGCCTCGGCGTGAGCGGCCCCGGCCCCGGAGTACCCGTTCACCCAGGGGTGCTGCGGGCGCTCGGTGGCCGGATCCTCGGGGATCGGCGGCTCGCCGAGCGCGAGCTCCACCGAGTCGGGCGCGGTCAAGGCGACCCGGACCCGGACGGGCCAGGGCAGGAACACGTCGTAGGCGGCGATCTCGACCTCGAGACCCGCAGCGCCGAACCAGGCGACCAGCGCGTCGCGGACGTCCGCCTGGGCGGGCGAGCCGGCCACGTGGGGCCGCTCCGCCAGCGTCCAGGACGTGATGGAGAGCGCCTCCGGCTGGATCCGCTCCACCACCGCCGCCTCGAGCGCCCGCTGGCGCTCGGCCCCCTCCGGCGTGAAGCCCGTCTGGGCGGCGGCCGGCGCGGCCAGGATCGTGGCCGCCACCAGCGCCGCGCCGGCGGGGATCGACCGGCCGCGGCGCGCCAGGCCGACGCGTGGCGCCATCAGCCGCTTCTGAGCCGCGGGTCGAGGGCGTCCCGGAGGCCGTCCCCCAGCAGGTTGAACGAGACGACCGTCAATACGATCGCCAGGCCCGGGAACGTCGAGATCCACCACGCCGTGATCATCGCGTCCCGTCCGTCGTTCACCATGGAGCCCCACGACGCGGTCGGCGGCTGGACGCCGAGCCCGAGGAACGACAGCGCCGCCTCCAGCAGGATCGTGTTGCCGATGTTCAGCGTCGCGATCACGATGATCGGCGCCAGCGTGTTCGGCAGGATGTGCCGCAGGATGATCCGCCCGTCGGAGTAGCCGAGCGCGCGGGACGCCTGGACGAACTCCTGCTCGCGGAGCTGCAGGAACTGCCCGCGCACGATGCGGGCGCTCCCCTCCCACCCCGTCAGGCCCAGGATCACGATGACCAGAAATATGGTCGGCTGGAAGATCGCGATGATGACCAGCAGCAGGATCAGCCGGGGGATCGAGAGCAGCATGTCGATCAGCCGCGCGATCGCCAGGTCCACCCAGCCGCGGAAGTAGCCGGCCACCGCGCCCACCAGGGTGCCCAGCGTGATCGAGATCCCCACCGCGAGGAAGCCGATCGACAGCGAGATCCGCGCCCCGTAGAGGATCCGGCTGAAGACGTCGCGGCCGAACTTATCGGTCCCCATCAGGTGCTCCGAGGAGGGCGACAGGTATCGGTTCAGGACGATGTTGCCCTGGAAGTTGGGGTCGTACGGGGCGATGAAGGGCGCCAGGAGCGTGACCCAGTAGAGGAGCGCCATCACGCCGAGCCCCGCCATCGCCAGGCGGTTCTTGCGGAAGCGGCGCCAGGCCATCCGCCACTGGCTGACCCCCACCCGCTTGATCGGCCGGGTGGCCACGACGGCGGTGTCGAGGATCCCCCAGACCCAGATGCCGACCAGCGAGACGGCCAGCGTGCCGAGGGCGATCCAGTCCTCCAGCCGGCCCGTCTCCAGCGTCCGCGCCACGTCGTCCTGCGAGTAGAGGAGCGTGGCCACTGCCACCAGCCAGCCCGCCAGGATCCAGGCGGCCACGGTGAAGCGGCCGATCGCCGCGGAGCCGAGGCCGGGCACGAGCGCCGAGAGCGCGATCGCCCACGGCCGCCGCGGCTGGACCTTCGCCGCCGCCGGCCGCGGCGGTCCCCCGCGGGTGGCCGGGCCCCCGACCGCCAGCTCGGCGGCCTCGATCCCCCCGCTCTCGCCCTGCGGCGTCACGTCGCCTCGTCCTCCACCCGCACCCGCGGGTCGACCACGCTGTAGAGGATGTCCGCGAGCAGGTTCCCGAGAATGACAAGCACCGCGATCACGAAGGCGCTGGCCAGGACCACCGGGTAGTCACGCTGGAAGATGGCGGTCACGATCGTCCGCCCCATGCCGGGCCAGGCGAAGATCGTCTCGATCAGGACGGCCCCGCTCATGAGGAACGGGATGTAGAGCCCGAGCAGGGTCACGACCGGGATCAGCGCGTTCCGCATGGCGTGCTTGAACACGACCTTCCGCTCGCTCAACCCCTTGGCCCGGGCCGTCCGCACGTAGTCCTGCCGGATCTGCTCCAGCATGCCGCTCCGCATGTAGCGGGCGACGGCGGCGGCGCCGCCGAGCCCCAGCGCCACGGCCGGCATCAGCAGGTGCATGAACCGGTCCTTGAGCTGCTCGGCCCCGACCATGAAGTCGTAGTCCACCGACGTCATCTGGCTGGCCGGCAGCCACTGCAGCTTGTAGGAGAACAGGAGGATCAGCATGAGGCCGAACCAGAAGGACGGCATCGAATAGAAGAAGAACGACAGCACCGTCGACACGTTGTCGACCCACGAGTACTGGCGGACCGCCTGGAGGGTGCCCACCACCACGCCGATGGCGAAGATGATGACCAGCGCCAGGCCCGACAGCAGCAGCGTATTCGGGATCGCGTCCTTCAGGATCTCGCTGATCGCCCGGTGCTGGCTGAACGAGTAGCCGAAATCCCCGGTCATGAACGACCCGAGCCATTTCACGTACTGGATGTGGACCGGCTGGTCGAGCCCCAGGTTCCGCCGCATCTGCTCCACCACGGCGGGGTCGATGTTGGGGTTCGCCAGGTAGATCGTGGTGGGATCGCCAGGGGCGGCGTGCATCAGAAAGAAGATGATCGTCGAGGCGCCCAGCAGGATCGGGATCGCCTGCAGGAGCCGCTTGATCAGGTATCCGGTCACCGCCGAGCCGCCCGTCCCCTCCGCCGCGCGCGGCGGTCGGTCAACGAGCCTCGGCCGGGGCGCTCGTGGTGTCGGCTCCGGCGACCGGCGCCGGCTCGCCGCCCAGCGGCACGTCGTACTTCTGCCGCCCCTCGGGCACGTACCACTCCTCCAGGTAGTGGCTCCAGCCGTAGGCCGTCATGTTCACGCCCTCGAACCGCCGGTCGATGGCGTGGATGTCGTTGCCCTGGAAGAGGAACGCGTAGTAGGCCTCGTCGATGATGATCCGCTGGGCCTCGCTCCAGATCCGCCGCGCCGCCTCCCGGTCGCGCTCGAGGGCCGCCGCCTCCATCAGGGAATCCAGCCGGGCGTTCTCCACCCCCACGAAGTTGAACTGCTCGCCGGACCCGAAGGTGGGCTCGAGCTCCGCCTTGATGCCTACGTTCCATCCCGCCACCGCGGCCTGGAAGTCGTGTTCCAGCAGGTGACCGATGAAGGTGTTGAACTCGAGCGTGTTCAGCCGCGTGTCAACCCCCACGTTCTTCCACTGCTCCTGGACGATGGTGGCGATGTCGACCCGCATGACGTTGTCCGAGTTGGTCTTGAGGACGACCGAGAGCGGCTGGCCGTCCTTGTCGCGGATGCCGTCGCCGTCGGTGTCGGTCCAGCCGGCCTCGTCGAGCAACCGGCCGGCCTCCTCGATGTCGAACGGAATCGGCTCGATGGACGGGTCGTGGGCCCAGATGGTGGAGATCATGGGCTGGGTGCCGATCATGCCCTGCCCGTAGAGTAGGGCGTCCACGATCGTCTGCCGGTCGATCGCCCGCGTGAGCGCCTGCCGCACCCGGACGTCGGACATGACCGGGTCCTCGGTGTTGTACGCCAGGTAGGTGTAGCTCCGGCCGGGGTACGAGTGGACGACCAGGTCCGGATCCTGCTCGAGCTGGGGATAGAACGAGTTCTGGGCCCGCGGCCAGAGGTCCACGTTGCCGTTCTGGATCATCGTCGCCCGCGTGGTCGCCTCGGGCACCACCCGGAAGGTGACGCGGTTCAGGTACGGCCGGCCGCGGAAGAACTCGGTGTTCGCCTCCAGCACGATCTCTTCGCCCGGCCGCCACGAAACGAACTTGAAGGGGCCGTTCCCCACCGGGTTCCGGGTGAACTCGTGGTTCGGGATCTCCCCCATCGGTACGTCGCCCAGGATGTGCTCCGGCATGGGGTGGCAGACGTTGGCGTCCGTCACCTGGTACATGTACTTCTCGTCGAAGTGGAAGCGAACCGTCAGGGAGTCGATCGCCTCGACGTCGTTGATCCGGTCCAGCCACGAGATCGCCGAGAAGTTCACCTCCGGGGCGGTGCAGATTTCGTGGCCGAAGAGCACGTCGTCGGCCTGGACCGGATGGCCGTCGTGCCACTTCGCGCCCGGGTTGATGAAGAAGTCGATCGCCAGCGAGTCCTCGCTGAAGCGGAACGAGTCGGCGAGGCCCGGCTCCACGTTGATGAAGTCGGCCTTCGACCGCATCAGGTACCAGAAGATCTGGCCCTGGATGGTGGAGGCGTCGGCGGAGTTCGAGGTCTGGGGCAACAGCACGTCCGCGTCGGCGCCCATCGCCACGACCAGCATGTCGCCGTACGCCGGCTCCTCGGCCGGATCGGCCTCGCCGGAGCCCGCGCCGCGCTCGCCGCCGCAGGCGACCATCGCCACCGCCAGTGCCAGCGTTCCCGCGATCGCCGCTCCCCGCATCCGTGCCTCCTTCGTCATCGGTTCACCGCCACCGGCCCGCTCCGGCCCTGCTGGTCGGCCGGAATCCACCACTCCCGGATCGACACCAGGTGGCCCCGGGCGTC
>CAZUIY010000163.1:0-1522 GCA_964619975.1 uncultured Gemmatimonadales bacterium
CGGTTCCACGTGCATCAGATTTGTGGGTAAATATCTGATGGACGGGAGAGGCTTTATGGGCAAGAAAGAAGTTCAAGACCGGCGCTATACCGATGAGTTCCAGATAGAGGCTGTTCGATTAGCCGAATCGATCGGCGGCAACCAAGCTGCAAAACGGTTGGGTATGCCGGAATCGAGCCTGGGGAACTGGGTGCGATTGAAACGAGCTGGCAAGCTCAGGGCGCTCGATGGTAAAGCGGTGGCGGCAAGGCGGCCGGTGAGCGAGCTCGAGGCGGAGAACGCGCGACTGCGCCGGGAGCTCGCGAGCACCAAGCTTGATCTCGACATCGTAAAAAAAGCGGCGGCGTATTTCGCGAAGGAATCGCGGTGAAGTACGCCTGGATCGAGAGCCACAGCGATTTTTTCAGCGTGAGCCGCATGTGCCGGCAACTGGGCGTGTCGCGCACCGGTTATTGCCAGTGGCGAGTGCGTGCGCCGAGCGAGCGCTCGATCGCCAATAGCGCGCTGGATGCGCAAGTCGCTGCGATTCATGCGGCGACCAAACGCAGCTACGGCCGGCCGCGCATTGTGCGCGATCTGCATGCACGCGGCCTTCGTGTGGGTCACGAGCGAGTGCGCAAGAGCTTGAAGCGACAGACTTTGTGTCCGGTCTATAAGCGGCCTTACCGTGTGACGACCGATTCGACGCATCGCAAGCCGATCGCGCCCCATCTTCTGGATCGACGCTTTGATGGCTGGCAGCTGAATCAGGCATGGGTGGCAGACATCACGTATATCGCCACGGGAGAGGGGTGGCTTTATCTTGCCTGCATCATGGATCTCGCGAGCCGCAGAATCGTGGGCTGGTCGATGAGTGATCGCCTGAAGGCCGATCTGGTATGTCAGGCGTTGCGATCGGCGTATTGGAAGCGCAAGCCAGCGGCGGGGCTGATCATGCATTCGGACCGCGGCAGTCAGTATGCGAGTGATGAGCATCGGCAGCTGCTTAAAGATTACCGGATGATCCAATCGATGAGCAGACGCGCCAGTTGCTGGGACAACGCGGCGATCGAAAGCTTCTTCAAAACACTGAAGGTCGAGCGTGTTTATCAGCTGCGCTACGACACACGAGCGGAGGCGAGGCTCGACATCCTTGATTGGATCGAAGGCTTCTATAATCGTCGGCGTACGCATTCGTCGATCGGCTATCAGACACCTGTCGATGCAGAATTCAACATCTGGGCTGCGTGACCTGGTGTTCGTGAAATCGAGGCAGGGTCACTATGCTAGGCCTCCTTCTTCATAACGCCGCCGCATTTTGGTATCAGGCGTGATCGCTGATCACCCTCCGAAATCAACACACCGTAGTTTCGGATCTGCGCCTCCGATTACTCCGCTGATGGGAAGCTTCTCTAGCGTTGCAGCGCTTCTCGTGGGCCTGCACTTATTGAGAATTCTGTAAATGCCTGACAACCGTTTGGTACCCTCGTACGTTAGATCGACGGGAGCAATTACGTCGAAGGAAACGTATGGCCAAACGAGA
>CAZUIY010000164.1:0-1715 GCA_964619975.1 uncultured Gemmatimonadales bacterium
AGAGGGTGTGATCCCAAATCGTGTCATGCAGCGATGGCTTTAACCTGTTGTTCTTCTGCCACTTGCGTCGCCGTCGGTGGTGTCGGTGCGGGCGCGTCCGGCGCGATGGTTGGGGCAGACCATTCCCATGTCAGGCTTGCGTCACGGGTCATGCTGCACCTCACCTCCAATAACTGCTCCTCCCAGCGATCCGTCAGCAACGAAGCTCGCAACGCAAACATCGCTTCCGCGTTTTCCGGCAACCAGTAAATCGCGTTGCTCTTCAAACGAAGGTTGATCACCCGACGGATCGCGCTCTCGATCGCACCGCTACCCAACGGAAGCCCCCGACGCTTGAACGCTAGGTATTGAAGATGGCCCGCCTCGCCGTGCTTGCGAACATATTCGATCTCCGTCCATACCTTGTGTTGATCCGTCTTGTCTTTCGCTAACTGTTTCAAACGCGACACGATCTTCTCCCAACGGCTCTGCTTCAGCCACGTCCGCATCTGGGCGAACTCCTTCCGCCGCTTGTCGGCCTTCAACTTCAGCGACCGCAACGCCCGGTTGATGTGTTCCGCCGCATGGCACCAATCCAGCACGCCCACCGTCTTCGACCGGTCCAGCCCGGCACGCCCGATGATCCAATCCAACCGGTTCCAGATCCACGTCGCCCCGTCCGACAAAAACACCACGCTCTCCGCCTTCGCCGCGCCCAGGCGGTGCAGGTGCCAGGCAACCAGTTCCGCCAAGTGATCCGGGCCCTGTAGCGTGCCATCGATCAGAGGCTGACGTTTCTTGGTCATCTTGCCGTGTTCGTCGAAGGTGAACATGATCATCGCTTTCGGTTCCCGCCATGGTGTCTTGAACTTCACCCGCTGACCTTTCTTCCTTTTGGCCGAACGTTTCTTGTTTTCCCGCATCCGGATGCGTCCGCCGTCGATCTGCACGGCCACGCGTTTGCCGGTCAGTTCGTCACCGGCGGGCGTCAGTCCCATCCGCCACGCAAGCAACTCCCGCCGCCGCCAGGCGAGGAATTCCGTACCCAGTTGTTCGGCGACGCGGCGGACGGTCTTCTTGTCGAGCACCACGCCTTGCCGCCGCAGTTCCTTGCGGGCTGCTTCGATCGACGGGCAGAGGGCCACGGTCCGCGCCACCAGCGATTGCAGCGCCGGACAACTGCCGTGACGAACGCCCAAGGCGGCCAGTTCCGGATAGAGCCCGACACGTTGATGTTGATCGTTTTCGTTTTGTTTGCGGGGCCGCGGGGCACAGTACAAGGTGAGCAGCCAGAGGACGAGTCCGCCAGCCAGCCGGATCTTCAAGGACCGCCGTTCGGGTGCTTTCAAGGGCAGCACCGCGTCGGCGCGGACTTGCTGGACATGGGCATGCATTGGGGGTTGGCTGGTGCCCTCGGCCATGACGGCGGCGGTCATCAAGTCGGCACCCTGCTGGTATTGTTGCAGGATTTCGGCCTGGACCTTGGAAAAGGCGGAGGGATCCTCGGTCACGCGACGCCGCCAATCGTCTTGACGGTCTTTGATGTTGTTGGCGAAACTATCGAAAGTCTGACTCGGCGAACCAATCAACGGCCCATCCTTTTCCAATCGAACTTCCATGGCGGTCTCCTTCCCGTTGTGCGTTGTAAAAACACAACATGGTCGGAGACCGTCTTTTTTGCAACATCAAGCGAATACCCTAAGTGCTAGCACTGCCACGACTTGGGATCAGGCCCG
>CAZUIY010000165.1:0-7111 GCA_964619975.1 uncultured Gemmatimonadales bacterium
CGTGGTCACGCTGGTCGAGCGGGCCCAGGAGGCGATCGACGTCGACGAGGCGGCGAAGCTCGAGCAGAAGGTCGGCAAGAGCGGGAAGTTCGATCTGGAGGACTTCCTGACCGCCATGAAGCAGATCAAGCGGATGGGCCCGCTGGAGGGCCTCCTGGGGATGCTGCCCGGGGTCGGCAAGGAGCTCAAGGGGGTCGAGATCGAGCCCGACCGGATGAAGCGGGTCGAGGCGATCGTCCTCTCGATGACGCCCGCGGAGCGGCGGAACCCGAAGGTCCTGAACGGGAGCCGCCGCAAGCGGATCGCGAAGGGGAGCGGCACCTCGGTCCAGGAGGTGAACCGGCTCCTCAAGCAGTTCGGGGAGATGAACAAGATGATGAAGAAGATCCAGGGTTCGTTCGGACGCAAACTCAAGCTGGGGAGGTAAGGATGTCGGTACGTATCCGTCTGCGCCGCATGGGCGCGAAGAAGCAGCCGTTCTACCGCGTGGTGGTGGCCGACTCGCGGAGCCCGCGCGACGGGCGGTTCCTCGACACGATCGGGACCTACGATCCGAGGACCGATCCGGCGAAGATCAAGATCGATCGGGACAAGGCGATGCAGTGGCTGGCCGAAGGGGCCGACCCGACCGACAGCGCGCGGTCGCTCCTGTCGCAGGCCGGGATCTGGCAGGAGTTCAAGACGGGCGTGGCGCCCGAGCCGAAGCCCGAGCCCGCGCCGAAGGCGAAGCCGAAGCCGACCCCGGCCGAGCCGGCCGAGCGGACGGCCCCGGAGCCCGAAGTGGAGTCGGCGCCCGAGGATCTGGAGACGGAGATCGAGCGCGAGGACGCGCCGACCGTCGACACGTCGGAGGCCGACGCCCCGGCCGAGGGCGACGCCGGAGAGGCCCCCGCCGGGGAGGACGAGCCCGAAGCCGGCGCCGCGGCCGAGGAGCGCGCGGTCGAGGCGGGCGAGGAGACGCCCCCGTCGGTCGAGGAGGCCGAGGCCCCGGCCGAGGAGCCGCCCGCCGAAGAGCCGCCGGCGGAAGAGCCCGCCGCGCCCCCCGCGGAGGCCGAGGAGAAGAAGTAGCCGGTGGCGGACGCGCCCGAGTACCTGGCGATCGGCCGGTTGATCCGGCCGCACGGGATCCGCGGTGAGGCGCTGATCCATCCGCTGACCGAGGAGGAGTCCCGCTTCGACGAAGGGGCGGTGATCGTCCTGTCCGCCACCGCCGAGGGAGACGCGGAGACCGAGCCGGCGACGATCCAGGCCAGCCGCGTCCACAAGGGGAAGCGGCTCCTGAAGCTCGACCGGTTCCTCGACCGGGAGGCGGTGGAGGCGCGGGTCGGCTGGTACCTGATCGTCTCGTACGCCGAGGCCGAGGCCGCGCGGGCGGAGGACGAGTTCTTCCTCCACGCCCTGGTCGGCCGCGAGGTGCGGACGGAGGACGGCCGGCGGCTCGGCGACGTGACCGACATCCTCGACTCCGACGGGCCGCCGCTGCTGGAGTTCGGCGAGCCGGGGAGCAAGCGGCGGCTGCTTCCGTTCGTGAAGGAGTTCGTGGCCGAGGTGACGGACGAGGCGGTGGTGGTGACGCCGCCGGCGGGGTGGGAGGAAATCTAGGTCTTGTCATCATGATGCAGAGAGTCTAGCATCATGATATGCCGCGCACGACCGTTGATCTCGACACGCGTCTTCTGGAAGACTTGAAGACCCTGGCCGCTCAGCGCCGGTTGAGCATGAGCCAGCTGGCGAACGCGCTCCTCCGCGAGGCGGTGCGGAGCGCGGACGAGCGCCCTTCGCGTCCCCTGGAGTGGGAAACGATCGAGGAAGGCGAGTTTGCCCCCGGGTTCGATCCGGCGGATCGGGCGTACCTCGATCTCCTGGACGACCTGGCATGACCCTGATCGATACGAACGTTCTGGTCGACGCGACGGTGCCGGGCTCTCCGCGGTACGCCCGGGCCCGGGATCTGCTGGAAGCCGTGGTCGCGGGGACCGTCCAGCACTACCTGACCTGGGTCAACGTGTTCGAATACCTCCGGGTCGTCACCCACGCCCGGTTCGTCATGCCCGCACCGCTTCCGCTCTCGACCGCTCTCGGGAACGTCTCCCGACTCCTGGACCAGCCGAGAGTGTCCCGGATCGACGCCGGCCCGGACCACCTGGAGGTCTTCCGGGAGGTCTGCCGGGAGGCCGGGGTGGTGACGGGGAACTTCGTGCACGACTGCAGGATCGCCGCGGTCATGCGCGAGAATGGGGTCACCCGCATCCTGACCCGCGACACCTCGTTCCGGAGAATCCCCGGGATCGACGTGGTCGACCCGTTCGATCTTTAGCGCACGCGCCCCGACTCAGACCGTCTGTCCCTCCGGGTAGAGCCGCTCCAGCGTCGCCGCCCACTCCCGCTCCAGCGCCTCGACCTCCGGATCCGCCTCGCCCCACGTCGACAGCCAGAGCGTCACGTCGCGGCCGTCGGGGTCGTCCATCCGCGGCTCCAGCGACATCCGGAAGAGCGACCCGCCGAACCGGGGCGCGATCGTGGCGATCTGCCGGTCCGGCCGCTCGTGGAACGGCTCGCCGCCCATCGGCCGCTCGCCCAGGCCTTCGCTCGAAATGAGCCGCGCCCACGCCTCGCCGGCTGGGAGATCGACCCGCCGGCGGAGGTAGACGACCCGCCGGGGCAGGCCCCGGCGCTCCTCCAGGTACAGCCGGAGCGATTCCAGCTCCACCCGCCATCCGTCGACCGTGCCCTCGACCCAGGCGTCCCACGAGGGGTCGGCGGGGAAGCCGGAGGTGACCACGCGCAGGACCGTGCTCCCGCCGCGGCCGCCGAGCCGGTAATCGGTGATCTGGGGCGGGGCCACGCCGTCCATCCCCCAGGTGGTCCGCAGGTGCCGCGGCGGGTCCCAGGCGAGGATCCGGCTCTCGGCGGCGTACTCGTTCTTCCACGACATCCAGATGGAGCCGCCTTCGCCCGGCTCCACCCGCGCCTCCAGGGGGAACCACCGCTCCAGCTCGGCGGCGTCGGTCAGGGCCTTCCAGACGATCTCCGGCGGCGCGTCGATCCGGATCTCGGCGGAGGCGGAGCGGGTGTCGGACGCGATCTCGGGTGTGGTCATGTCTCCTTCTCCTCATCGTCGTCGGCGGGCGGGGAGCCGGCCGCCGGGTAGGCGCCGCAGATCACGCGGAACGCGCGACCTCCGGCGCGGGTGTCGTCGTGGTGACGCTCGATCACGGCGGCGACCGCCTCCGCGATCTCCGTGGCGAACGCCTCGAACTCGCGGGGGCTGGCGAGCCGCACCTCGCCGTGTATCGCCATGGTGGCGAGCCGCTTCTTGGAATCGCGGGCGCGCTCGCGGAGACCGGCCAGGTCGCGGATGGCGCGGGCGGCGAGGGCGATCAGGTACGTGGCCGAGAACCGGTCGCGGTCCGCCGTCGGTTCCTCGGACGGCCCGCCGAGCATGGAGGGGTCGAGGAGCCAGTGGCGGGCGGTGGGCTTCAGCACCCGCTCCACGCAGTTGCCGCGGCGGCGCTCGGCCTCCAGCTCCACCAGGCCCGCCGCCTCCAGCGACCGCAGGTGGTAGTTCAGCCGCTGGCGGGTCTCGCCCAGGCGCCGCGCCAGTCCGGCGGCGGAGTCGGAGCGGTCCCGGAGCGCGGCCAGGAGCCGGGCGCGGTCGGGATCGAGCGCCACCGCGGCGCGGGCCGGGTCGGTCAGGATCTCCAGAGAGGGCGGGGCCGGTGTCATGGCGCCATCGTATGACCGAAAAGAAAAGTTGTCAAGCCCCGTTCAGCCGTCCGGAAGGGGGAGCGGTAGATTCCCCCCATGCACGTGACGATTCTGACCCTGTTCCCGAGCTACTTCGTCGAGCCCCTCGCCCAGTCGATCACCGGCCGGGCGCGCCGGAAGGGACTCTTCTCGTACGAGATCGTGGACCTGCGGGACCACGCCGGAGACGACCGGGTGGTCGACGACTACCCGTACGGCGGGGGCGGGGGCATGGTGCTGAAGCCGGAGCCCGTGTTCGAGGCGTACGACGCGCTCGAATCGCCGGACCCCTTCATCCTGCTCTCGGCGCGGGGGCGGCCGTTCTCCCACGACGTGGCGGTGGAGCTGGCGGTACGGCCCCACCTGACCCTCCTCTGCGGCCACTACAAGGACGTCGACGAGCGGGTCCGCGAGGCGCTGGTCACCGACGAGATCTCGCTCGGCGACTTCGTCCTCTCGGGCGGCGAGATCGCTGCGCTCGCGGTGGTGGACGCGGTGGTGCGGCTCCAGCCGGGGGTGCTGGGCGACTTCGACAGCGCCATGGGGGACTCGTTCCACGACGAGCCCCTGCTGGGACCGCCCTCCTACACCCGTCCGGCGGAGTACCGGGGGATGCCGGTGCCGGACGTGCTCCTGTCGGGGGACCACGCGAAGGTGGCCGCCTGGCGGCGCGAGCGGGCCCTGGCCGACACGGCGGAGCGCCGGCCGGATCTGCTGGATCGGCAGAAAAGGCTGGACGGCGATTCGGGCGGCGGTTAAGTTCTTCCGTCTATGGCACTCCAATTCGGCCACGACCAGCTCCGGGAGGATCTCCCGGAATTCCGCCCCGGCGACACCGTCCGCGTGCAGGTGCGCGTGCGCGAAGGGGAGAAGGAGCGCCTCCAGGCGTTCGAGGGCGTCGTGATCCGGAAGAAGGGCGGCGGCGTCCACGAGACGTTCACCGTCCGCAAGATCTCCAACGGCGTGGGCGTCGAGCGGATCTTCCCGCTGCACTCGCCGGTCATCTCGACCATCGACGTGGTCCGCGAGGGCCGCGTGCGGCGCGCCAAGCTATACTACCTGCGGAACCTCTCCGGTAAGGCGGCACGGATCAAGGAGCGCCAGCGGTCCTGACGCCGCGGCGGACCCGATCGGCCGGCCCTCCCGCCGACCGCCCGTGACCTCGCTCGAACAGAAGCTCTCCACACTCTCCGTACCCGAGATCTCGGCGATGCTCGACCGCCGCCAGGCGATCGGTCGGGCGACCGTCCGCTATCTCCTGGAGGACTCCCGCGCCAGCGTCCGCGCCCTGGGCGAGCGCCACCTGGCCCGGGTCCGCGCCCGCGAGCGGGAGCGGGCGCGGCTGAAGCGGCTGCTGGACACCGAGCTGGGGTTCCTCGACGAGCGCGTGGCGGTCGTGGCGGGCGTGGACGAGGCCGGCCTGGCCCCCATGGCCGGCCCCGTCGTGGCGGCCGCGGTCGTTCTGCCGCGGGACGCGGTGATCGAGTCGCTCGACGACTCGAAGCGGCTGGACCCGGCGACGCGCGAGCGGCTGGACCGGGAGATCCGATCGGTGGCGCTGGCGGTGGGTGTGGCGGTCGTGAGCGAGCGGATCATCGACCGGATGAACGTCTATCGCGCGAGCCTCCTGGCGATGCGGCTGGCGCTCTCGCGGCTGGACCTGCCTTTCGACCTGGCGCTGCTGGACGGCCGCTCTCCCCGCACGTTCCCGTTTCCTCACCGCGCGATCGTCGGCGGGGACGGCCGGGTCCGCTCCATCGCCGCCGCGTCCATCGTGGCCAAGGTGGCCCGGGACCGGCTGCTGACCGAGGCGGCGGCCCGCTGGCCGCAGTACGGCTTCGAGCGCCACAAGGGGTACATCACGCCCGAGCACCTCCGGGCGCTGCGGCACCACGGCCTGTGTCCGCTTCATCGCCTCTCGTGGCCCCGGGTGTGGGAGGAGGCGGACGCGATGGGGCCGCTGTACCGGGAGCTGTGGGAGGGCCTGGCGGCGGCCGGCTGCGAGGCCGAGCTGGAGGCGGCGAGCTTCGCGCTGGACGCTTCCCGGGCCTCGCTCCACCCCAGCGAGGAGAAGCTGCTGGACCGGCTTCTGGAGGCGCGGCGCGAGGCGGTGGCGGAACTGGCCGCGGCTCCGTAGGTTCAACCGGTTCCTGGACCCGTACCCCTGACCCCGCCCACGGCCGCCATGAAGCTGCCCGTCTACCTGGATCATCACGCCACCACGCCCTGCGATCCGCGGGTGGTGGACGCGATGCTGCCCTACTTCACCGACGTGTTCGGCAACCCCTCAAGCCGCAGCCACGCCTTCGGCCGCGCGGCTGAGGACGCCGTCGAACACGCCCGGCGGCGGGTGGCCACGCTCCTGGGGGCCCGGCCGGCGGAGATCGTCTTCACCAGCTGCGCCACCGAGGCCAACAACCTGGCGATCCTGGGCGCCGCCTGCGCACGTAAGAAGGCCGGGGATGGCACGCACGTCGTCACCACCACGATCGAGCACAAGTCGGTGATCGAGCCGGTGAAGTCGCTGGAGTGCGACGGGTTCACGGTCACCCGGGTCGGCGTCGACTCCACGGGCCTGGTGGATCCGGCGGATGTCCGGGCCGCCATGCGTCCCGACACCGTGCTGGTCAGCGTGATCCTGGCGAACAACGAGATCGGTACGATCGAGCCCCTCGCCGAGATCGCGCGGATCGCCCACGCGAGCGGGGCCTGGGTTCACACCGACGCCGTCCAGGCGGTGGGGAAGATCCCGGTCGACGTCGACGAGCTGGACGTGGACATGCTCTCGATCTCGGCCCACAAGTTCTACGGGCCGAAGGGGACGGGCGCCCTGTACGTGCGTTCGCAGCCTCGCCGGGTGACGCTCGAGCCCGGATGCTTCGGCGGCGGACAGGAGCGGGGCCTCCGGTCCGGCACCCACAACGTACCCGGCATCGTGGGACTGGCGGCCGCGGCCGATCTGGCCGGCGCCGAGATGGCCGAGGAAGCCGCCCACGTGTCCGTGCTGCGGGACCGCCTCGAGCGCGGGCTGCTGGACGCCGTGGACGGCCTCGAGGTGAACGGCCACCCGGAGCTGCGGCTCCCGCACAACCTGAACGTGACGGTGCCGTTCGTGGACGGCGAGGCGCTGCTCCTGTCGCTCCACGACATCGCCGTCTCCAGCGGCTCGGCCTGCCGTTCCTCCGCCCCCGGCGCCAGCCACGTGATGAAGGCGATCGGCCGCGACGACGACGAGGGCCGGAGCTCGGTCCGCTTCGGGCTCGGCCGCTCGACCACCGAAGAGGAGATCGACTACGCGATCGACCGGTTCGCGGAGACCGTTCAGCGGCTCCGCTCGCTGAGCCTCCAGCCGTAGACATCCCCA
>CAZUIY010000166.1:0-1553 GCA_964619975.1 uncultured Gemmatimonadales bacterium
TTTTGAAGTTGCGCGCTTGGGGCCGACAACGTGGTTTTTGCGGGTTTTATGCGGCAATTTGTTGCTCTCGCGGTCGCGCGGCGCGCACCAAACGTTTGAGCTTCTTCAGGCCGGTGGGAGTGCGGCTCCAGTCGGCCATGGTGTTGAGTTCTTTGCATTCCGCCTCCTGTCTGACAGCTTGACATAAGCCATGAGTCCGTTGCCAAGCCCACCACTTCTTGCCGTCCGGCGACGTTTTGCGGTGAGCCAGCTTTTTCGCCCGATACCACTCCAAGTACAGGAAGGTGATCAGGCAGCACTCCACCCAACTCTCCACCGCCTGGAAGCGGATGAAGCTGTACTGGTGCAGGCCCAGCGTGCTCTTCAATTCTTTGAAGAACAATTCGATCTGCCAGCGGAGGTCGTAAAGCTCCACCAGTTCCCTGGCGGACAGCTTCCGGTTGTTGCTCATCAGGACTTTCGTCTTGTCCAGTTCGATCAGCTTTCCGTTCTCTGGTTTTTCTTTTGTCGAAAAGACCACCTGCACATCCCCGACGGAATGCACCTGAAGCCTCTCCTGGTGAGTGTAGAACGTTTTCGTTTTTGCTTTCGGCCCGATCCGGCAGGGGGCCACCCGTCGCTGGGCGACATAGGCGCCTTTGCCCGGCGTGAGCCTGACGGTAGAAAACTGATCGGCGGTCAAATCCTTCAGCAGCGAACGAACCTTCGGCCGGGGCTTTTCGCCCGCCACCACTCGCTCGGCGTTGACGGGCATGATCCAGTCGAAGCCGCGGTCGGCGCACGCATTGCGCACCGAAGCGGCCTCGTAAGCGGTGTCGCCAAGCACCACGACCTCCGCGCCGTCGGGCACGGGCAAGGCGCGGATCAACGCCGCGCCCAACTCCGCTTCGGTGCGGAAGTCCCGTTGTTTCTCTTGGCAATAGGCCTTGGTGTAATAGCAGCGGTGGAACGGGATGCGAAGCCCGCTGGGGGTGATCAGCAAGCCCATGACAAAGCCGTGGCAGCGCTTGGGAGCGTTCTTCTTTTTGTTGTACCGCCGGCCCTTGCGTGGCCGCTTCTTGCGGTTGCCCGTGGAGAACGTGTTTTCCGTCTTGCTCCCCTGCCGGCTGGCGCAGGTCTTGTCCACGATGAAGAGCCACTTGCCGCTGCTGCGGGTCTCCATCGAGAGCAGGGCGCCGACCAGCAGTTGATGCTCGTCGCCGCTGTTGCCCAAGTGGCTGGTGGCCAAAAACCGGGTGACCGTCGCGCGATGGCGTGGCTCGGTGCGAATGGCGCCGGCGGCCTGCGTGGCGGACATGCGTCCCAGATGCATCACGAACGCGAGGATCATGCGAGTCACGAAACCCTGGACATGCTCGTCCAGGCCGCTATGGCGAAAGAACGACTTGATCAACGGCAGCGAATTCGGCATCATCATGAGTATGCTCCTTGCGTGGTTTGCAAGCTTATTCCCCATAGGCATGCTACCTGTGAGACTCGCCACGGCAAGGAGCATTTCTTTTTCCTGCATTTCCAATCTTATCCAGATAACCTATTTTCGCGCAACTTCAAAA
>CAZUIY010000167.1:0-8643 GCA_964619975.1 uncultured Gemmatimonadales bacterium
CCGCCGCCCCGCCGATCCTGGCGCGGTCGATCGGGGAGCACGCGGGGGCGCGGGTGACGATCGTCGGCTTCCTCACCACGACCAAGCGGGTCCGCACGAAGAAGGACGAGCCGATGATGTTCCTGACCCTGGAGGACGAGACCGACATCTACGACGTGGTGCTCTTTCCGCGAGTCTACCAGCGGTGGGGAAACCGCCTGACCGACCGGGGGCCCTTCGTCGTGATCGGCCGGGTGGAGGACGATCCGAACCCCTCGTCGGTGACGGCGGAGCGGCTGCTCCGCCTGGAGGAGGCGTGAGGCCCTCGCCGGTGCCGGCCTGGGTGCCGGCGGATCTCCCCGCCGCGCCGGGCGTCTACCAGTTCGAGGCGGACGGCGGGACCGTCCTCTACGTGGGGAAGAGCGTCAACCTGCGGCGCCGCGTCCGCGGCTGGTTCTACGGCGGCGGGCCGGCCGACCCGCGGCTCTCGGAGATGCTGGCGGTGGCGCGGGCGGTGACGGTCGAGACGACGGGGAGCGACGTGGAGGCGCGGCTGGTCGAGGCGGGACGGATCGTGGCCGGGCGGCCGCGCTACAACCGGGCGCTCAAGAACCGGGCGCGCGGCTGGTACCTGGAGCTGGACCGGGCCGACCCGTTCCCGCGGCCCCGCGTGGTCCGTGCGCCGCGGCGGCCGCGCGCCGGCTACTGGGGCCCGTTCGCCGGGCGCGCCACGGCCGAGCGCCTGGCGCGGCTCCTGGAGCGGGCGTTCCGGCTCCGGAGCTGTCCCGGCCGCGTCCGGCCCGACCCCGGCGCTTCGCCCTGCCTGTCCCACGGCGTCGGCCTCTGCACCGCCCCCTGCGCGGGCGAGGTCGGCCTGGACGCCTACCGGGCGCAGTCCGAGCGGGCCGAGGACACCCTCACGCGGCCCGCCCGCGCCCGCGAGATCGCCGCCGGGCTGGCCGCGGAGCGGGACCGGGCGGCCGCGGCGCTCGAGTTCGAGCGCGCCGCCCGGCTCCAGCGGCGGCTCGACTGGATGGACGAGATCGAGTCCCTGCGGCCGGCGATCGAGGGGCGGTGGCTGGAGAGCGCCTGGATCGTGGCGCTGCCGCACGCCCGGCCCGGCTGGGGGACGCTCCTCGGCGTGGCGCGCGGCCGCGTGTTGCCCCGACGCCCGGTGGACTGGCGGGACGAGGCGTGGCGCCGCGCGGTGGACGACGCCTGCTACGCGGTCCGGGTGGCGGATCTGGCGGGCGGACCGGTCCTGGAGCCGGCCGAGATGGTGGCCAGCCGGATCGTCACCGGATGGATGATGGACGGGGCGCCGGGCGGTTTCCCGGTGGATCTGGGGCGCCACGGCGACGCCGAGGCGGTGGATCTGGTGGGGGCGTGGCGCTCCGGGGCGCTCGGGTGAGCGCCCCGGAACCGCTCGAGTGAGCGCCCCGCAGAAACATCAGCCGCCGGGGAACCGGGGAACGACCGAGCGGCGCTGTACGGTGTGGTCCATGCTCGGGCGAACCGGCCGCCGCACGTGGCCGCGATGGCTGCCGCAGGCGGAGCACTCGTAGCGGATCGTGCCGTCCGGCTCGGCGGAGAATCGCTCGCGCTCGCCGCAGTAGGGGCAGACGGGGCCATCCGGCCAGCGCACCCGGTCGACCAGCCGGCGCGCCTCCTGGCGGCTCACGCCCGATTCGGCGGCTTCCCGTTCCTGGGTGTCGATGCTCATCTCGGTATCGCCTCCATGGGGGATTCGGGTCGATGTCGATGGATACAGTGTATCGGCATTCCCGGCGATGGCCGGTCGGAATCTTACAAGCCGGCGCGAGCCTCCCCCGGGTGGCGTCGGCCGCTCCGCCGGTGGATCTTCCCGCCCCCATGGCCCGCCTTCCCGCCGTCGACCCCGATGCCGTCCAGGACGAACGCGTCCTCGCCGGATTCCAGGACATGATCCAGCGCATGGGCGAGGTGACCGAGAACCTCCGAGTGCTGGCCCACAAGCCGGAGTACGTGGACCTGATCCGCGCCGTCTCCGCCGCCATCGAGGCCCCCACGGAGATCGATCCCGTGCTGGAGCAGCTCGTCCAGCTCAAGGTGGCCCGGCTGACCGGGTGCGAGTACTCGATCGACCTGATGGAGGGGTGCCTCCTGGAGAAGGGGGTCTCGGAAGCGAAGATCCACGAGCTGGACTTCTACGAGGAGTCGAGCCTGTTCGACGACCGGGAGACGCTGGGGCTCCGCCTGGCCGAGCAGATGGTCCTGGACGCCGTGGACGACGAGCTCTTCGACGCGGTCCGCCGCGAGTTCATGGTGGTCGAGGCGCTGGAGCTGGTGGTGACGGTGTGCCTGGAGAGCTTCTACTGCCTGCTGAACCGGACCCTGGGGCTGAAGTCGCAGGGATTCCGCGACCGGGCGCTGGACGCCCGGGGGGGAGAGGCCCCGGCGTGAGGGCCATCGCGCTGGACGCGGCGGGCACCCTGCTCGAGGTCCGTGGCTCGGTGGGCGAGGCCTACGCGGCCGCCGCGCGCGAGGCCGGCGCCGCGCTGGACCCGGAGCGGATCGAGGAGGGGTTCGGCCGCGCGATGAAGGCGGCCTCGCCGCTGGCGTTCGGTGACCGCCCCCGGCCGGACCGCCCGGTGGCCGAACGGGCCTGGTGGCGCGCGGTGTCGCGCGGCGCGATCGACGCGGCGGACCCGCCCGCGGACTTCGACTTCGAGGACTTCTTCGACCGCGCCTGGGGGCACTTCGGCCGTCCGGAGGCGTGGTGGGTCTTTCCCGACGTCCGGCCGGCCCTCCGGGAGCTGCGGCGGACGGGCTTCCCGCTGGTCGTCTTCTCCAACTGGGACTCGCGGCTTCCGGGCGTCCTGGACGCCCTGGGGCTCGGCGGCTTCTTCGCCCGCGTTCACGTCTCGGCGGACCTGCCCGCGCCCAAGCCGGAAGCGGCGGCGTTCGAGCGGGTGGCGGCGTCGATGGCGGAGCTCTCCCCCGGCGGGAGACCGGTCCTCGCGGGCGACCGCCTGGATCACGACGTGCGGCCGGCGCGGGGGGCGGGCTGGGACGCGGTCTGGATCGACCGCGCGGGCTCGGGCGAGGCCGTGCCCGAGGGCGCCGAACGGGTCGAGGACCTGCGCGAGCTGGCGGGCCTCCTGTGACCCGCTTCTTCGACGGCGAGACCCCCCGCCGCTTCGCCCATCGCGGCGCCAGCGGCACGCACCCCGAGAACACCCTGGCCGCCTTCCGGGCCGCCGTGGAGCGGGGGGCGCGCGGCTTCGAGCTGGACGTCCACCGGACGGCGGACGGGGAGATCGTGGTCCACCACGACGACTCGCTGGAGCGGACCACCGACGGCCGCGGGCTCCTCCGGGAGCTTCCCCTGGAGGAGCTGCGACGGCGGGACGCGGGCCATCGGTTCTCGCCGGCCGGCGGGTCCGACTTTCCGTTCCGCGGAACCGGCGTCACCGTGCCCACCCTGCGGGAGGTGCTGGAGGAGTTCCCCGAGCTCCCGCTCATCATCGAGATCAAGCAGGTCGATCCGCCGCTCGAAACGGATCTGGCACGACTCCTGCAGTCAACGGGGGCGGACGAGCGGGCGCTGGTCTTCTCCCTGCACCAGGAGGCGGTCGACCGGTACCGCGCCCTCGGCACCGGCCAGCCCACCGGTTTCGGTCCCGACGAGGTGGCGGACTTCCTGCGCCGTCTGGGCGCTGGCGACTGGGACGGCTATGTCCCCGCCGGGGCCGCGTTCGCCGTGCCGGTCCACTGGCACGGTGTGCAGATCGTGAGCCGTCCGTTCGTCGAGGCGGCGCACCGGTTCGGGCGTGAGGTGTTCGTCTGGACGGTGAACGATCCGCGGGAGATGGAAGCGCTGCTGGACCTGGGCGTGGATGGACTGATCACGGACTTTCCGGAACGGCTCGACCAGATCCTGGCCGGTCCCGGAATCGACGAAGCCTGAATCGGGAGGACACTTGCTGCCGGACGAGAACACGCTCCGAGCCGCGCTGGACGCGGTCGACCTCGGGATGGCCCTGGTCGACGCCAACGGCCGCATCGAGTACGCGAACTCCGCGTTCGGAGAGTATCTGGCGCATCCCGCCACGGTGGTCGAGGGCTCCTCCATCTTCGGGGAGGGGTCGCCCTGCGAGACCCTGAGGGCGCACGAGGCGGAGTGGGGCGAGAGCCATTCGTTCTCGGTGTCCGGCGAGAGTCCCCAGGGTGCCAGCGTCGACGTGGTCGTCCGGCCGGTGATGCCGGGCTCGGATCTTCGCCTGGTCGTGGTCCGGCGGGCGCTGGTCCGCGCGTTCCCGCACCGGCGGCTTCCCGACGACGTGGTGACCGACCTGCGGCAGTTCCTCGCCGAGCTGACCGGGCATCCGGCGGATCCCGCTGTCATCTCCGCGGCGCCCCTGTCGATCCTCATGCTCGGCGTCGAGGACGTGGACGCCCTTCGCGAGCGCCACGGCGAGCCGGTGGTGGAGGAAGTGCTGCGCCAGGTGGCGCAGGCGCTGGTTCTCCAGAAGCGCAAGGCCGACATCATCAGCCGCTACGGCGACGGCCAGTTCCTGGTTCTGGCGCCGGACACCCCGCGCCACGGCGCGGCGATGCTGGCCGAGCGGATCCGGATGCGCGTCGAGGCTCTCGAGTTCGACTCCGCCGACGAGGCGCTGCCGATCTCGCTGGTCACCTGGGCGGCCGAGTACCGCCCCCAGCTCGACGGATCGATCCGCGACGCGGTCGATCGCGCGAGCCAGGCCGTCGCCGGCCACGCCTCCGAACCGATCGCCTGACGACGCCCTCCGATTGACACGCTCCGCGAGGCGCGATAAGCTCCCGCCTCCAGTTTCACGCCGCCACATTCGACCACCCACCGGAGGAAATCGCATGAACAAGGGCGAGCTGCGGGACGCACTCGCGAAGAAGGCAGGGCTGAGCAAGAAGGACGCGGACGCGGCCATCAGCGCCCTGTTCTCCACCGACCGTGACGGGATCATCGCCAACGAGGTGCGCGCCGGCCGGAAGGTCCAGATCACCGGATTCGGCACCTTCGAGTCGCGTCGCCGGAAGGCCCGCATGGGCCGCAATCCGCAGACGGGCGACGCGATCAAGATCAAGGCGTCGAAGAATCCCGCGTTCAAGGCGGGGAAGGGGTTCAAGGACCGGGTCGGCAAGTAACCGCCCTCCGGCCGGCACGACGATCGTGAACAGAAGGCATCCCCCGGTGGATGCCTTTTGTTTTGAGGTGGGGCCGGCGCTGGGCGCCCACACCGGGCCCGGCGGCATCGGCCTCGCCTGGCTCTCGACCCCGGAGGCGGCGTGAGCTCCGAACGGCGGGAGCGCTGCCGCGAGGCCCTGGCCCGCCGCGGGTGGGACGGGGCGCTGGCCACGCCGGGCGTGTCGTTCGAGCGGCTGACCGGCGCCCGGATCGACCGCAGCGAGCGGCTGGTGGCGCTGGCGATCCCCGCCGCCGGCGACGCCTGGATGGTGGCCCCCTCCTTCGAGGTGGAGCGGCTGGCCGCGGCCGTCCCCGGGATCCGGATCGATCCCTGGGAGGAGGACGAGGACCCGTTCGCCCTCGTGGCGGCCGGCCTCGGCGGCGGGACGTGGGCGGTCGAGCCGACCACCGCCTACCACGACGCCGCCCGTCTCGCGGCGGCCGCCCCGGGCGCGCGGTGGGTGGACGGGGCGCCGCTGTTCGAGGAGCTCAGGCGCCGGAAGGATCCCGCCGAGCTGGCGGCCCTGGGCCGGGCGATCGACGCGGCGTGGGCGGCCTGGGACCAGGTGGTGCCGGGCCTCGCCGCCGGCGTCACCGAGACCGATGTGGCCGGCGCGATTCTCGCGGCCTTCGCGTCGCGCGGCTTCGAGGGGTGGGCGCACGTCCAGTTCGGGCCCGGCAGCGCCATTCCCCACGGCGAGCCCGGCGACCGCGCGCTGGAGATGGGCCAGGCGGTCCTGATCGACTGGGGCGGATGGCGGGACGGCTTCAGCGCCGACCTGACCCGGAGCTTCTGGTGGGACGGCGCGCCGATTCCGCCCGACGACGCGCCGCCGGAGTACCGCGAGATCCACGCGCTCGTCCGCGCCGCGCAGCGCGCCGGAATCGAACGGATCCGTCCCGGCGTCCCCTGCGGCGAGGTGGACGAGGCGGCCCGACGGGTGATCGCCGCCGCCGGCCACGGCCCGCACTTCACCCACCGGCTGGGCCACGGCCTGGGACGCGAGATCCACGAGCCGCCGTACCTGGTGGCCGGAAGCCGCGACCCGCTGCGGGTGGGAGACGTGGTGACGGTGGAGCCCGGCGTCTACCTGCCGGGGCGCTTCGGCGTGCGGTGGGAGGACGACATCCGGGTGGGGGAGGACGGCGCCGAGGTCCTCTCTTTGAGGTCCGGGTCGTAGGCGGGGCGGCGGCAGACGGACGGAGGCCTCCACGGGTGACCGACCGTTCGCGAATGCTCCACGGTCCGAGATGTTCTCCGGAAACTCTCGTGCGTTGACGGCCGTCCAGCGGGAAGTCCCCGAGGAGGCCTCCGCCCGTCCGCCGCCGTCACGCTCACGGTCTGGAACCGCAGCGAGACGACCGGGGCGCCGCTCCGAGCGGCGCTGAAGATCTTACCGGGCGCGTGGGGGCGGCGCGGCCGGTCGGGATGGGCCGCGGGGGACTTCCCGCCGGACGGTGGCACCGCACGGACGTCGCTGGAGAATCACCGGAGCCCAGCGTGTCATCCTCGAAATATGGCGCCCCCGTGGGCCATCCCGACCGGTCTCGCAGCCCCCCTCAACACGGCCAGAACTCAGTGCGGAGCGAGCGCCCCGCACACCCATTCGAAGGAGCCGGCCGGCGGCGCCGACGACGGCGACAGCGCACCGCGCCAGAACGAGAGATCCTCGGTGTCGGGGTGGGAGGTGCCGGGAGCGCGCGAGTACAGGACGTCGGCCACGTCGCGGTCGAACGACGTCAGGGCGGAGGTCGAGATGCTCGGGGTCATGAGGCTCGGCCGTCCCAGGTCCATGTGGCCCACCCCCAGTGCGTGCCCCAGCTCGTGCCCGACCACGCCGCGGCGGGCCCACGCCAGGTCGGCGCCCCGGACCAGGCTGAAGCGGAGCAGGATCCGGCCGGCGTAGATCGCCCGGTCGCTGCTCCAGAAGGTGCGTGCCAGGCCGACCGTCCGGCTCTGCGGGTAGTCGTCGGGCGACTCGCTCATCCGGATGACGATCGTACCCGGCGTTCCCTCCGGCGGGGGCCGCGTGCCCGAGGTGACGGAGGCGACGGGCAGGCGGCCGTCGGTCCACTCCGTCACGAACGTCCCCAGCACCGCTCGCGTCTCCGCGATCCAGGCGTCCACCTCCGGGCCGGGGATGCCCACCGGGGGGGTGACGTCGAAGTACACGTGGGGCGCGGTGATCCAGCGGATCGTCCGCGGCTCGTACTCGCGGCCCATGTCGTCGAACGCGGCGATGTCGAACGTGGCCGGGAGCACCGGCCATTCGCCGGCGCCGGCGCGGGCGAACGTGACCCGGCGGTGGATCGAGCCGCCCTCGATGGTCAAGCCGGACGGGCTGGCCGGCGCGGGGCCGAACACCGTGAAGCCGCCGTCGGCCGCCGTCACCGCGGTGCCTCCGTCGTACCGCACGGTGAGGCCCGGCATCCCGGCGCCGGAGAACTGGTCGACCACCCGCCCGGAGAGGGCCACCGAGCCGCCGGGATCTGGGATCAGCAGGACGACCGGGACCACAGCGTCCCCGCCGTTGGAGGCGATCGTGACCTCGGCGCGGTGGATGCCCGGAGAGAGCCCGGTGCGGGTCGCCTTCACCGACAGGACCAGCCCGGCCCCGGCGGCCGTGGTCCCGGTCGCCGGCGATACCGACAGCCACGCCACGTCCGCGCGGGCCGACCACGCCAGCGGCATGCCGCCCTGGTTGACCAGCGCCACCGTGGCCTGAGAGAGATCCGCCCCCAGGTCGATCTCCCCGGGCGAGGCGGCGATCCGGGCGGGGGCGGCCACCTCGACCTCGATCGTGGCGGACTTCCCGCCGCCGTTCGACTGGAGCTCGAGCGTGCCCCGGTGCGTGCCGGGGGCGAGCGCGGTCCGGATGGCGGTGACCCCCACCTGGACGGCCGCGCCCGGCGCCAGGGTGCCGGCGAGCGGCTGGAGGACCACCCACTCGGGACCCGAGAGCGCCCACTCCAGCGGGGACTCGCCGCCGTTTCTCACCTCGAGCGTCCCGGCGTCCAGCCCGGCGGCGATCGCCAGGGCGCTCGGCGAGAGCGACGCCACGGGGTCCCCGGCGGCCTTCGGGATCGGATCCGGCCCGGGATCCGCCGGCAGCGCCCCTTCCGCGCACGCGCCCAGAACGAGCGGAGCCAGCGCGACCAGCGCGAGCCGGCGAAGGTTCGGGTGGAGCATCGGGTCCTCGCGGGGGGTGGAAATGGACGATCGTTGAAGGGCGTACACCGGTTGGCCCCCATAGTTGCAGGAAACAGGCCGTCACGGGAGGGTTGACGGCCGCCCGGCGGCGGGATAGCATGGGCGCCTCATGCACACCCGCCCGAACCCGCGCTTCGCCCAGTTTACGTGGTGGTTTACGCCGACGGGGGGCGACGTGTAGCGGATTACTCGAAACATGGTATCCGACGCCGGCCCACCCGAAGAGACTCGGGCGGGCCTTTTTCGT
>CAZUIY010000168.1:0-3164 GCA_964619975.1 uncultured Gemmatimonadales bacterium
CTGGATGTCCTTGCGCTTCTCCGGGATCTTCTCCTGGGCCTCGGCCAGCGGGATGGTGAGATCCCGCGGCGTCTCCTTGCGGAACGTCGTGGTCACCATGAAGAAGATGAGGAGCAGGAAGGCGATGTCGGCCAGCGACGACGACGGAATGTCGCCCGAGGCCTTGTGCTTCTTGTCGAACCCCTTCTGCCGTACCGCCATCTCGACTCCTCCTGTCCTGGTATACCCCGCGGCGCCCGATTCATTCCGTTCCCCGCGAAGGCGGGGAGCCGGCAGGCCCGCCTAGCGGTCGATCTCCGGCTCGGCGTCGCCTTCCTCGCCCTCCCCGTGCAGCGACTCGGCCGGGAAGCCCGCAGGGCCGCCGGCCGGCCGGGGCCGGGCGCCGCCCGGCGCGACGCGGAGCTCCATCACGTCCTGGATCGCCTGGACCCCCTGGCGCATGTCGCGGATCAGAGCGTCGATCTGCGATACGAACCAGTTGTGCGCGATGTTGACCGGGATCGCGATGACGAGGCCCGCGGCCGTGGTGACCAGCGCCACCTTGATGCCGCCGGCGACCAGCGTGGCGTCGACCTCGCCGGCCTCGGCGATGGCGCCGAAGGCGAGGATCATTCCCGCCACGGTGCCGAGGAACCCCAGGAGCGGCGCCACGTTGGCGATCGTCGCCAGCACCACGAGGCCTTTCTCGAGAAACGCCATTTCGATCCGACCAGCGTGCGTGATCGCCCGGTCGGCGTGACCGCTGTCGCCCTCGGCGTAGAGGTTGAGGCCCGTCAGCAGGATCGCCGCCACGGGTCCCCGGGTGTTCGCGCAGAGATCGATCGCCTGGTCGACCCGGCCCTCCTGGACCAGGGCCTTCACCCGCTCCAGCAGGCGGTCGGTCTTCACCTTCGCCATCTGGAGCGTGACGAACTTCACCAGGATCACCGCGAGACCGACGATCGAGAGCGCGATCAGCGGCCACATGAAGATCCCGCCGTCCTGGAACAATTGGAGTAGGGTCACGTCGGCTCCTCGGGCGTGAGGGATCCACCTCGGCTGGTGGCTGGCGAGTTTATCGGGCCCCCGGGGCGGTGTCAACCGGCGGGGGGGCGTCCGCGCCCGCCGCCTCCATGCGGCGGGCCAGGGTCTCCCACTCCAGCTCCTCGGGCAGCTCTCCGGTGTCCAGATACTGCTCGTAGAGCCGGCCGGTCGCGGTGTCCCCCGGATGAGTGCGCACCCACTGATACATGAACGTCTGCGCCATCATTTCGTTGCCCAGATCGACCGCCAGGTTGATGTGGCGGAGAAACGCGCGGCGGTGGTCGGGATCGGCCTGGATGGCCGCCTCCATGAAGTCCAGCGCCCGCAGCGAGTCGCCCCAGGCGATCGCCATCTCGCCCATCTCCACGTACAGGTCCGGCTCCACGTCCTGCGGCCGCTCGCGGAAGTGCCGCTGCAGCAGGGACAGCGCCATCTCGTAGTGCCCGGCCACCGCCGCGTTGTAGGCCGCGGACTTGTAGAAGCGGTCGTCCAGCGGGGTGCCGCTGCGCTCCCGCACCGAACGGAACAGAGAGTCCAGCCGCGCGCCGTCGCCGGACACGGCGTACACGTTGATGAGGGAGCTCAGGTAGTTGGGGTCGTCCGCGTCGCGGCCCAGGATCTCGTTCCCGCGCTGGAGGGAGCGAATCGCCTCGTCGGTCTCGCCGCGGCGGGCCTGGGCGGCGGCGAGCTGCAGGTAGGTCGCGCCGTAGTTGCCGATCAGCGCCCGCGCGGTGCCGTCCTTGTAGACGCCGGGATCGT
Organism: uncultured Gemmatimonadales bacterium; assembly: GCA_964619975.1. Classification (GTDB taxonomy): domain Bacteria; phylum Gemmatimonadota; class Gemmatimonadetes; order JACCXV01; family JAHWKZ01; genus DATLFF01. Next base: position 1,783 of record CAZUIY010000168.1, read on the forward strand.
CGAGGCCGCGGTAGCGGTAGACCTCCTCGAGCAGGACCTCGGTCCGCTCCACGTCGATCCACGACGACTCCGGCGGCTGCATCGGCAGGAACACCCGTCCCGCCTGTGCCAGGTCGTCGGCGCGCCGCTCGAGCAACCGGTCGGCCACCCCCTGGCGGACGATGTGGTCGTGCAGGTGCACCTTGGCGTCGTCCGGCACCGTGACCGAGAAGTAGATCGGCCGGCGGCCCAGGTGGCGGGTCACGACCTGCAGGACGCCCAGATCCTGGCGCCGGAGGATGGAGTTGCCCGGCAGGGACAGCGGGATGCCCGCCACGTCCACCGTGGTCGGCTCCTCCACCACGTAGCCGATCCGGGCCAGCGGATGCCCGGGGGAGCCGTCGTAGTCGAGGATCGGCTCCTCCGGCCGCGGCACCGGCGATAGGCTGGCGTGCTCGCCCAGCGGGATGTCGGGCGGCTGCTGGGGCGGGTGGGTCGCCGTGAACGACTTTCCGCTGAGCTGCTCCACGTACCAGATCGTGTTGAGGAGCGCCAGGTTGACCACGGCCACGTCGGTCCGCACCCCCTCCACCTCCTGCAGGTACCACAGCGGGAAGGTGTCGTTGTCGCCGTTGGTGAAGAGGATCGCCCACGGCTCCATCGACTGGAGCAGATTGTACGCGAAGTCGTTGGGGATGTAGTTGCCCCGGCGGTTCGCCTCCCGGTAGTTCAGGGCGAAGACCGAGATCGGCACGATCAGGATGAGGAAGGCCATGCCGGCCGCGGCGGCCCCTCGCGGCGGCCGCAGCTCGCCCGCCCGCGCTGTGGCCTTCCTCCACAGGTCCCCCGCCAGCGAGAACAACCCGATTCCCGCCCACAGGCCGATGAACACGTAGGAGATCAGGAAGAAGTACTCGCGCTCCCGCACCTCCCTTCCCTGCGGCGCAACGTCGAGGTTGACCACCTCGGCCGCGTTCACGTCCAGCGCCTGGGAGTTTCCGAGGGGGAAGTTCAGGTACAGGATCAGCCCCAGCGACGTGGTCAGGTAGACGATCAGGAAGAACAGCCACGTCTTGCGGTCCGCGAGGTAATGGTACACCGAGCCGACGATCGCCATGAGAAAGACGACCACCGACAGGCCCGGCAGGCCGAACTGGCTGGAGACGCGGGACTGGAACGGCCCGATCTGGCCGAGCAGGTAGTCGAAGTAGAGGGGCACCTGATACTGGAACACGTCCACGGCACGCGGGAAGATCGGCCGCACGTCGTACTGCTTGCGCGCCAGCACGGCCAGGAGCTCCAGCCAGGTGCGCGGGTTGGCCTCGTTGATCGCGGGGTCGAGGCCGGCGCGGATCTTCAGCACGAGCAGGACCGACGCCCCGGCCAGGAAGCACAGGATCGCC
>CAZUIY010000169.1:0-2385 GCA_964619975.1 uncultured Gemmatimonadales bacterium
GTCCCGGTCCTTCTCGCTGCGGAAGGTCACCAGAAAGCCGTGGGTAAAGCCCTTGGACTTGTTCTCCACGCTCACATCCACGCCGTGCTCGAAGGCGTGGATCTCTTTAATCTTGCCAGGCAAGGCGCGAAAGGCGTCCACCACCTCGTCAATCTGTTGGCGGGTCACATCCTGCTTGAACTTGAAGAGCACTACATGCCGTAACAAACGCTCCGGCTTGGCGCCGCCCTCCTGGGCATGGGCGGCGCCTGGCGCCAAGGCGGCCAACACGAGCAGCCCGCCCAGAGCGAAAAGGCCCGTCAAGTTCCGAAGTGTCTCCAGGCAAACCGTTGTCATGATGTGAATCCGGGGTGAGTCGTTAATGAATTGGGTGCATTTCGTTTGGCTGGCAGATTAAGCGGCGTTTTTCAGGGACTTCGCAAGTTCTTTCAAAGGGGGAGGGTTGGCAAGTCGGATCAGCACCTTTTGCTGGTTGTTGAGGGCCGTGCAGTTTTGTCGCTCCACCCAAGCGATGAAATCCTCCCATTGGCCATTGAGTTCCAGGCAACGCAGACGCAACAGCAACTCCGCCCCCTCCACTCCCCAACGCATGCCCGAACAATCCAGCCTCTCTCCAACCACATAACGCGCCGCCCCTTCCACCACGCCGGACGCCAACGCCAAGTCTTGGCGGCGATATTCGTCGTAGCGCATCATGTCCCGACGAGCTTCGATGTAGCCGATTTGTTCGTCCAACACCTGGCGCTTGGTCTTGGTGTTGGGGCCGGTCTTGGCGATGCGGTCGCGCGCCTCTCGCAGACGGTCCAGCACTTCATCCACCTTGCCTGCCAACAGCAGCGTCACCAGCGACGCCACCCACGCGGCCAACTCCTCGCTGCCCTCGGCGTAGAGTTGACGGCCCGCCTTCCACAACCGCTCCTGGACGTGCGGCAAGTCCAGCGTAAAGACGGCGCGGGGGAAAAACTCTCGCAGCGTCGTGCATAGCGCCTGCTCGCCATCCACCACGACCTGCACCATCTTGTCCGTGTCGGATGGAAAGCCGCGGCGGGCGGCTTCGGCTTGCGCCCAGGCAAACGCCGCATGCCGGCCGGCAAACGTGCCCCACACCCGCTTGTTGATCGGCCCGTGCAGCTTGCCATCCTCGCCGCGCGACAGCGTGTACATCACCACCAACACGGCGCTTTTGCCGTTTTTGCTCTTGTCGCCCTTCTTCCGGCGCTTTTTGCTGCGCCCACGGCGTTTGTTCCGGCCGCGATGACGCTGGCACTTGCAGCCGCCGTGCTTCTTTCGCGGCTGCCGGCGTTTGTCCATTTCCTCGTCGGTGGCCATGGCGGCCGCTTTGCCATCGATCTCGATGACCAGCACTTCGCCATCCTCCTCCGGAGGCGGCGCACAGGCCACATAGGCTCCCGCGCGAACGCCCAAGCCAAACACCAACTTCTCCACGGCTTCGGTGGAGGGCGACCAGCCCAAAAACGCCCCAAACACCATCGTCGCCGCCGCATAGCTCATCCGCGTGGCCAAGCCACTGGCCAGGGAGATGACCGCCAAGCTGAACCCGTCGCTGCTCACGCCCAAGGCCGCGTCCAAGGGAAACCATCCTCCGCCTCGCTGAGCATTGACCAACCAGGCCCGCCCATACCGAACCGGACCGCACAGCGTCTTGATGGTGCGGACGGCAAACCCGTTCTCCAGCCGCCAGGCGCGGCCGGCCGTGTGCGAGGCCACGTCCAGCCGCTCGTGCCGCACGGCCAAAAACAACGCCACCACCAGCCGATACACCAGGGCCACTTGCGGCCACAGCCAGCCTTCCAGGGTGGACAAGCGCGAGGCGTCGTGGTCGCGCTTGACCGACTGGATGATGTCGTCCACGACTTGGCGCAGACGCTGCTCGATTTCTTGCGACGACCCTGGACCGACCACTTCGTCGGCGGTATTCTGAGAGTCGTCGGCCTTGCCGACGTGTTTCATGGGACACCTCCTTGGGCCTATCAGGAGGATGTCCCTTTTTGTCTTTCTTGGCAATATCCCATCGCCCGCCCTCTGCGGCAGCTATTGCTTCCCTAACCGTCAATCGCCCAACTCCAACGCTCCTGCCACTTTAGCCACAATTACTCACTGCCAGGCAAACCAAATGCACCCATTTTAATTTCGGCGAGGAACACTTTGACATGGTGAACCACTTGTTCCAACAACACCCTCAAATGAATGAGTTAACGTCAGACGAAGAATGGGAACAAGAGTATTCGTTGCGGCTAAACGCAATGGAGACCGCCATGCAAACGCTTGATTCCGAAGGATTGTTTGGAGTCGGCGACGGGCGGTTGGGAGTTGTTGTGAATGTCGAGGTTCTATCTCCTGATTACACGAATACGGAGCGCGCGC
>CAZUIY010000170.1:0-1114 GCA_964619975.1 uncultured Gemmatimonadales bacterium
GACCACGCGGGCACGCCGCGCGGGGCGCTGGCTCTGGCAGAGGACTGAGGCGACCGATGGAGCGATTCGAGGTGGAGGGCGGGGTCGCCATCGGCGGCGAGATGATCCCCGCGGGCAACAAGAACGAGGCGCTGCCGTGCATCGCCGCCGCGCTCCTTGCCGACGGCCCCGTCACGCTCGAGAACCTGCCCGAGATCTCCGACGTCCAGACGATGCTGGGACTCCTGATCGACCTGGGCTGCTCGATCGAGCGGCCGGACTCCACCACCTGCGTCATCCACCCGATCACGAGCGGGGCGCCCGACTTCGACGCCGCCCGGCGGATCCGGGGATCCTTCCTGCTGGCGGCTCCGCTCCTGGCGCGGCGGGGCCGGGTCCACCTGCCGGCCCCCGGCGGGGACCGGATCGGGCGGCGCCGCCTGGACACCCACGTGCTCGCTTTCCGCGCGCTGGGCGCCGAGGTCGTCACCGACCACGGGGAGTACGTGCTCCACGCGCCCCGGGGCCTCGATGGGACCCCGGTCTTCCTCGACGAGGCGAGCGTCATGGGCACCGAGAACGCGATCATGGCGGCCGCCCGCGCCCGGGGAACCACCACGATCTCGAACGCCGCCTCCGAGCCCCACGTCCAGGGCCTCTGCCGGATGCTGGTCGCGATGGGCGCCCGGATCGACGGGATCGGCACCAACCGCCTGACGATCGAGGGCGCGGAGTCGCTCCACGGCGCCACGCACCGGATCGGCCCCGACCACATCGAGGTGGGCTCCTTCATCGGGCTGGCCGTGGCGACCGGGGGCGAGCTGGTGGTCCGCGACGCAGGCGTCGAGCACCTGGCGATGGTCCGGATCGGGTTCGAGCGACTGGGGGTGCAGCTCGACTTCGACGGCAACGACGTGCGGGTGCCGGGCAACCAGACGCTGGCGATCGTGGACGACGCGGACGGGGCGATCCCCACCATCGACGACTCGCCGTGGCCCGGCTTTCCGGCCGACCTGATCTCGATCATGGTGGTGGTGGCGACCCAGTCCTTCGGCACCATCCTGGTGCACGAGAAGATGTTCGAGAGCCGGCTCTTCTTCGTCGACCGGCTGCAGCGGATGGGCGCGCGGATCGT
>CAZUIY010000171.1:0-1028 GCA_964619975.1 uncultured Gemmatimonadales bacterium
TCAGGTGGTTTGATTGGCCTTTCACCCCTACCCACAGCTCATCCGAGAAGTTTTCAACCTTCACCGGTTCGGTCCTCCACGGAGTGTTACCTCCGCTTCAACCTGGCCATGGGTAGATCACCACCCTTCGGGTCTGCGCCATGCGACTCGGACGCCCATTTCGGACTCGCTTTCGCTACGCCTCCGGGGGGATTCCCCTTAGGCTCGCCACATAGCAGCAACTCGCCGGCTCATTATGCAAAAGGCACGCAGTCAGTCGTACCGACCCTAAGGCCGGCCAACCTCCTACCGCTTGTAGGCACACGGTTTCAGGTTCTATTTCACTCTCCGTCAGGAGTCCTTTTCACCTTTCCCTCACGGTACTGGTTCGCTATCGGTCTCGAGCGAGTGTTTAGCCTTACGAGGTGGTCCTCGCAAATTCATGCAGGGCTTCTCGGACCCCGCATTACTTGGGAGACCGCTGCGGGAGGAGGATTCGCTTTCGTCTACGGGACTTTCACCCTCTGTGGGTCACCTTTCCAGGATGATTCGACTGACGATCCCCTTTGTAACTCCCGGAGGTCGCTGCAACGACCTCATCGCGGTTCCCGCGACCCCGCTGTGACAACGCTTGCAGGCTTGACATCACAACGGTTTGGGCTGTTCCGCTTTCGCTCGCCGCTACTCACGGAATCGCGTTTGCTTTCTCTTCCTCAGGGTACTGAGATGTTTCAATTCCCCGGGTTCGCTTCCACCTGCCTATGTATTCAGCTGGTGGATACCGCACTATGAAGCGCGGTGGGTTTCCCCATTCGGAAATCCCCGGATCGTAGGTTGTTTGCACCTCCCCGGGGCTTATCGCAGCTTGCCACGTCCTTCATCGCCTGCTCGAGCCAAGGCATTCACCGTGCGCCCTTAGTAGCTTGACCGAACATTTCCTCTCGAGAGAGGCTACACTCGGCTACCCTATAGGACAGACACTTCAGTTGTCAGAGAGCGGATTCCCGTGCCCAATTCTGGGGGGAACTCTAAAGATACACACCGGGCCG
>CAZUIY010000172.1:0-1066 GCA_964619975.1 uncultured Gemmatimonadales bacterium
ACGACTTCTCCACCGAGCCCGCCTTCGAGGGCGAGCCGACCACCATGGTGGACCTCCTGAACGCGTGCATGTCCGACGAGATGGCGCGCGACCCCCGGATCGTCATGTTCGGCGAGGACGTGGCCGACGCCTCGCGGGAGGACGTGCTGGACGAAGTGAAAGGGAAGGGCGGCGTGTTCAAGGTGACGGCGGGGCTCCAGCGGAAGTACGGGGCCACGCGGGTCTTCAACTCGCCGCTGGCAGAGGCCAACATCATGGGACGCGCGGTGGGGATGGCCACGCGGGGGCTGAAGCCGGTCGTGGAGATCCAGTTCTTCGACTACATCTGGCCGGCGTACATGCAGATCCGGGACGAACTGGCGCTCCTCAGGTGGCGCTCGGCCGGCGACTTCTCTTCGCCCGTGGTCGTGCGGGTGCCGTGCGGCGGCTACCTGAAGGGCGGCGCGATCTACCACTCGCAGTCGGGGGTGGTGCTCTTCACCCACAACCCCGGCCTCCGGGTGGTGATGCCGGCCACGTCCGAGGACGCCAACGGGCTCCTCCGGACGGCGATCCGCTGCGAGGATCCGGTCATGTTCCTCGAGCACAAGCATCTCTACCGGCAGACCTACAACAAGGGGCGCTATCCCGGGCCCGAGTACATGATCCCGCTGGGCCGCGCCGCGCGGGTGCGGGAAGGCGGGGACCTGACCGTCATCACCTACGGAGCCACCGTCCAGCGCTCGCTGGTGGCGGCGCGCGAGCTGGCCGACCGGGAGGGGATCGAGACCGATGTTCTGGACCTCCGCTCGCTGTCCCCATGGGACCGCGAGGCGGTGGCGGAGAGCGTCAAGCGGACCAGCAAGGCGCTGGTCGTCTACGAGGACCCGATTTCGTGGGGATTCGGGGCCGAGATCTCGGCCTGGATCGCCGACGAGCTCTTCGAATACCTGGATGCCCCCGTCCGCCGCGTCGCCGCGCAGGACGTCCACGTCGGCTACGCGCCCTCGCTCGAGGACGTGACGCTGCCGCAGGTGGAGCACATCCGCGACGCGATCCGGGAGCTCGCCCGCTACTGACACCGATG
>CAZUIY010000173.1:0-27541 GCA_964619975.1 uncultured Gemmatimonadales bacterium
ATCCGCGCCAGCCGGGAGCAGCGGCGGGTGTTCGAAGCGGTCCTCGCCCGGACGGATCTGGACGAGCGGGACCGCGCGGCAGCCGTGGAGTCGGCCGGGATGATGGACCGGAGCGCCGAGCTGGCGGACTTCCTGGTTCACATGGCCCGGCGGGAGCCGCCGCGCGGGGAAATCCGCGGCGCCTACCTGAGCGCGGCGGCGCGGATCGATCGCGATCGTGACCGGGCGCGGGCGCTGGCCGCGCTCGGGCCGGACACCGGACGCGCGTAGGAATCTTCCATCCGTTCCCGTGCCCCGCATCCACTGGCCGCTCTGGCGGTCCCGGCCCTTCTCGCGCTCGCAACCCCGCTCGAGGCGGCGCAGGAGGCCCCCGCGTGGGGCCTTGGAAGCGCGAGTGAGCCCGTCGAGATCGACGGCCGGCTGGACGAGCCGGCGTGGGCGGACGCCGCGGTGGTGCCGCTGGCGTACGAATGGTACCCCGGCGATAACGCGACCCCTCCGGTCGCGACCACCTGCCGGCTGACCCGCTCGCCCTCTGCGCTCCTGGTCGGATGCCGCGCCGAAGAGCCCCGCCCGGGGGAGCTCCGGACCTGGCTCTCGGAGCGGGACGACGTGGGCGGGCAGGACCGGATCGTCCTCCTCCTCCTGCCCTTCGGCGACGGCCGGCGGGGCGTCCAGTTCTCGGTCACGCCGCTCGGCGGCCGCGCCGACGCCGCGTTCGAGTCCCGCGCCGGTGCGGACCCGTCCTGGGACACCCTGTGGGACGCCGCCGGCCGGATCGATTCCACCGGGTGGACCGTCGAGATGGCGATCCCGTTCCGTGGCCTGCGCTTTCCGGAGGGCGAAGGGGAGTGGGGCTTCCTCCTGGAACGGCGGCATCCCCGCGGCGCCGAGCGCCGGATCGGCTCCGTGCCGCTCGACCGGGACAACGATTGCGAACCCTGCCAGGCCGGCCGCCTGAGCGGGTTCGCGGGCGTCCGTCCCGGCCGCGACATCGAGATCCTGCCGTCGGTGACGGGAATCCGGACGGACCGGCGCGCCGGCCCGGCTGACGACCTGGAGCCCGAGGTAGAGCGGGTGGACGCCGGGATCACGGCGGAGTGGGGCGTCCGGCCCGGCGTCACCCTGTCGGCGGCGGTCAATCCGGATTTCAGCCACGTGGAGGCGGACGCGGCGCGGCTCGAGGTGAACCGCCGCTTCGCCGAGCAGTTCCCCGAGAAGCGGCCATTCTTCCTGGAGGGGAACGAGATGCTGGAGGTGGCGGGGAACCTGGACCTCGTCTTCACCCGCTCCGTCGTCGACCCGCGGGCCGGCATCAAGGCGATCGGCGAGATCGGGCGCCACGGATTCGCCGCCTTCGCCGCCCGCGACCGCGTGACGTCGCTGATCCTGCCGGGCCCCCAGTCGTCCGACGAGGTGGCGCTCGACGAAGAGCTGGACACGGCCGTCGGCCGCTGGTCCACCGGGCTCGGCGGCGGCTCGGTGGTCGGCGGCCTGGTCACCGTCCGCGAGGGCGAGGGGTACTCCAGCCGGCTGGCGGCGGCGGACGGCGTGGTGCGGCTCGCGCAATCGGACCGGCTGACCTTCCACCTGGCCCGCTCCGACACCCGGTATCCGGCGGCCGTCGACGCCGGCGACACCTCCCCCACGGGGAGCGCGGCGTTCCTCCGCTGGGATCACGAGGACCGCCGCTGGGGCCTGGAGGCGTCGTGGCGCCACGTGGGGGAAGGCTTCCGCGCCGACGCCGGCTTCGTCCCCCGCGTGGGTCTGAGCGGCGTGGAGGCCCAGGTCCGGCGGGTGGTGTGGGGAGAAGGGCGGGGGTGGTTCCACCGGATCGTGGTCGGGTCGGATGGCCAGTGGCTGCGGGACTCCGATGGCCATCTGCTCGATCGGAAGGCCGGCGTGGAGGTCGGCTTCGAGGGACCGTGGCAGTCCGAGGTGGGGATCGGCGCGGCACGCCGGAGCGAGCGCTTCCGCGGGCAGCTCTTCGACCGGGTGACCGGCGAGCTGGAGGCGTCGATCCGCCCCGGCCGGACGGTCGCGCTCGGGCTCGAAATCCAGCACGGAGGCCAGATCGACAGCGAGAACGCGCGGGTCGCGACCGGAACGGAGATCACGCCCTCGGCCGCATTCCGGCTGGGCCGCTCGATCGAGCTCGACCTGTCCCACCGCTGGGAGCGTCTCGCGGGGGAGGGAAGGCCCGTGTTCCGGGCACGGCTGGCCCAGGGACAGCTCGTGTACCACTTCTCCGTTCGCGCGCACCTCCGGGCGATGGTCCAGTGGCGGCGGATCACGCGGGACCCGTCCCAGCACTCCGAGCCCGTCGATCGGGTGACGAGCCGCCTCTTCGAACAGCTCCTGTTCGCGTGGGAGGTGGATCCGGGAACGGTGTTGTACCTGGGGTACTCGGGGGATCGGGCCGGCACCGACTCGGCCGCGCTGGCCACGCACTCCCGCACCCTGTTCGTGAAGGTGGGGTACGCGCTCCGGTTGTGATCGTCGGTCTTCTGAACGGATCCGCAAGTATCGACGTCGACGTACTGGATTCGCGTCAGACGGTCATACTCGCCCATGAGGAGGAACGTCGATGATCACGGAGCTGCTCCTGCTGGGATCCTTCCTCTCTTCCCCCGCCATCGATCACGGAGCGGTGACGGACACCCTCCGGGTGGAGGTCGGATCCCCCGAGGTGGACGGTCGGATCTTCCCGGCGCACCGGGCGCGCAACCGGGTCTACCTGGAGGGCTCCTCCGAGCCGTCGGTGACCTGGACCAACGAGCTGACGTTCGGGGACTCGGTGGGGATTCCCGTGATGCGATGGGTGACGCGGGGGGAGCCGGGTCCGGCCGCCGCGGGCGGGCACCGCTGGGAGCTGCTGCAGACGTACCACGCGCGCACGCTGGCCCTGCTGGGGTACTCCAGCACGTCGGGCTCGGGGGCGTACATGCGCCTCACCCTCGACGGCAACCGGCTGCGCGGCGTCAAGCGCGGACCGGGGGAGGACGCGGTCGAGGAGTCGGTGGATCGGACGCTGGACCGGCTCGGCTTCATGGCGAGCGCGTCGGACCTCGTCCCCATGGCGGTGGGTCTCATGGCCGGCAGCGTCATCGTCGCACCGGTCTGGGGTCCCAACATGCAGGCCCCCGAGGACCGCATCTTCACCGTTCTGAACCAGGAGACGGTCTCGGTCGAAGGCGCGGAGGTCCTCGCGTGGAAAGTCGAGGAGCGATTCGCCGAAACGGGGGACCTGTACGCGACCTGGTGGCTCACCGAGGAGTCGCCCTACATGGTCCTGGCGGAAGTCGTCCTGGCCAACGGGCAGGTGCAGCGGATCACCGGGGTGGCGCTGGATTTAGGCCGGAATGGAAAGCCCACCGGCCGGACGCCTATACTCCCGGCGCACCCATCGAACCCGTTCTCCGGAGACACGCATGCTACGATTCGCGATCATCCCCTTGCTCGCCCTCTTTCTCGCCGCCCCCGTCGCCGCCCAGGAGGACGCCGCCGCCGGCATCGCCCGCTCGGCCAGCGCCTTCTCCCGCGCGCTGGAGGCCGGGGACGCCGCCGGCATGGCCGCACAGTACACCGACGACGCCACGCTCATCCCGCCGAACGGACGCCTTTTCACCGGCCGGGAGGCGATCCTCGAGTTCTGGACGCCCGGCGGATCGGATTTCCGCACGCTGGAGCACCGGCTGACCACGGACCGGCTGGAGGTCTCGGGCGACGTGGCGACCGAAGTGGGGACCTGGTATCAGCGGGGGCAGATGCGCGACGACGAGCCGACGGAGTCCTCGGGCCGCTACCTGGTCGTCTGGCGCCGCCAGGCGGACGGGGAGTGGAAGATGCAGTTCGACGCGTGGACCCGGCCGTTCGAGGCGCCGCCGGAGGAGTGATTGCAACCCTTCGGCGATTGGGGTCGTCTGACCCGACAGAGCCGATCCCTGCGCCCCCATCGACCGAGGAGAACTCCATGCACGTTCCGTTTCCGCGCCGCTGGGCGCTCGCGCTTCTGATCCCGATCGCGCTGCCGCTCTCGCCCGGCCTCATGGCGGCCCAGGACGACGACGACCGGGAGTGGCTGGCCAACTGCGAGGACGACGACCACGGCGACCGCGAGCGCCATTGCGAGGTTCTGGTCGAGACGGTGAACGATCCCGCCGCCACCATCTCGTTCGACGTCGGCCGCAATGGCGGCGTCGAGTACGAGGGGTGGGACCAGAACCACATGGAGGTCCACGCCCGGATCCAGGCCCACGCCGACACCGAGGCCGAGGCGCGCCGGACGGTCGAGGCGGTGCGGCTGGAGCTGGGCCCCGCCGGCGGCCGCGCGGTCGGTCCCGACCAGGAGGACTACGTGGTGGTCTACCGGGTGCTCGTGCCGCGCCAGCGGAATCTGGAGGCGGTCACCCACAACGGACCCCTCTCGGTCGACGGCGTGACGGGGCGGATCCGGCTGGAGACGCGGAACGGGCCGATCCACCTTCGGGACGTGGCAGGTGACGTCCGTGCGCGGGCCCGGAACGGCCCGATCCAGGTGGCGCTCTCGGGATCCACCTGGCAGGGCGCCGGGCTGGACGCCGAGACCCGGAACGGCCCGATCTCGATCGCGATCCCGTCGGGCTACTCCGCCATTCTCGAGACCGGCACGGACCATGGCCCCTTCGCCACCGATCTGCCGCTCGAGGTCCGGATCCAGCCGGGGGAGTCGACGCGGCAGATCCGCGCCACGCTCGGCGGCGGGGGCCCGGTCGTGCGGGTGGTCACCACGAACGGGCCGGTCTCGATCCACGAGCGCTGATGGGACCGCGTCCGGCGCGGCTCGAGTTCGGACAGTTCTACGGAGAGGTCGCCGCCGAGGCCCGCGCCGGCGGCTTCTCCGTTCGGGAGATGCGGGGGCGGCCTCCGAAGGGGATACCGAAGCACACCCACGATAGCGCCCACTTCTGCCTCGTCGTCCGGGGCGACTACGTGACCACCACGCGGAATCACTCCGGCCGCTGTCCCGGCTCGACCCTCCTGTTCCATCCGGCGGGGACGACCCACGAGGACCACTTCCTGGCTCCGACCGGATCGTGCCTGATGGTCTCCCTGCCCGCGGCGGCTCTGGAGTCGATGGGCGGGAGCCGGCTCGCGGCCCATTCGCTGGCGATCGACGACGCGGAGCTGGCGTTTCCGGGCGCCCGCATGCTGCGCGAGCTGCGGGAGCCCGACGACCTGTCGCCGCTCTCCCTGGAGGGGCTGGCGCTGGAGATGGTGTCGCGCGTGATGGAGCGGCGGGAGCGGATCCGTGGCGCGCCGCCCTGGCTGGAGCGCGCCCGCGAGTACGTCCACGATCGCGCCGCGGCGCCGGCGCGGGTCGGCGAGATCGCGGCGGCGACCGGCGTCCATCCGGTCCACCTGGCGCGGGTCTTCCGCCGCCGGCTGGGGCTCTCACCGGGGGAGTACCTGCGTCGGGTGCGGGTCCGCCGGGCGATGGATCTTCTGGCCGGCACGGAGATGGGTCTGGCGGCGGTCGCGCTCCAGGCCGGCTTCTGCGACCAGAGCGAGATGACGAAGGCCTTCCGCCGCGAGATCGGCGCGACCCCTTCCACGTACCGCCGGGTGCTCCGCGGCTGAAGCCGGCCGTGTTTCATTCGCCCAAGAGGCGAGGCCGGATCCCCTCCATGTTCTCCCGCATGACGCGTCCGGTTCTCCCATCGGCACAGTCGATCCCGATCGCCGTCGCCCTGCTGGCCCTGGTCTGCCTGGCGGTCCCCTCGACGGCCCAGGTCGACCCCGCCGTGGAGGCCCGGATCGACTCGATCTTCGCGGAATGGGACCGGCCCCATTCTCCGGGCGCCGCCGTGGGCGTGGTGCGGGACGGGCGGCTGGTGTTCGCCCGGGGATATGGCTCGGCCCAGATCGAGCACGGCATCCCGATCCGTCCGGATACGCCGTTCCACGTGGCGAGCGAGTCGAAGCAGTTCACAGCCGTGGCGATCCTGATGCTCGCCCGGCGGGGAACGCTCTCGCTGGACGACGAGGTCGGCGAGTGGATCGCCGAGATGCCGGACTTCCCGTGGCCGGTCACGATCCGGCACCTGCTGAATCACACCAGCGGCCTGCGGGACCAGTGGCAGGCGCTGGCGCTGGCCGGCCGCTACGAAGACGACGCGATCACGACGGACGACGTCCTGCGGATGGTCGAGCGGCAACGCGAGCTGAACTTCCGTCCCGGCTTCATGGAGCTCTACTCGAACACCGGATACACGCTCCTGGCAGAGGTGGTGGCGCGGGCCAGCGGGCTCACCTTCCGGGAGTTCACCCGGCGCGAGATCTTCGACCCGCTCGGGATGTCGGACACCCACTTCCACGACGACCTCCGCGAGCCGGTCCCCGGGCGGGCGTACTCGTACGGCACGAACGCCGGGACCGGCGCGGTCGAGCGGCGGATCCTGAACTACGCCGTCCCGGGCGCGACCGGCCTCTTCACGACCGTGGAGGACATGGGGAAGTGGCTGGCGGAGCTGGCGGAGCCCGCGCTGGGGGACTCCTCCCTCTACGCGCCGCTCTACGCCCGCGATACGCTGAACGACGGCGCCGAGGTCCTGTGGGGGTACGGGATGAACGTGGGTGAGCACCGGGGGCGCGCCCGTCACGGACACGGCGGTGGGGACGCGGGCTTCCGCGCCTGGTCGGTTCGGTTCCCGGACGAGGACCTGGCCGTGATCGTCCTGGCGAACACCTCCGCCATCAATCCGGGACCCTTCGGCGACGCCCTGGTCCTCCGCGTGGCCGACTTGTTCCTGCCGCCCCCGCCGGCGGTGGAGCGGCCCGCGCCGCCCGGCCCGCCGGAGCCGGACCTCGATCCCTTCGTGGGCTCGTATCGCTTCGCCGACGGACGGATCCTGAACGTCACCGACGAGTTCGGCGTGCTCAAGCTGTGGGACCCGGGTGAGAGGACGAAGACCGCGCTCGAGCCCGTGGGGCCGGGGGTCTTCGCGGCGGTGGGCGATCCGGGGGAGCGCGTGGAGTTCGAAAGGGAGGGTGAGCGGGTGGAGCGGCTCCGCCTGGGCGGACCCGCCGGACTCCGTGTGGGCGAGCGAGTGGAGCCGGTGCCGCCGGAGGGTCCGGCCGAGTACGCCGGCGCTTACCGCAGCCCCGAGCTCGAGACGACCTGGACGCTGGTGGTCGAGGATGGGGCGCTGGTCGCCCGCCACCTGATGCACGAGGACGTGCCGCTTACGCCGGTCGTCCGTGACCTGTTCGCGGGGAGCGCCTGGTTCATGCGGGAGGTCCGCTTTTCGCGCGACGCGGCCGGGGAGGTGGACGGCCTGTGGGTCAGCGCGGGGCGGATCAAGAACGTGCGGTTCGACCGGATGCGGTGAAACCGGCGGGCGCGAATCGCCCGCCGGTCCCGATGTGCGGTTACGACTCTGCTGTCCCTCCGGCTACCCCCGCTGCAGCACCACCCGGACCCGCACTCCGCCGAAGCGCTGATCCCCGACCAGGCGGTCGCCTTCCAGCGTGAGCGGCATGTCGCGCAGGAACGTGTCGGCGGCGTGGCTCAGCACGACCCGGCCATCGACCAGCGCCCAGGTCCCGGCCAGGTTCTCGTCGAAGTCGGGGACGCCGGCAACGCCGGCCGGGATGAAGAGCCGTCCGGAGGTGGTGCCGTTCTGCGCCAGCACCAGCTCGATCGTGGCGCCGTCGGCCACCAGATCCCGCTCGGCACCGACGGAGTCGGCGTGGAAGACGATGGCGCCGAAGGCGTCGGACCCGCCGTCGGCGGCGGACCAGGAGCCGGCCACCTGGATCGCGGTCGGGTTGGGGCCGGTGGGATTGTCATCGTCACAGCCGGTTCCGGCCGCGAGGGACGCGGTCAGCAAAAGGGCCGCGGGGAAGAATCGGGGGTATCGCATGGTGCCTCCTGTGTCGAGATTCGGGCGAGGGACGCGCTCGTCGCGTCCTGCAACTGGAGAACGCCCGGCGGCCCGGAGTTCTGACGCCGCGGGGGGCGCGGGCCGGATCCGGGTCGTCCGCGTCAGAAATCCGGCCGGGTCGCGCGTTACAGGGGAGAAGCCATCCAAACCCGTTCGAAGGAACGCCCCTTGAACCGATTCCTCCTCCTGTTCGCGCTCCTGGCCCTGCCCGCGGAAGCGGCGGCCCAGCGGACTGACACCCGTACGGTCACGGGGATCGTCCTGGACGCGGCGACGGGGGAGGGGCTGCCGGGGGCCACCGTCCTGGTGGAGCCCTCGCCGGCGGGGCTGGCCGGCCCCGAGCCCGGAACCGGCGCCGTCCGCGCGGGCTGGGGCGACGTCACCGACGACCTGGGGGCGTACCGGCTCCGCGGGCTGGCGCCGGGCGACTACGTCCTGCGCGTCTCCCGTCCGGGCTACCGCTCGGCCACGATCGGGCTCCGCGTGGCCAGGCCCGAGCCGGCTCGGGTCTCGGTGGGGCTGGCGCTGGAGCCGGTGCCGATGGAGCCGCTGGAGGTCCGGGTGGCGGGAGAGCCCGGTCCGCGGCGGGCCGAGGAGGCGGAGCTGGGCGCGAGCCGTCTCGACATGGAGCGGCTCGTCCGGGAGCTGTACCTCTCCGGCGACGTCCGGGGGATCGTCCGCGAGGACGTGATCGAGGCGGTGACGCTGGCCGAGAGCGACCTGTTCCGCGCGCTCCAGCGGCTGCCCGGCGTCACCTCCCGCGACGACTACACGGCCGAGCTCTGGACGCGCGGCGCGCCCTGGAGCCACACGCGGGTCCTCTTCGACGGCCTGCCGCTCTTCAACCCCCTCCACGGCGCGGGCGTCTTCTCGGCGGTCGACGCGGAGGCGGTGGAGACGGCGTTCTTCCACCCCGGCGCCCGGCCGGCCCGGATCGCCGGCGGCGTGGCCGGCGTCCTGGAGCTCGCCTCGCGCCCGGGCGGCCCCCAGCGGCAGCTGGCCGGCCGCGGGGAGCTGTCGCTGGTCAGCGCGCGCGTCGCCCTGGACCGTGGCTTCGAGCGCGGCGGCTGGATGGTGACCGGCCGGCGGACGCATCTGGATCTTGTGACGTGGGCGGTCGAGTCGGTGACCGGGGCCGACGACGTCCACGTTCCGTACGCCTTCCACGACGTGGCCGGCCGCCTGGACCTGGATCTCGGCTCCCGCGTGGCGCTCGAAGCCAGCTTCCTGTGGGAAGCGGACCGGGTCTCGGGCGACGTGGAGGACGTGCTGGTGGATTCGCCGTCCCGCTGGGGGAACACGGCGGGCCGCGTCACGGTGGACGCCGTCGCCGCGGGTCTCCGGGTCCGGACCACGGTCGGGACCAGCCGCTACTCCGCCCGCGGGCTCCGCGACGACCTGCCCGGGCTGGACCGCGAGGGGTCGGCGCCGGCCCTGAGGGAGTCCGGCTTCGAGACCGACCAGTCGCTGGTCCACTGGAGCGTCGGGGCCACCGTGGAGCCGGCTTCTCCCGGCGGGCGATGGGCGGCGGGCGCGGAGGTCGTGTCGCGGAACCAGGAGTACGCGGGACCGGCGCCGAATCCGCACCCGGGGTTCACGTCGCTCCAGCCGCTCGATCTGAGGGACCGGCTGGGGTGGGTCTCGGCCTGGATCGACCGGCGGTTCGCGCCTCACCCGGCCCTGCAGATCGACCTCGGGGTGCGGTTGGACGCCGGCGGCGACGTGGTCGACGCGGCCGGCGTGCGGCCGGCGCCGCGCCTGGCCGCCCGCTGGTCTCCCGGGGCGGAGCGGGTCTCGGTCTCGGCCGGCTGGTCGCGGATCCACCAGTACGACCAGGTGCTCGCGCCTTCCGGCTTCTCGGTCGGGCCGCGGCTCCATCCGGTCGACGTGTGGCTCCTGGCGGGCGACTCGCTGCCCGTGCTCCGGTCCGACGTGGCCACGCTGGGACTGGAGACGTGGCTCGACGAGCGGTGGATCGGCGCGGTCAACGCCTACGCGCGCGCGACCGACGGGATGGCGGTGCCCGACCCGACGCCGGGGCCGGTGGTCCATCCGGCCACGTTCGTGCCGGGCGAGGCGCGGGCGAGGGGCCTGGAGCTCTCGCTGAGGCGGCCGATCGGCCGCTGGACCGCCTCGTTCGGCTACGCCTGGGGCCGCGCGACCCTGGAGGCGGACGGCCACCGCTACCCGGCGCCGACCGAGCGGCGGCACGCGGTGGACGCCCTCCTGGCGACGCGGTTGGGCGGCGGGTGGCGGCTGAGCGCGGCGTACGGCTGGGCCTCGGGCGCCCCGTACACACCGTTCGTCCAGGGATTCTTCGACTGCGCCGACTGGCCGGAGGAGCCCTGTCGCACGATCCGGCCCGCCGAGACGGGGGAGCCGGGCGAGCGGCGGGCGCCGTCCTGGTCCAGCCTGGACCTGGGCGTCGACTGGACCACCGAGCGGGAGCGCTGGACGATGGCGGTCTTCGCCCAGGTCCGGAACGTCCTGAACGCGGACAACGCGGTGACCTACGGCGGGGCGTCCGTCGACTGCGACACGTGCCCGCCCGTGGACGAGTTCGAAGGCGGCCTGCCGATCCTGCCGGCGGTGGGCGTCCGCGTCGCCTTCTGATGGAGCTGGAGGCGCTCCATGCCGAACACCACGACGCCCTGGTCCGCTATCTCACCCGCTACTCGGGGGACTCGGACCTGGCCCAGGACGCGGCGCAGGAGGCGTTCATCCGGCTGGTGGAGCGGCCCCCGCGCGACCCCTCCGGCGTCCGGGCGTGGCTCTTCACAGTGGCCACCAACCGCGTCCGCGACCGGATGCGGGCGAGCCGGCGGCACGACGCGCTGCTCGAGGAGGAGGACGGCGGGACGCTTCCCGACCGGTCCCGGGAGGACCCGGAGAGCGAATACCTGCGGCGGGAGCGGCGGCGGATCGTCCGCGCGGCGCTCGACGATCTGACGGAGAAGGAGAGGATGGTGCTGCTCATGCGAGAGGAAGGGTTCCGCCACCGCGAGATCGCCGAGGCGGCCGACACGACCACCGGCTCGGTGGGAACGATGATCGCGCGCGCGCTGGAGAAGCTGGCCCGCGCCCTGCCGGCGGAGGTCCCGTGACGGCCCTGGCCGGCCGCCACGTCGAGCCCGGCGCGCTGGTCCGGCGGCTGGACGGCGAAATGGACGCCGCCGAGCGTGCGGGGGTCGAGTCGCACCTGGCTGGCTGCGCCGAGTGCCGCGCGGCCGAGGAGCGCCTGACGGCGGCGGCGGCGCGGGTGACCCTGTGGCTGGAGCACGCGGACCCGCCGGCCCGCCCGCCCGCGGACCGGACCGGCGAAGGCCGGACGATCCGGCTTCCGGCGCGGCCGGCGTGGCGGCCATGGGAATCGCCCCTCATTCGCGCGGCCGCGGTCGTCGTCCTCCTGGCGGGGGCGGCGGTCGCCGTCCCGTCGGCTCTGCGGTGGCTCGACCAGCGGGGCGAGGTGGCCGTGGACGAGCCCCGCGAACCGACGCCGGACGCGCCGCGCGTGGAGGGACCGGGAGACGGCCTGTCGGTCTCGTTCGTCCCGGCTGGCGACCGGCTGGTCGTCCGCCTGGCCGAGGCCCAGGCCGCGGGCCGGGTCCGGCTGGAGCCCATCGCCGGCCGCGAGGTCCACGGCGAGGTGCTGGAGGGGACCGGGGCGGAGGAGCTGATCGTCCTCCCGGACGGGCTGTCGATCCGGAACGGGTCCGCGTCCACGGCCTCCTACCGGATCCGCGTGCCGGCTCAGATCATCGTGCTGGAGCTGATGGTCGGCGACCGACCCGCGTGGAGCGGTAGCGCGGCGTCACTCCCGCTGGAGGTCTCCGCCGCAGATTGAGGGGGCGGCGGCCGGACCTCCGAGCGTGTTGCGGGGGTCACTCGAACGATAGTACCCTGGTGATCGCCGGCGCCCCTGTGCCGCCGGTCCATAATCACTTCAGGAGGTTCCGTGACGCCACGCAAAAGCCTGGTTCTAGGTACGTTCGTGCTCTTCTTCGCCTCTGCCTGCGGGTCCGATCAGACCGGCCCGACCGCGGTCGACAACGGTGGCCTGATCCTCGCCGCGGCGGGTCCCTCGGCGTCCGGCCACGTCGAGATCGACGACCTCGGCTCGGCTTTCTCCATCGAGAAGTACTCGTTCAATGCGCGCATCGTGAAGGGCGCCGCTCAGGGTCAGTTCCAGATCAAGGATGTCATCACGGCGGGGGGCAAGATCACGGTGCACGGAGAAGTCACGTGTCTGGTGGTCGAGCCGGACGGAAAGACCGCGCGGATGACGGGCGTCGTGACAAGCTCCAGCATCGAGACAATGGTGGGCACCAACACCATCTGGACGGTCCGGGACAACGGCGAGGGCAAGAAGGCCCCGCGGGATGAGGCGACCGATCTGCGGTACGGAGTCACCCAGGCGTCGGCCGACGCCCACTGCGCGACCGGAATCGATCCGGCGGCCTTCGGAACGTTCCAGGAAAGCGATCGGGGGAACGTCCAGGTTCGTCCGTAAGGCGGGCTCAAAAGAGAAACGGGGCCGCGCGTCGTGCGCGGCCCCGCTCTCTCATCCCACCCGGCATCATCCGACGCCGGACCTTCCAGAACTACCGCGTTTCCGCGTCCACCGAATCGAAGAGCCGGGTCTGCGTCTGCGCGTTGAACACGTCCTGCCGGAACGCCTCGGCGGCGGCGATCTCCTCCGCCGACAGGTGCTCGCTCGGCGTCAGCCGGAACACGTCCAGGCCGCGGCCGATCTCCGAGCCGTAGATCCGGCCGTTGTACCAGTACGCCGACCACACTCCACCCAGCGACAGCTCGCCCTCGACCATGGGGCCGCGGTCGAAGTACGCGATCTCCACCGGGTTCTCCGAGTCGGTGAAGTCGAAGATCGAGATCCCGCCCTGGTACCAGGCCTGCACCATGATGTCGCGGCCGGGAACGGGGATCAGCGAGCCGTTGTGCGCCACGCAGTTCTCCTCCGCGGTCTGGTACACCGGCAGCTTGTAGTAGCTGGCCAGCTCGAGGCCGTCCTCGCCCACGTCGAAGATCGCGTTGGCGCCCCAGTTGCGGGGATCGCTCTCGCGGCACCGCGCCTCCGTGCCGCCGCCCCACTCGTCAGTGAAGATCACCTTGCTGCCGTCGTCGTTGAACGTGGCGGAGTGCCAGTAGGCGAAGTTGGGGTCGCTCACCTCGTCGGTCCGCACCGGGTTGGCCGGGTCCGAGATGTCCAGGATGATGCCGTTGCCGGAGCAGGCGCCGGCGGCCAGGCCGATCTCGGGGAAGGCCGTGATGTCGTGACACTGGTCGGTGCGGGCGGTCTCCTGGGCGTCGGGCTCGAGCGGCCCACCCGGCCAGAGGCCGGCGATCTCACCGGTCTCGGGATCGGCGAAGATCCGCGGGGCGCCGACGATCTCGGCCTCCTCCGGGTCGTCCACCGGGACTTTGATCACCTCGATCCGGAAGAAGGCGGTGTTCGGATCCTCCGCCGGACTGGCGCCGGAGCACCCCGGGAGCTCCTCCTCCGGGCGCACCATGCTGGTCCCCGACACGTAGATGTAGACGTGGTCGTCGTCGTTCGGGTCCGTCACCAGCGTGTGCGTGTGCGAGCCGCGGCAGGTCTGCACCATCGCCACCTGCTCGGGCGCGTCCAGGTCGTCGATGTCCCAGATGCGGACGCCGAGGAACCGCTCGCCGCTGGCGCTCGGGTCCATCGAGCCCTGCTCGCAGTCGACGCGGCCGTTGGGCATCTCCACCGACATGAAGAGGAGGTCGCCGTGGACCGAGACGTCGCCCTGTCCGCCCGGGCACACCACCGACGCCCGGAGCGTCGGGTTCTCCGGATCCGAGATGTCGTAGACGTTGAATCCGTGGAAGTTGCCCATGAAGGCGTAGTCGCCCTGGAACGCCAGGTCGGAGTTGGCGAACAGGATGGCGGAGATGTCCGTGGTGGGGCTCACGAAGCCGGGCGCCTTGGGCAGGTGCGCCACCAGCTCCATGTTGCTGGCCGCCACGCCGGGTTCGTCGATGCCCGGGGCGAGATCGGCTCGCGGATCGGCCGTCAGATGGTGCTCCGGATGCTCCTGGGCCGTCGCGGGGCCCGCGAGTAAAAGCCCCGCGGCCAGCAGCGGCAGGGAGAACGTGGATCTCGCGATCATTCGCTTCCTCCTTGATGGATGGTGTTCGCGACGCCGCGCATGCGCGCGATCTCCGCGCGCTGGTCGGCGTCGATGTGAGAGATCATCTGGAACAGCTCCGGTTCCTGGCCGGCGCCGTCGATCGAAGCGAGCTCGTCCACCATGACCAGCGCGCCCTCGTGATGCTGGATCATGAGCTCCAGGAACAGCCGGTCGAACTCGGCGCCCGAGGCCCCGGCGAGCCCGGCGATCTGCTCGTCGGTCAGCATGCCGGGCATGTGCGCTCCGTGCGCGTGCTCGGCGGGTGGGGCCTCGCCGCGCGCCTCCAGCCAGCGCCGCATGCGGGCGATCTCGTCCACCTGGGAGATCTCGATCCGGAGGGCGAGCTGGCGGATCGTCCCGTTGTCCGTGCGATCGGGGATCAGGTCGGTCATGACGAGCGCCTGCTCGTGGTGGTGGATCATCCCCCGCATGAAGTCCACGTCGGCTGCGGTGTAGCCGCGCCGGGCCGCCTCGCGCCCGCCACTGGCGCAGGAGGCGCCGAGCGTGGCTGCGAGGAGGAGACAGAGGGGAATCGTTCCGCTGGGGAGACGTCGGTTCACCGAGGATGGAATCTCGCCGGCCGGGCGAGGGACGGCAATCAGCCGGGGTGTCGGACGGGCCGTCTGAATCTCGAGTTACATACTGGAAGCGGGAACCCCTACCTCCGCCAGGACCCGGTCGGCGTGCTCCACGGCCAGAGGGAGCAACGTCTCGTACAGCTCCTTCACGAGTCGGCGCGCCCGGGCGCCGGGCCATCCCTCGGGCAGCAGGGCCGGCGGGAGCTCGGGGTCGTCCCAGGCGACTTCCAGGTATTCGATGACGAGCGCGAACCGCAGGCCGAAGGCCTCGAGGGCGTCGATCGAGTCGGGCGCCTCCTTCGCGACCGGCTCGAACCGGTCGAGGAACCGCCGGTAGCGGCCGGCGATCCCAGAAAGGTCCCAGCGCTCCCGCGCGAAGCGGTCGTCCGGCTCCGGCCCGTCGCGCCGGCCGCGGAAGGTCTGCAGGTGCCGCCCCAGGCCGAGCCCCTCGACGGCCTGGCGGACGCGGCCGGCGCGGTCGCGGGGATGGACGTAGAGGCCCGGCGCCAGCGCCGTGAACCCCTCCACCATCAGAATGTCCCGCACGTGGTCCCGCGCCTGGCGCTGGTCGGCGTCGAACTGGTACTGGACCAGTGACCACTCGCCGTCCCACGCGCCGGGGCCGGGCGCCAGCATCTTGTCCGTGCCGGCTTCGATGATCGCGGCCGTCGGCGGAGAGGCCGCGTAGAGATTGGTCCGCCCTTCGCGGCGGACGTCCAGCGCCCCCCGCTTCTCCATCCGGTAGAGGGTCTGTCGAATGGCCCCTTCCTCGATCCCGATGGAGCCGAGCGCCTGGACGAACCACGGCCCCGGCAACGCGCCGCCCCGGCGGCTCCCGAAGAACCCGAGGCTGGAATAGACGAAGCGGCTGGTGGGGGCCCGCTGGACACTTGACAGTATCGCGTCGTGCATCGAGTATATGTTATCAAACGTCCTACAATCGCGCAAAGGAGACCCATCGCATGAAGCGCCTCGCCGTGCTGCTCGCCGCCTGCGTTCTCGCCACGCTCCCGACGGACGTGGCGGCCCAGGACGGGAACGCCACCGACGTCTCCAGCGCGGGACTTGTGGCGCGGATTCACCGGCCCGCCACCCCCGGGCCCCATCCGGCCGTCCTCCTCCTGGGCGGCTCCGGCGGGGGGATCGGCTGGCAGGACGAGATGGGGGCGCTGCTGGCGGAGCGCGGCTTCGTGACCCTGGCGCTGGCGTACTTCGGCATGGAGGGGCTGCCGGCCGAGCTCGAGCGGATCCCGCTCGAGTACGTGGAGCACGGTCTCACGTACCTGCGGCTCCAGCCGGACGTGGACTCCCTGCGGGTCGGGGTCGGCGGGGTCAGCAAGGGCGGCGAGCTGGCGCTGCTCCTGGCGTCGATGCACGACGAGATCCGTGCCGTGGCCGCCTTCGTCCCCTCGGGGATCGTCTTCCAGAGCGTGGCCGAGGGATTCCCGAAGACCGGCTCCTGGACCCGTGGCGGCCGCGAGCTGCCGTTCGTCCCCTACGGACAGGTCGAGAGCCCGCGGGCGATCGGAGACTTCTACGTGGCGGGCATCGAGCAGGCGGACAGCGCGCTCCTGGCCGAGGCCACCATACCGGTCGAGCGGATCGCCGGGCCGGTCCTGGTCCTGAGCGGCCGGGAGGACAACCTGTGGCCGTCCACCGCGCTGGGGGAGCGGGTGATCGAGCGGCTGGAGGCGACCGGCTTCCCGCACCCGCACGAGCACGTGGCGTACGAGGACGCCGGCCACATCATTTCGAGTGTGCGGGACGAGGACGTCTCCCGCCGGGGGGGCACCGAGGAGGGGAACCGCCGGGCGCAGGTGGACGCGCGGCGGCGGTTCCTGGAGTTCTTCGAACGTCACCTGGGGGAGGGTGGCGACTCCGTCCGGTCCAGCCCGGCCCCCGAGTCGAACCGGTAGGTCCGTCCGCCCCGGTCCGTGCGCGCCCGGACCCACTCGATCACCGTCGGCCAGACGTCCGGCGCGATCCGATCGACGGCGTCCCCGGAGGCGGATGAGGCGGCCACCTGGAGCACGTGTTCCGCCTCCGGCACGACGAGCAGCGTGTAGTCGGGGTTCCCGGCGGCGTCCAGGGCGACCTCGAAGATCGACCGGTGCACCTCCGGGTTCACGTTGACGTCGTGCTCGCCCCACAGCGCCAGCACGGGCTCCCGCAGCTCGAGCAGGGCGGGAAGCGGGTTGTGGTGGCCGTTCATGCGGCCCCAGCCGAAGTGGTCGAAGCCGGGCTCTTCGGGCGACCAGACCCAGCGGAGCCAGGGCTTCCCCTCCGCCGACCGGCGCGCGGCGGCGTACGCGTCCCAGCCGAGGCCGGTCCCGCCGTAGGCGAACGAGAGCTCCAGGAACCGTCCAGCCGCCTCGACCTCCTCCGCGGGCAGCCCCTCGGCTCGTGCCCGGGCCCGCACGCGCTGTATCTCCTGCCGCGCCGGCGAGGTGCCGGGCGCCCCGACCAGGACGAGAAAGCCGATGGCGTCGTTCTCCCGCGCCGCCAGCGGCGCGATCCAGGCGCCCTGGCTGAGGCCCCAGATCCCGATCCAGTCCGGGTTCACGTCGAAGCGGTGGACGAGCGTCTCCGCGGCCGCGGCTGCATCCCCCGCGGTGGTCCGGAACGGCACCAGGGTTTCGCCGCCGGAGTCGCCGTAGCCCCGCTTGTCGTAGGCGAGGCCGGCGATCCCGTGGGCGGCGAACGTGATCGCCGTCTCCAGCGATTCCGCGCTCTCGCGAAGGATCCAGGAGGAGCCGGGCTGGATCACCACGGCGGCGTGAGGGCCACCGGTCGCTGGCAGGACCAGCGTGCCCTCCAGGGTGGCGTCGCCGCTCGTGAACGAGACGGGCTCGAAGACGAGCGGGATGCGGGGAGCCTCGGCTTCCCGGCCACCGGGACCGGTGTATCGCGCCTCGCGGACCGAGCCGGCGGCGTCCCGCAGGAACCGCAGCGTGAGGCCGTCCCCGCTCGCGTAGCGGTCCTCCTCGACGGACTTCACGACCGCCAGCCGACCGCTCGCCAGATCGCGGATCACAAGGCCTCCGCCATAGGCCAGCCGGACCACCAGCGGCTGCCCGTCGGGCAGGCGGTAGGCCCCGACCACGTCCTCGAGCGCGGCGTCGTACGGGGCGCGCGGATCGTCCTGGGCCGGGCTGGAAGTGGGGAGAAACGCGAACAGGCACACGAAGACGAACGGACGTCGAAGCATGGAGCGGCTCCCTCGCAGTGAGCGATTCCAGTGGGTTCGTGGTCGAGGGGTTGGACGCCGGCGGCCGCCCGGGGGTTGGAACCCGGGCCGCCGGCGGGCGTTCTATATTGACGCTTCACCTCTGGAACGGAGGATCGAGATCGTCACGCTGCCCCAGGGAACGTTCTACGGCCACGAGCGGGCCCGCCGTCGGATCGGCGGCCTGCTTCTGACGGAGACCGCCTACCGCCCGCGCGAAGCGCTCCCCCGGCACGACCACGAGCGGGCGTACTTCTGCCTGGTTCTGGGCGGCGGGTTCGTCGAGCGGGACGGCGCCCGGGTCATGGAGTGCCCGCCCGCCACGGTCCTGTTCCACCCGCCGGGAGCCGCCCACTCCGACGGGTTCGGCGACCGGCCGAGCCGCTGCTTCAACGTGGAGCTGGACGGCGGCTGGCTCCGCCGGATGACCGAGGAGGCCGGTGGCCTGCCGGAGGGCTCGCTGGGCCTGCGCCGGCGCCGCGCCAACTGGCTGGCGGGGCACATCCACCAGGAGTTCCACGCGGGCGACACGGCGGGCGGCCTTGCGATCGAGGGGCTGGCCCTGGCGCTGGTGGCCGACGTGGCGCGCGCGAGCCACGGTGAGTCCACGGGACCGGCGCCCCCCTGGATCGACCGCGTGGTCGAGCTCCTCCACGCTACGGTCATCGAGGGCCCGCCCGCCCTGGCCGAGCTGGCCGATGAGGCCGGCGTCCACCCGGTCCACCTGGCTCGGACGTTCCGCCGCCACCACGGGTGCTCGATCGGCGAGTACGCGAGGCGGCTCCGGCTGCGGCGCGCGAGCGAGGCGCTCCGCGACCCGCGGATCCCCATCGGCCGGCTGGCCCATCGACTGGGCTACGCCGACCACAGCCACTTTTCGCGGACCTTCCGCCGCGCGACCGGGCTCTCCCCGTCCGAGTACCGCCGCCGGCAAAGTTCGGCGCGTACCGGCGGCGCTTCCACGATTCAAGACGGGATCGCGGACCCGCGCTAGAGTTTCCCCCGGTTTCGCCATTCGATTTTTCTCGTCTCCCGGAGATCCCATGCGCCCGCTCCTGCTGCTCTTCACGCTCGTCCCTGTGACTGCCATCGCCGCCCCGCCGGATTCCACGTGGCAGGTGGAGGAGATGACCTTCACCGCGCCCGATGGGGTGGAGCTGGCCGGATCCCTCTACGTCCCCGAAGGAGCGGGTCCGTTCGCGGGCGCCGTCATCATCCACGGGTCCGGCTCGAGCGACCGGGGGAATCTGTGGGCGCGGACGGTGGCCCGGACGCTGGCGGCCGCGGGCGTCGCCACGCTCCTTCCGGACAAGCGCGGCTCGGGAGAGTCCGGCGGCGACTGGCTCGCCGCCTCGTTCGAGGTCCTGGCGAGGGACGCTCTGGCCGGCCTCGACCGGGTGGCCGCTCATTCCCGGGTTTCGGCGAGCGCGGTGGGGCTGGTCGGCCTCAGCCAGGGCGGCCACGTGGCGCCGCTGGCGGCGACGCTGGACGAACGGGTGGCGTGGGTAGTGGACCTCTCGGGCGCGGCGGTCACGATGGCCGAGCAGATGGGGCACGAGATGGCGAACACGGCGCGCGAAGCGGGGCTCTCGGAGGAGGGCGTGGCCGCGGTGGTCGAGATCCAGCGCGGCGCCGAGCGCTACGCCGAGACCGGCGAATGGGCGCCGTACGCGGAGGCGCTGGAGGCCGCGAAGAACGAGGAGTGGGCGGAGATCGCCGCCGGGTTTCCCGACGCGGCCGACTCCCCGGTCTGGGCGTGGCTGGGGATGATCACGGATTTCGATCCCATTCCCCACTGGAAGGCCCTCGACGTCCCCGTCTTCGTCGCCTACGGGCTGGAGGACGAGGCCGACAACGTGCCGGTGGCCGAGAGCGTCCGGCGGCTCGAGGCGGCGTTCGCCGAGTCCGGGCACGAGGACGCCACGATCCGCGTCTACCCGGGGACGGGGCACGCGCTGTGGGCGCCGGACGCCACGCAGGAGGACCTGCGGCTCCACGGGGATCTGGTGGACGACCTCGCGCGCTGGCTCGACAGGCGCGCCTCGAGCGACCGGTCGCGCGGCTGCCCGGAGTAGCCCGGCTCAGCCGCCGTCCGGCGTGACCGTCTGGGGCGGCGGCGGCCGCAGGGCCTCCGCCGTCGGCGGCTCGGCGCCGTAGAGCGCCAGGACTCCGCGCCGCGCGTACTCGATCGCCAGGGCCAGCACCCGCGCCGACTCCTGGGGGGCGTGGAAGCCCATCGAGTTCTCGGCCTCGATGAAGTCGGTCAGGAACTGCGCGCGGCGGTGCTGCACGCGGGCGGCCTCGATGCGGCCGGCGTCCGGCGCGTCGGCCAGGCCCGCCAGGGCGATGGCGCGGGCCAGCTCGATCGTCGCGTCGATCGCCACGTTCCGCATCTGGTAGGTCCGGTCCTGGATCGTGTGGACCCGCGCCGTCAGCTCCTCGCTCGACCAGCGGTGGCAGGTGCGGCAGGCGTTGTCCACGTTCAGCATCGGGCTCCGCACCCAGTGGTCGCTCACCTTCATGGCGCCGGTCCGGGTGTAGGGCATGTGGCAGTCGGCGCACGAGACGCCGCTACGGGCGTGGATCCCCTGGGAGTACATCTCGAACTCCGGGTGCTGGGCCTTGAGGACCCCGCCGCCGGTCGTGGCGTGGGTCCAGTCGGTGAAGCCGATCTCTTCGTAATAGGACAGCATCTCGTCGGCCCGGAGACCGTTCGCCCACGGGTACGTCAGCCGCTTCTCGGGGCCCGCGAAGTAGTACTCGACGTGGCACTGGGCGCAGACGTACGTCCGCATGTCGGCCCTCGACGCCTCCTCGTTCACGTCGTACTCGGGGTCGCCGGTGATCGCCCGCATCCCCTCGATGAAGCCGGGCCGGGTGATCCGGAGCCGCATCGTCTCCGGCTCGTGGCAGTCGATGCACGAGACCGGGTGCTCGGCCAGCTCCGCCGCCTCGTCGTAGGGCATCTGGTTCACGCGCTCGAATCCCGCGATCAGATCGCCGTCACCCAGGTCGCGATAGACGGTGTAGACCGAGGCGTGGCAGTGGAGGCAGGTGCCGGGCTGCTGCGCGACCTGCTGACGCTCGGTGAAGATCTGGTCGATGAACATGTAGGCGTGGCCGCGCTCCTCGCGGAAGTCCTCGGCGAAGGCGTAGCCGGCCCAGAACTCGCGGAGCCGCGGGTCCTCCTCGAGCCGTGACACGGAGACGCTGTCTCGCGGATCCAGCACCGTCGGCTGGCGGGGAATCGCCTCGCTCCCGCCGTAGCGGGTCCGGGTCATGTCGACCGTGCGGGAGTAGAGGTCGTAGTGAATGGGGAAGTTCTGGCCCCAGATGGCGGGATCGACGGTCGAGTCGTCGATCTCGACCACGCGGAAGTACCGCTCCTCGGCCTCGACCTTCCGTTCGAAGATGTTGGTCAGGAGCGCCGCCAGCGCGAGCGTCACGACCGCCGAGCCCAGCACCGCCACGACCACCCACGTCCCGCTGATCCCTCGCTGGTTCATCGCGCTCCTTTCATGCTATCGGACCTGGTGGCCGACGTACCGGTGACACTTCATGCAGGCCACCCGGTCGCGCTCCATCGCCGCCTCGCTCGCCCCCGGATCGTGTGCCGGCGTGATCGACGCCGCCAGGGCCGCGTGGCAATAGCGGCACGCCTCGCCGGTGATCTCGCGGTTCCGCTCGGTGATCCGCAGGGGGTAGGGGAAGTTCCCCGTGGTGAAGTAGAACGAGTGCCAGAAGCCGTTCCGCGCCTTGGTCACGTACTTGCCGATCGGGTCGTGCGGAGTGTGGCAGTCGTTGCACGTCGCCGCCGCGTGATGGCTCGACTTCTGCCACGCCGCGAAGTGCTCGTCCATGATGTGGCAGTTGGCGCACGCCTCGGGGTCGGTCGTCAGGTAGGAGTAGCCGCGGGCGTAGACGAACGTGAAGGCGCCGAGGCCGATCGCCATCCCCGTCAGAACCGCCGCCACGCCGCCCATCCATCGCCACCTCATGCCTCAGGTGTTAACGGCTGGCAGGGGTGCCGTGCAAGCGGGCGCCGGGGCAGCGCGGAGGCTTGTGGCGGCGTCTCATGTCGTTGAAGAGCGCCCGCACCCGTTCGGAAGGGAGATCGTCATGAGGGGAAATATCGGTCGGCTCCTGCGCCGCGCCGCCAGCGCATCGGTGATTCTGGCCGCCGCCAGCGGAGCGGCCGGCACGCGAGCCCATGGACAGGTGGAACCCATCTGCGACTGCGCCTCTCAGCTCCAGTCGCTGGCTGAAGCCACGCGAGCGAACTACGCCGGATATGGCGACAAGACAGGCTCGCCCGCTGACAGCGCGGCCCTGGAGCGGCATCTCGCGCTGCTGTCCGTACGCGCCACCCACACCCTGGGAGCGGAGTGCGCCGACGTGCTGGAGGCGTACATCGGTTTCTTCGAAGACGGACATCTCCGCGCGCGATTCACGGGACCGGCCGCGGCCGCGGCCGCGGGGGTACCGGCGGCGCCGGGCCCCGTTCCGGAATCATCCGGCGGGTCGCTGGAAGGAAGGCACGATCCGATCCTCGGCACGTGGGAGAACGCCGCCGGGGGAACCCGGATCGAGATCGTTCCCGCTCCCGCGCCGTGGTCCCACCGCGACCGATACGCCGTCGTGCGCTCGAGCGCCGAGGAGGGATGGCGGGTCGGCGACGTCCGCGCCACGTTCGTCTCCCGGCCCGACGAGGGGATCTACCACGGGGAGTGGTTCTTCCACGACAGGCCGCCGGAGGAGTGGGTGGCCGTGGTCCTGGAAGACACGCTGCTCCTGACGGGCTTCGAGGGATGGCGGCGCGTCGAGGCGGGTCGTCCGGTGGACACGGTGGGAGCGGATCCCCTGCGGCCACGGTTCCGCCGTCTGTCGTCGGAAGCGGGCCTGCTGACGGTGCCCTCGATGCAGGTCCAGTACGGGTCCGCGGTCGACAGCCTGGTGCGGGCGCGGGCCTCCGATCTCGCCGCGCTGGACCTTCTCGTGATCGACGTGCGCGGGAATCAGGGCGGGGGCGATGGCACCTACGAACCGCTCCTGCCCCTCCTCTATACGGACACGATCGTGACGGGACCGGGGTCGGTGCTGTCGTCGCCGGCGAACATCGCCTACTACGAGCGCTTCCTGGATCCGGAGGGTGTCGATTCGCCGGCCTGGGTGGTGGAGATGCTGGAGGCGATGCGCGCCCGGCCCGGGGAGCAGATCGCGCTGCCGCCGGCGAAGGCGGCGTACGAGCGCGTCCTGCCGCAGCCGCGCGCCGTGGCCATCCTCCAGGACCGGACGGTCGCCAGTGCCACGGAGACGTTCCTGCTGAAGGCGCGGCAGAGCGCGAAGGTCCGGCTATTCGGACAGCCCTCGGCGGGCGTGGTCGACTACCTGAACCAGGCCTGGCACTCCCTGGCGTGCGGGGTCGTGCTGCAGGCGCCGACGATTCGCCGATCGCTTCATCTGCCGGCGGATTCGGTCGACGACACCGGGATCGCCCCGGACGTCGTCCTTCCCTTGACCGCGGAAGACCCGATCGGGACGATCCTGCGGCACTACTGACGGGTACGTCAGGGCTCTGGCAGGTACTCCAGCGGGTCCTCGACGCAGAAGTACGGCGAGTCGGCGACGAGCTGCCGCAGGATCGGCACGTGTCCGGCGCCGTAGATCACGAAGACGCGGTCGTCCGGACCCAGGCCCATCCGGTGGAGGTTGGCGAAGATCCGGATGTTCCGCTCGTACCACGCGGCGAGGAGGTCGGCGCCCGGCGTGGCGGCCGCGTTGACCACGGGCAGCAGGTACTTCAGGTACGGCTCGTGCGAGTAGTGGATGCCCTCGGGCGAGTTCATCCGGTGGAGCGTCTCCCCGATGGTGCCACTCGCGAGCCACCGCGCGTCCGTCTCCACCGACGCCTGCCCCGCCGCCATCCCCTCCTCCAGATAATGGCTCAGTGTCGAGTCGGAGGCGGCCATCTCCTGGACGGGGCCGAACGGAAAGCTCCCCCGGATGTCGATCGGGTCGACGCCCGACAGGTCCATCCGCCCGGCCAGGCGGTAGCCGATCTGCTCGCTTTCGTTCCGCGTCAGCTCCCGCTCCCCGGTGCGCCACGCGCGGTAGCGAGCGGGGACAGTGGTGTCTCCCCAGATGGACTCGACGGCGACCCGGGTCGGGCGGAACGCCGCCAGCCGGTCGACCAGGTCGACGATCTCGCGCTGGCGGGCGGGAGCGAGGACGTCGTCCGCCTCCACGTTGAACACATCCGCGCCGGGATTGGCCATATGGTAGCTCCCGAGCAGCAGGACCTCGATCCGCGGGTCGTCCGGCGCGCAGGCGGCCGGGGGGACGGGGGGGAAGGGTTCCTGAGCGAGAACGGGCGCGGGGACCAGCAGGAGCAGGGTGGCGAGCGTGACGCGGGGCGGTCGCATCGGGTTCACCTCGGCAAAGGGAGGGAGAGGACGGGCTCGGTGGTGGAAACGGGCGTGATGGCCGGGCGGTTTCACCGGGGACCGCCCGGGTCGTGGGGCCGCTTGCCTCGACTATAACTAATAGATATACTCTCCGCATGCCGCGCCCCGCCCGCACCCGCTGGACCATCCTCGGATGTCTGTCGATCCGGCCCATGTCGGGCTACGACATCAAGGCGTTCCTCGACCGCACGCTCGTCCACTTCTGGAGCGAGTCGTACGGCCAGCTCTACCCGACCCTGAAGGCGCTGGAGAGCGAGGGGCTGATCGAGAGCCGGATGGAGCCAGGGGAGCGGGGGCCCGAGCGGAACGTGCATTCGATCACGCGGAAGGGCCGGTCGGAGCTTCGGAAGTGGCTGGCCCTGCCCGCCGAGCCCTCGCCGCCCCGCTACGAGCACTCGCTCAAGGTGTTCTTCAGCCACGCCGCGGGACCCGAGGTGGCCCTGGAGCACGTCGGGCGGCTGCGGGAGGAGACGCTCCGTACGCTGGAGGAGTACCGCGCGTCCGAGGCCCGGCTCGAGGCGATGCGGGACGAGGCGCCCTGGATCCCGTACTGGCTGGTCGTCCTGCGGGGCGGGATCCGCTACACGGAGATGACGCTCGACTGGTGCGACGAATCCGAGCGCGAACTCCGCGCTCTCCTGCCCTGAGACCTCGGAGAGAATCCACATGACGAAACGTGCTCTGCTCATTCTGACCCTGCCGGCCCTGCTCCTGACCGTACTCATCTTCGCGACGGCCATCGCCGTGGCCGCGACCGGCGGCGATCCGAACGACCGGCTGCCGGACCTGATCCCGTGGCTCATCGGGGTGAACCATTCGATCGTCTTCGCCGTCTTCGTGTGGCTGATCCGCGGAGAGGGGCTGACCCTGCGGGATGTCGGGTGGAGCCGGCTCGCCCCGCCGCGGCTGGCGATGGAGATCGGACTCGGGATCGTCCTGGGCGCGCTCACGGTGCTCTTCGACGACACCGTCATGGACGCCGTGGAGGGGCTCTTCGAGTCCACCGGGGCGGACGTGGGCGAGGGCGGCGCCGACGTCGCACGGCTTCCGCTGGTCTGGCTGGCGGTGGCGGTCACCTTCCCGTTCGTCGAGGAGACGGTGTACCGCGGCTACGGGGTCGGGGTGGTCGGACGGCGCGGGTCGCTCGTCCTGGCGGTGGTCGTCTCGACGGTCTTCTTCGGGCTCCTCCACTGGGGGCAGGGAACGTGGGGGATCGTCAACACGGCGGCGATCGGCGCGATCTACGCCGGCGTCTTCCTGTGGCGGCGGAGCCTCTGGGCGCCCACGGCGGCGCACATGGCGTTCAACGCGATCATGATCGTGCGGGGCTGACCGGCGGGCAACGCGGGAAGCCGCCGGCGCGTCTCACTCCGTGACTTTCGTGCCGCGCCACGGACCCGCACCCCGGAGACTCCCGCTCATGCTTCGACCCACACGGACGACGGCCCGATTGGCCGCCACGCTCGTGCTCGCCGCCGCCGCGCCGGCAGCGGGCCAGACAGCGACCGAATTCACCAGCCACCTGGCCGCGCTCGTCCCCCCGCTGATGGAGGAGGCCCGCGTGCCGGGCGTGGCGATCGGGCTGGTCGAGGACGGCGAGGTGGTCGCCGTGGAGGCGTGGGGAAGCGCCGCGGCCGGCGCGGACTCGCCCGTGGCGGACGACACCGTGTTCAACGTGGGGTCGATCGCCAAGAGCGTGACGGCGTGGGCGGTGATGGTCCTCGCGGAGCGCGGGCGGCTGGACCTGGACGCGCCGGTCTCGACGTACCTGACCCGGTGGCGGCTGCCTGGAGCGACGCCGGAGGTGACGGCGCGGCGGCTTCTCTCCCACACCGCGGGGATCTCGCTGCCCGCGGTCCCGGCGTACCCGGCGGGAGCGGCCGTTCCACCGATCGAGCGGGCGCTGGCCGATCCCGATTCGGGCGCGGCCGCGGCCGGCCCGCCGGGGGAGGCGTGGAGCTACTCCGGCGGCGGCTACGGCATCCTGCAGCTCGTCGTCGAGGAGGTGTCGGGCCAGCCGTTCGAAGCGTTCGTCCGGGAGGCCGTGCTGGAGCCGCTGTGGATGACCTGCACCGGCTTCGGCCCGCCGGGCTCCACCGGCTGCGACGAGGCCGCGCCGCACGACACGCTGGGGCAGCGGACCGGCGACCTCGCCTTCGCAATGACCGCCGCGGCGGGGCTCCGCACGACCGCCCGGGACCTGGCGAGGTTCGTCGCCGCCGGCCTGCCGGGACCGGACGGCGCGCCGCCGGGACGCGGGGTCCTCTCGCCGGAGTCCGTCGCGCTGCTGCACGCGCCGGCGCCGGGGGCGGATCAGGGCTACGGGCTGGCCTATGGCCTGGGCCACAACCTGATCCCGGTCGCCGGCGGGGGGCGTTCCGTCGGGCACGCGGGATCGAACCCCGGCTGGGCGGCGGTCGCGACCGCGATCCCCGCCACCGGAGACGGCATCGTGATCCTCACAAATGGGAGCGGCGGGCTCGGCGTGTACAAATGGGTGCTCTGCGACTGGGTCGAGTGGAAGGCCGGGGCGCCGTACCGGGTCTTCTGCGACGGCCGCGCGGACCGGCCCGCGGGCACCCGGGGCACGCGCTGATTCAACCCCGGCCGTGGTTGAGCCCTTCTTGAACACTGAGAGGAATCCGTACGGGGAGGACCGCTGCTCCAACACGAGATCAGGATCAACGGAACGCGCCACGAGGTGACCGCGCCCGCGGACACGCCGCTGCTGTGGATCCTGAGGGACGAGCTGGGGCTGACGGGCACCCGGTACGGCTGCGGGGCGGGATACTGCGGCGCGTGCATGGTCCACGTGGACGGGAGCTCCGTTCCCGCGTGCCAGTTGCGCGTCGGCGCCCTGGTGGGTCGCGAGATCACGACCATAGAGGGGCTCGATCCCGAAGGCCGGCACCCGGTCCAGCGGGCGTGGGTCGAGGAGCGGGTGCCCCAGTGCGGGTTCTGCCAGGCCGGACAGGTGATGAGCGCCGCGGCGCTGCTCGCGCGGAACCCCTCGCCGAGCGACGCTCAGATCGACGACGCGATGCGCGGCAACCTCTGCCGATGCGGCACCTACCTCCGGATCCGGCGTGCCATCCGTCGCGCGGCGGGGACGGATGGGATGGACGCGTGACGCTGCGCGGCGACGACATCACGCGCCGGGCATTCCTGCGCGTGA
>CAZUIY010000174.1:0-2594 GCA_964619975.1 uncultured Gemmatimonadales bacterium
CTCCGAGCCGGTCGAGGTGAGCTACCTGACCGGCGGCATCACGTGGAAGGCCGACTACGTGGTCACGCTCTCGAGCGACGGCGGGAAGATGGATCTGGGCGGCTGGGTCACCGTCGACAACCGGAGCGGCGCCACCTACCCGGACGCCCGGCTGAAGCTGGTGGCCGGCGACATCCACCGGGCGCCCGACCCCTCGCCGCCCCAGGCCCGCCGCATGATGGCCGAGGCGGCCATGGCGCAGGACGCGGCGCAGTTCGAGGAGCGGACGTTCTACGAGTACCACCTCTACGACCTGCCGCGTCCGACCACCATCCGGAACAACCAGACCAAGCAGATCCGGCTGATGGAGGGAAGCGGCATCCGGACCGACAAGACGTACGTGCTGGCCGGCGCGCCGTGGTACTACACGCAGAGCTACGGCGGGGAGAAGAACCTGAAGGTCGGCGTCTTCCAGGAGTTCGACAACACGCGGGGCAACGGCCTCGGTGTGGCGCTCCCCGCGGGCACGGTGCGGCTCTACCAGGCCGACACCGACGGCACGCTCCAGCTGGTCGGCGAGGACCGGATCGACCACACGCCGCGGGACGAGCGGGTGCGGCTCAAGGTGGGCGAGGCGTTCGACCTGGTGGCCGAGCGCCGGCAGACCGCCTTCGACGTGATCGCCAGCGGCCGGGTGTACGACGCGGCGTTCGAGGTCGTGGTCCGGAACCACAAGGACGAGGACGTGACGGTGCGGGTGATCGAGCCCCTGCCCGGCGACTGGGAGCTCCTCTCGGCCAGCCACGGCCACACCGAGCTGGACGCGTTCACGGTCCGGTTCGACGTGCCGGTGAAGGCGGGCGGCGAGACGACGCTCCGCTACCGGTTCCGCGTCCGGTACTAGCCTCACCAGGAACGGAGTGGGCGCCCCCGGGTCCGGGGGCGCTCCCGCCGATCGGGCGGTATATTCGTCCGACAGCCCGGTCCGTTTTCCCGCATCATCCGAGGTCGCTCCACATGCCCGCCATACCCATCCGGTTTGACGCCGACCATCATGACGACATCGTGTATCCGGACGCCATCCCGTTCGTCCTGGTCCACCTCGCCAGCTTCGGCATCCTGTGGTCGGGCGTGACGCCGACCGCCGCGGTGCTGTTCTTCACGCTTTACTTCGTGCGGATGTTCGCCATCACGGGCGGCTTCCACCGGTACTTCTCGCACCGCACGTACCGGACGAGCCGCGTCTTCCAGTTCATCCTGGCGTTCGTCGGACAGTCGTCGCTCCAGAAGGGCGTCCTGTGGTGGTCCGCCCAGCACCGCCACCACCACAAGCACTCGGACACGATCGAGGACATCCACTCGCCGGGCATGCACGGGTTCTTCTTCAGCCACGTGGGCTGGATCTTCTCGGGCAAGCGCTCCAAGGCCGACTACGATCTGATCCCGGACCTGACGCGCTACCCCGAGCTCCGGTGGCTCGAGAAGTACGCCCACGCCCCCGGCGTGGCACTGGGGATCGCCTGCTTCCTCATCGGCGGCTGGCCGGGCCTGTTTCTCGGGTTCTTCCTCTCCACGTCGATCCTCTACCACACCACCTTCGCGATCAACTCGCTGGCCCACACGTTCGGCCGCCAGCGGTACCTGACCGGCGACGACAGCCGGAACTCCTGGTGGCTGGCCCTGATCACGATGGGCGAGGGGTGGCACAACAACCACCACTACTACCAGGCCTCCACCCGGCAGGGGTGGCGCTGGTGGGAGATCGACATCACGTACTACCTGCTGCTGGGGCTGAAGTCGCTGGGGCTGGTGTGGGACCTGAAGGCCCCGCCCGCGGAGGTCGTGGACGGCGAGCGCCGCCTGGCCCGCTCCACCATCGACAAGGTGGCCGCCCGCGTGGCCGCCACGGTGCCCGTCGACGCGATCGCCGCGGCCGTGGCCGAGGCGTGGGACAACGCGCCCGGGCTGGACGAGCTCCGCGCCGGCGGCGCACGGGCCCGCGCCCGGGTGGCCGAGATCCTGGACGAGACCGATCCGCCGCACCTGCCCTCGATGGACGAGCTCCGAGCCCGCGTGGAGCGGATGGCGCTCCGGACGCCGTCCCTGGACGAGGTCACCGCCCGCGCCCGCGAGCTCGTGCGCGACGCCGTGGCCGCCCGGCTCCTGGAGCCCTCTCCCGCCTGAGGGCCGGGCCTCCGGAGCTCCGCCCGCGGGAGACGTAGCGGCAAATCCCTCCGCTCGTATCTTCTCGCCGACGAGAAGCATCCCATCCCCCGGAGGGGCCCATGGAATGGTCGTTCACCGACGAGCAGAACGAGCTCCGGCGCACCGTGAAGCGGTTCGTCGACGAGGAGCTGCGCCCGGCCGCCGACGACATCGACAAGAAGCACGAGATCCCGCCCCGGCTGATTTCGATGATGGGCGAGCTCGGGCTGATGGGGGTGGCGATCCCCGAGGAGTACGAGGGAGCCGGCATGGGCGAGACCGGCTACGTGATCGCGATCGAGGAGATCAGCCGCGCCTGCGCCTCGACCGCCACGTTCATGGGCGCCCACCAGTCGATCGGGGCGATGGCGATCCTCAAGTTCGGCAGCGACGAGCAGAAGAAGAAGTAC
>CAZUIY010000175.1:0-1097 GCA_964619975.1 uncultured Gemmatimonadales bacterium
CTCCAGCGGATCAAGGAGGCGGCCGAGAAGGCGAAGATCGAGCTCTCCTCGACCCAGCAGACGGACATCAACCTGCCGTTCATCACGGCCGACCAGTCGGGCCCCAAGCACCTGAACCTGACGCTGACGCGGGCCAAGTTCGAGCAGCTCGTGGACGACCTGATCCAGCGGACGGTGGGCCCCTGCAAGCAGGCGATCGAGGACGCCGGGCTGAAGGCCGACGACATCGACGAGGTGATCCTGGTCGGTGGCTCGACCCGGATCCCCAAGGTCCAGGAGACGGTGCGCGCGCTCTTCGGCAAGGAGCCGCACAAGGGCGTCAATCCCGACGAGGTGGTGGCGATCGGCGCCGCGATCCAGGGCGGCGTGCTGGCCGGCGACGTGAAGGACGTGCTGCTGCTGGACGTGACGCCGCTGTCGCTCGGGATCGAGACCCTGGGGGGCGTGATGACGACCCTGATCGGGCGGAACACGACGATCCCGACCAAGAAGACGGAGGTGTTCTCGACCGCGGAGGACAACCAGACCACGGTGGAGATCCACGTGCTGCAGGGCGAGCGCGAGATGGCCTCCGACAACAAGACGATCGGCCGGTTCCAGCTCACCGGCATCCCGCCCTCGCCGCGCGGCGTGCCGCAGGTGGAGGTGACGTTCGACATCGACGCCAACGGGATCCTGCACGTGTCGGCGAAGGACAAGGCGACAGGCAAGGAGCAGAAGATCCGGATCGAGGCCTCGAGCGGGCTGTCGGAGTCCGAGATCGACCAGATGGTCAAGGACGCCGAGGCCCACGCCTCCGAGGACAAGAAGCGCCGCGAGCGGGTCGAGACGCGGAACCGCGCCGACACCCTGGTCTACCAGACCGAGCGGAACCTCCAGGACCTGGAAGGCAAGATCCAGGGCGACCAGAAGGCGAAGGTCGAAGCGGCGCTCGAGCGCGTTCGGGAGGGGCTCAAGAACGACGACGACACCGAGCTGAAGAACTCGGTGGACGACCTCCAGCGGCTGTGGCACCAGGTGGCCCAGGAGGCGTACCAGGCGACCGCGTCGGAGGGCGGCGAGGAGCCGCAGCCGGGCGCGGGCGAGCCGGCCGCCGG
>CAZUIY010000176.1:0-3039 GCA_964619975.1 uncultured Gemmatimonadales bacterium
CGCCAAGGGCCGGTCGGTGGCCACGGCCGTCTCCGGCCGCGACGTCATCGTCAAGCGGATCAAGATGGACCGCATGCGCGAGCAGGAGGCCCGGCAGGTCATCCGCTGGGAGGCCGAGCAGCACGTCCCTTTCGACATGGACTCCGTCAGCCTCGACTTCGAGGTCCTGGACCCGGACGCCGATGGCCTCCAGATGGAGGTCCTGCTGGTGGCGGCGAAGCGCGACCTGATCGAGGCGCGGACACGGATGCTGGACGAGGCGGGGTTCGGCGTGTCGGTGATCGATCTCGACGCGTTCGCCGTCGAGACCGCTTTCCAGCACGGCTACGAGCACGCCGGGTACGGCTCGTTCTGCCTGGTGAACGTGGGGCGCGAGGTCACGAATCTGAACCTGATCGAGAACGGCCGGCCGCTCCTGACCCGCGACCTGCCGGTCGGCGAGCGGCGGTTCGTGGAGGCGCTGGTCCGCGACTCCGGGCTCCCGAGCGAGGAGGCCGAGGCCCGGCTTCGCTCTCGCGAGCTGAACGAGCAGGAGCGGGCCTCCCTGGAGGAGGCGATCATGAGCCTGGTGACTCCGGTCGAGCGGGCCCGGTCGTTCATGGCCACCAGCGACGGTGGCGGCGCCCGGCTGGACGAGGTTCTGCTGTCCGGCGGCGGCGCGGGGCTCCCGGGACTCCGGGAGGCGATCGCGGAGCGGCTCCAGACGGAGGTGTCGATCATGGACCCGCTCCGCGGTCTCGACGTGGGTCCCGAAGAGCGGCGGACGATCGAGGATCACGGCGGGCCGGAGATCATGGCCGTGGCCGCCGGGCTGGCCCTTCGTGGGAAGGAGTAGGCGCCCCACGCGATGACGCCGCGGATCAACCTCGCCTCCGGGGACAAGCCGTCACGGAGCCGGACACGCTCCCGCACCGCCGTGCCGACGGCCCCCCGTGGCCCGAAGGCGGGGATGGAGTGGCTGCCGCGCTCGCCGGCCATGCTGGTGGGGTTGGTGGCGATGGTGATCGTGCTGGGGCTGGTGTTCCTGTACTTCGGCGAGCGCCGGGCGCTGGGGGACGCGCGGGTCGAGATCGCCGAGGCGGAAGCGGACTCGGCGCAGCTCCACAGCGCGGTCGTCCGGGTGCGCGCGATGGAGCAGGCTCAGGCCTCGCTGGCCGCTCAGGTGGCGGTCATGGAGAACGTGGTCGACGGCCGGCTGTACTGGATCCAGCTCATGGAGGAGGTATCGCGGACCCTGCCGGAGCACACCTGGCTGGTGGAGATGGACCGGGAGGGCCTGGCCCCCGACCAGGTGCGGATCGCCGGCGCCACGTTCGCGAACGCGGCGGTGACGAGCTTCATGCGCGGGCTGGAGGCCTCTCCGCACCTGCGGAGCGTCACGCTGGTGGGAGTCAGCCGGGTGCAGCAGGACTCGGTGAGCTACCAGAGCTTCACCCTGGTGGCGGATTACGAAAACTACGCGGCGGTCGCCTTCGCACCGCCGGACACGACCCAGCAAGGAGGACCGCAGTGATGTCGAGCGAGCGTCCCCGGAGCGGTCGCGTGGTCGCCTTGGCCCTGGGGCTTGCGGTCCTGGGCGTGAGCTGTGACCTCAACGACCCCGACGAGCTTCAGAACAACTCCAACTACGCCGTCGTCCGGGCGCAGTTCTTCTCGTCCGACTTCAGCCGCGAGCCGGTCTCGGGCGTGCGCATGATCGTGGAGTCGGACCCGGACGCGGAACGCCCGTACCTGGGTCCCGACGTGGTCGCGATCTCCGGCGAGGATGGCGTAGCCGAGGCTCAGGTGTTCCCCGGCTTCAACCCCGCGACCGGTGAAGGGGGCGAGGGTGGAGAGGGCGGCGCCGGCGGCGGCGTTCCCACCGACCCCCTGGAGTTCCCGCCGCCGCTGGTGTTCGCGGACACGGCGGTGACGATCATGTACAACGGCCAGATCCGCACGCTGATCGTGGGCGGGCTGACCGTCGGATCCGGACGGCTGTACGACCTGGGCACGGTCTTTCTCAGCGACCTCGGACTGACGAGCGACTGATGGCGATGTTCGGCCTCGACGAGCCGGAAAAACAACAGGCGGCTCTCTTCGTCCTCCTGCTGCTGGGGGGGACGTACCTCTTCTGGAACTACGTCTACACGCCGCTCCGGGACGAGCGCGTGCTGCTGGAGGACCGTATCGCCACGCTCCAGTCCCACAACGATCAGGCGCGCGCCCTCACGCAGCCGAGCCGGATCGCCGACCTGCGGCGGCGCGAGGCCGAGTTCCGCGTGGCGCTGGCGGCGTACGAGACGATGCTCCCGACGGAATCGGAGGTCTCGGCCCTGCTCGAAGACGTCGCCCGCTCGGCGCTGGCGCAGAACATCGAGGTGGTGAACTTCGCGCCGCTCGAGCCCGTGGTGGGTGAGAACCTGGTCGAGATCCCCTACGACCTGCAGATCCAGGGGAGCTACCACGACATCGGCCGGTTCCTGGCCGACGTGGCGAACCTGCCGCGGCTGGTCCGCCCCGTGATCGTGTCGCTCGAGGGGGTAGAGGTGCCGCTCCCGGGGGAGGACGACCGGACGGACTACGAGGTGCTGGCGGTCCTCACCCTCTCCACGTACATGCCGCCGAACGGCGTCGCCCGGGGGGTCGTCCCCGAGGGGACCACGTCCGACGCGGCGGGGCCGCCCCCGGCGGCGCTGGCGAAGGAGGGTGACCGTGTCGGGTGAGGTCCGCCGCCGCCGGCTGGCCGTGGGAGCCCCGCTCGTGGCGGCCGGGTTCGCGCTCATGGGGCCGGCGCTGGCGCTGGCCCAGGGGGAGGGCGACTCGCTCGAGATCCTGCCGCCACCGGTCGTCGCGGGCGGCACCGCCACCTACGACGCCGCCGGCCAGCGCGACCCGTTCGTTCCCCTGCTCACCCGTGTGGTGGAGGATACCCCCGACGGACCCCGGTTCGACTCGCTTCGCCTGACCGGCGTCTTCCTGGGAAGCCCGGGCAACAGCCTGGTCGTCCTGGAGGATCCGGCCCGGCGGGGCCATTTCGTGCGCGTGGGGGAGCGGATC
>CAZUIY010000177.1:0-1982 GCA_964619975.1 uncultured Gemmatimonadales bacterium
GTGAAGACCTGGGCGACGTACGCCCGCCTCGATCCGCGGCACTACAGTACCCACAGTATGCGGCGCACCAAGTCGAGCGTCATCTATGACAAGACCCGCAATCTGGCGGCGTGCCAGAAGCTTCTGGGCCACAAAAGCATCGGCAGTACGGCGGCCTATCTCGGGGTCGATCAGCGCCAGGCTCTCGATATCGCCAAAAAGATCGATGTGTAACGCCACGGGGACCCGTTTCGCAAAGCTCAACTAAGAATAGTCGTTTGAGAGGCCGAATGTGTGAATGTTGCGAGTCAGCCGTCACCAGTCAACGAGATGGTTTTCATCTCAACCTGCTTGGCAAATTGGAGAGGATGGAAGGAACTCCTTTTTAGCACACCTCACGCGCGACAGAAAACCCCTATTTTTCAACGGCCAGATTTCATCACCGGACACATTTACAAGTCATGTGAGTATAGACATTTAGGAGAGGTTGTCGCATCGTATACACCCTATTTACCCTCGATTTGACCAGGAGGTGCATGCGATGAGTGACAACCTTCGGCGCTATCGTGCCATACGTCGAGCCTTGACACAATGTTACCCAGGCGAGATGAGCGGTCGTATGGCTCAGCATTTGACGACGCTGGCCGCGTTCATCAGCGGCATTGTGGGCAGTAAAAGTAGCCAACTGCCTAGCATTGCCACCAAGATCGCGGATCAGGCTAAGGCCGAAAGTCGCGTCAAACGCCTGTCGAGATGGCTTGACAATGAGCACATCAAGGAAGAGATATATTTCTTGCCGTATGCCGAGATGCTCTTGACCTGCTTGGCGTTGGAGACGTTAGTATTGGTCATGGATGGCAGTGGGGTAGGCCGGGGCTGTAGTGCACTGATGATCCACGTGATCTATAAAGGTCGTGCTTTGCCCCTGGCCTGGGTAGTGCGGCATTGTCCCAAGGGTCATGCACCCGAAGTGCTTCACATCGAACTGGTGGAACTCATTAGAGAGGTCATTCCAGAAGGGACAAAAGTCGTTTTCTTGGGTGATGGTGAGTTTGATGGGACGGACCTTCAGAAAACGATGAACGATGCGGGCTGGTTGTATGCGTGTCGGACAGCGAAGAGTACAGTCGCGACATGGGAAGACCTGACCTTTCATCTTGATCTCATAGGCAGTAGTATTAAGAGAGGTATGTTGATTGAGTTAAAAGAGGTTCAGTTTACCCGCGATGCTTATGGTCCAGTGATGGTGTTATGTTGTTGGGCGAAGGGAGAGGTGGAGCCGCTCTATTTAGTCAGTAATATGTCAGTAGCGGAGGAAGCGATCAGGTATTATCAGAAGCGTTTCCGAATCGAGACATTTTTCTCGGATCAGAAAAGTCGTGGTTTCAACATTCAGAAGTCACATATAGAAGATCCTCAGCGTTTGTCTCGCTTGTTGATTGCGACATGTTTAGCATATATCTGGATTGTCTATTTAGGTTCATTGTGCAAGTCAGATGGCTGGCAAGCTATTATTCACCGTAGAAATCGATGTGATGTAAGCCTCTTTCGATTAGGATTGCAACTCCTTGAGCATTTTTTGAACGAAGGGCTTCCGATA
The DNA here is from genome assembly GCA_964619975.1 of uncultured Gemmatimonadales bacterium. GTDB lineage: Bacteria > Gemmatimonadota > Gemmatimonadetes > JACCXV01 > JAHWKZ01 > DATLFF01. The sequence continues at coordinate 1,580 of CAZUIY010000177.1, forward strand.
CCTGTTCAATTCCATGTCACCATTTAGCAAGAAAATTGTGTACGGTCGTGAACTTGAACAATCCAAACAGAGCCACTCGCACGGGGATACAAGAGGCAGCGCCAAGACGAAGAGCTTGACAGCACTTATCCGACCCCTTCTGTTTATCAAATCCGAAACGCGCCATCTCATCGTATGCCTAGGTAACAAAAGGCGCTGTGTCGTCTTCGCTTTTTTCGCAAACTGAATCGATTGGACTAATCGAATTGACTTGGCGGGGACGCCAACCCGTAATGTGCTCGCAGGGTTTCCCCTTCATATGCGGTTCGAAACAGGCCGCGACGCTGAAGCAACGGGATCACTTCGGCAATAAAGACTTCCAGCATCGACGGTAGTAGCGGTGGCATGATGTTAAAACCGTCCG
>CAZUIY010000178.1:0-1231 GCA_964619975.1 uncultured Gemmatimonadales bacterium
CTAGTGGTCTGTCAGTCTTGAAGTGACGGATAAAGTCGACGGAGTTTTATTCGCGCATCGGCGGTGGTGAATTGCCAATTGACGGATGTTTTGCGTCGATTTCGCGCGGTGTTCCAATGTTCGATCTCGCGGCAGAGTATGGTGCGATGAGCAATTCGACGATCAAGGCACTCCCGACCCAGGGCGCTCAATTCGATCTCGGCCATGTTCAGCCAACTGCCATGTTTGGGCGTGTAGTGAATCTCCAGTCTGTCAGCCAGTCGTTTGGCTTCGGCTGGCGGAAAGGCCTCGTACAGGCTGGCCGCCGTATGGGTGTTGAGTTGATCCATCACCAGCACCAGTTTTTCAGCGCGCCGATATCGTCCTTTGAGCAGCGAGCGAATGAACTCGGCCCATTCCAGACGCCGCCGCTGATCGGTGACGGCCACAGTCCGCCACGCTTTGAGCGGCTCAAACGCGATGAACAAGCTGGCCACGCCGTTACGCACATAGACATGGTCGAATCGTTCCAAACTGCCAGGTCGCGGTGGGAGTGGCTGGCGCGTCTCACCGATCAATTGTTTGAAGGTCTCATCAATGCACACAACGGGCCGCCGCGGATCGTACGGCCGTTTGTAAACTTCCAGCACGTCCTCCATGTGGTACACGAACTCCGCCGACTGCTTCGGCGGGATGCACCACATCTTCTTCAGATGGGGCTTCAACTCGTTTTTTTAAGCGTCTGGCGTACGGTCTCATGCGAAAGCGACTCCACCAGATCGAGCTCCACCATCGCATCAGCCAGCAGCCGCAATGTCCATCGCGCTCGACCTTCCGGCGGCTGGCTGCAGGCCAACGTAATCAACCTCGCTTCCTGCTCCCCATCGAGCTTCGGGCGGTACACGCGTCGCGGTGAGCGATACGGACTGAGCGCCATCTCCAATCCCTCTTCGACGAAACGACGCCGGACACGCTCCACCGTCGCCGTCCCGCAACCCACGGCCTCCGCAATGCGTGACACACTCCATACCCGACCGCCCTTCGATTCATCCGCCAGCAACAGAATTTGGGCATGTTTGAGCCGACGTACGTCGGCCTTGCCCTTCGATAGCAGTTGGTCCAAATTCTGCCGCTCTTCCTTCTCCAAAGTGACGCGATATCGCTTACCCATGACTGGCCTCCTTGCCGAGAAAAAATGACTTCGACAGGAAACCAAATCTCCGCCATCAAATCAAGACTGACAGACCACTAG
>CAZUIY010000179.1:0-7648 GCA_964619975.1 uncultured Gemmatimonadales bacterium
GACGTAATCGATGTACTCGGCCGTGCGGGCCCCGGGCCGGGTTCCCGGCACGAATCCCCCCTGCTTCTTCATGTTCTCCGCCAGGTCGATCGGATTGAAGATGATCGCCGTGTAGAAGTACGTGAAGAAGATGATCAGCGCGCCGAACACCACGAAGTACCACGCCGACCCGTAGCTGAACGCCGCGGCGAACTGCTGCGCCCAGGGGCTGTTCGGGAAGAAGGTCCCCAGGGTCGCCGGGAAGAACATGATCGACTGCGCGAAGATGATCGGCATGACGCCCGCCGAGTTCACCCGGAGCGGCAGGTGGGTCTTCTGCCCCTGCCGGATCTTGTTGCGCCCCACCACCTTGCGCGGGATCTGGATGGGGATCTTGCGGACCGCCATCGTCATCGCCACCACGGCGGCCACGATCCCCACCATGATCGCGAAGAACGCCAGGATCGTGAAGATGCCGATCACGTCGGTGCGCCACAGCGTCCACACCTGTAGCCCCGCCTGCGGGAAGGCCTCGATGATCGAGAACGTGATGATCAGGCTCATCCCGTTGCCGATCCCCTTCTCGGTGATCTGCTCGCCCAGCCACATCACGAAGACGGCGCCGGTCGTCAGGACCAGGATCGTCATCATGATGAACCGGATGCCCGGAAACAGGATCGCGTCGGGGCTGAAGTTCTGCAGGAAGATGGCGTAGCCGTACGCCTGAACCGCCGAGAGCCCGACCGTGGAGTAGCGGGTATACTGCGTGATCTTCTTCCGGCCCTCCTCGCCCTCCTTCTGCAGCTTCTCGAAGTACGGGAAGACCGCGGTCAGCAGCTGGAAGATGATCGACGCCGAGATGTACGGCATGATCCCCAGCGCGAATACCGCCGCCCGCTGGAGCGCGCCGCCGGTGAACAGGTTGAGCAGCCCGAACAGATTGTTCTGGCCGCCGGTGGCCAGCACCAGCGCCTCCCGGTTGATGCCCGGCAGCGTGACGTAGACGCCGACCCGCAACAGCACCAGGATTCCGAGCGTGAACAGGATCTTCCGCCGGAGCTCCGGGATCTTGAACAGGTTGGGGATCTGGGGAGCCGCCATCGACTAGCTCTCGCCGCGCGTCCGGACGGTGCCCCCGGCGGCCTCGATCGCCTCCCGCGCGCCGGCACTGAACGCGTCGGCCTCCACGGTCAGCGCGCGCGACAGCGTGCCGCGGCCGAGGATCTTGACCGGACCCCGGGTGGGATCGACCAGGCCCAGCTCGGTCAGCCGCTCGACGGTGAACTCCGTGAAGTCGGTCCGTGACTCGAGCTCCTCCAGATTCACGATCTGGTTCTCCACGCGGAACGGGTTCGTGAAGCCGCGCTTGGGAACGCGCCGCTGGAGCGGCATCTGGCCGCCCTCGAACCACGCCGGAATGCTGCCGCCGGAGCGGGCGGTCTGGCCCTTTCCGCCGCGGCCCGAATACGTGCCGTGGCCGGAGCCGTTGCCGCGCCCGACCCGCTTGCGCGGCTTGGTGGAGCCGGCGGGTGGCTTGAGATCGTGCTCCTTCATGCGTCCTCGATCGTGACGAGATGGTGGACTTTGGCGACCATGCCGCGAATGGCGGGGTCGTCCTTCTGCTCGACGCTCTTCTGGTGACCCGTCAGGCCCAGCGCGCGGAGGGTGTCCTTCACCCGCTGCGACTGGCCGATGGCGCTCTTCGTCTGGCGGATCGTGATCGTCTTCCTCTTGGGCATGTCTCTACTCCCCGGCCTCCGCCGCGGCGACGACCGGCTCCTCGGCCGACTCCTCGCCGGGCTCCTCGGCCCGCGGGCGGCGGCCCATCAGCTCGGCGGCCGTGATGCCGCGCTCGCGCGCCACGTCCGCCACCGTCCGCATCCGGTCCAGCCCGTTCATGGTGGCCTTCACCATGTTGATGGGATTGTTCGACCCCAGCGACTTGGTGAGGATGTCGTGGATCCCGGCGCACTCGAGCACGGCCCGCACGGGGCCGCCCGCGATCACGCCCGTTCCGGGGCTGGCGGGCTTCAGCAGCACCCGGCCGGCGCCGAACTTGCCGGTGATCTCGTGGGGAACCGTGGTGCCGACCATCGAGACTTTCCGCATGTCCTTCTTGGCGGCCTCGACCCCCTTGCGGATGGCGTCGGCAACCTCCTTGGCCTTGCCCTGCCCGATCCCGACCGTGCCCCCTCCGTCGCCCACGGCGACGAGGGACGTGAACGAGAACCGGCGGCCGCCCTTGACGACCTTGGACACCCGGTTGATGTCGATCACGTTCTCGACGAATTCGCTTTCCCTGCCTCGACCGTTCGCCACGTATTCCTCCTAAAACTCGAGCCCGCCCTCGCGCGCGCCTTCCGCGAGAGCCTTGACCCGTCCGTGATACAGATAGCCGCCGCGGTCGAACACGACGCGCGAGATCCCCGCCGCCTTCGCCAGCTCGGCCAGCTTCTTCCCCGTGGCCTTCGCCCGCGCGACCTTGTCGCCCTCGCCGCCGACGTCGCGCGAGTTGACGCCCAGGAGCGGGCGTCCGGCGAGGTCGTCGACGATGTGGGCCTCCATGTTCTTCAGGCTCCGGTGCACGACCAGCCGGGGCCGCTCCGGCGTACCCGAGATCCGCTTCCGGACCCGCCGGTGACGCCGGTGCCGCACGCTCTCGCGGCGCTTCGCTACATCCATTCGGCTCATGATTCGATCCCTTCCCCTCTAGACGCCGGTCTTGCCGGCCTTGCGCCGGACGTACTCGCCCTCGTACCGGATGCCCTTGCCTTTGTACGGCTCGGCCTTCCGGTACCCGCGAATCTCGGCGGCGACCTGGCCCACCATCTGCTTGTCCGCCCCCCGGATCTCGACCGTAGTGGGGGTCGGCGTCGCGATCTCCACGCCCTCCGGCACCGGGTAGTCGATCGGGTGCGAGTAGCCGAGCGCCAGCTTCAGCGTCCGGCCGGCGGCCTCGGCGCGGTACCCCACACCGATGATCTCCAGCTTCTTCACCCAGCCCGTCGTGACACCCTCGACCATGTTGGCGACGAGCGTCCGCGTGAGGCCGTGCATCGCCTTGTCGCGGGGGGCGTCGCTGGGCCGCTCCAGGCGGACCTGACCGTCCTCCACGTTGATCTCGATCGAAGCGGGCACCACCTGGGACACCTCACCCTTCGGCCCCTTCACCGTCACCGTCGAGCCGTCGACGCGAACGTCGACGCCGCCGGGAACGGGGACCGGGTTCTTTCCGATGCGCGACATGCGTTCCTCCCCCTACCAGACCCGCGCGACGATCTCGCCGCCCAGGCCCGCTTCGCGGCTCTCGCGGTCCGTCTTCAGGCCCTGCGACGTCGAGACGATCGCGATGCCGAGGCCATTGCGGATGCGCGGCAGCTCGTCCCGCTTCCGGTAGATCCGGAGGCCGGGCTTCGAAACCCGCTCGATGCCGTGCAGCACAGGCTTCTCTTCGTGGTACTTCAGGTACACGCGGAGCACTCCCTGCTGTCCGTCGTCCAGAACCTTGTAGTTCTGGATGAAGTGGTTCTCCAGCAGAATCCGCGCGACCTCGACCTTCATCTTCGAGGCCGGAATATCGACCCGCTTGTGCTTCGCCCCGCAGGCGTTGCGGATGCGGGTCAGGCAATCCGCGATGGGATCGGTCATCGTCATCGGTGGTCTCCTACCAGCTCGCCTTGCGAACGCCGGGGATCTCGCCTTGCAGCGCCATCTCCCGGAAACAGATCCGGCAAAGCCCGAACTGCCGCAGGAAAGCCCGCGGTCGGCCACACCGGTTGCAGCGATTCCGCCGCCGTACCTCGAACTTGGGCGTCTTCTTCGTCTTCGCGATCTGGGACTTCTTCGCCACTTGCTACCTCCTCAGACGGCCGCGGCCTGGCGGGCCGGCTGCCGCCTAAACGGCATCCCGAACGCGGCCAGCAGGGCCAGGGCCTCGTCGTCGCGATCGGCGGTCGTCACGAACGTGATGTCCATCCCGTGGATCTTCTCGACCTTGTCGTAGTCGATCTCCGGGAAGATCAGCTGCTCCTTCACTCCGAGCGTGTAGTTCCCCCGGCCGTCGAACGAACGCGTCGGCACGCCGCGGAAATCGCGGATGCGGGGGATCGCCACGTTGATCAGTCGATCCAGGAACTCGTACATGCGCTCTCCCCGCAGGGTGACCTTGCAGCCGATCGACATCCCCTCGCGGAGCTTGAAGTTCGAGATCGAGTGCTTCGCCCGCGTCACGGTCGGGCGCTGGCCGGTGATCGTGGCCAGCTCCTCCACGGCGCTGTCGAGCCGCTTCGGATTGTCGATCGCGTCCCCCATCCCGATGTTGACCACGATCTTCTCGATGCGCGGCACGCGATGCGGGTTCGAGTAGCCGAACTCCTTCATGAGCTGCGGCAGAATCGAGCTCTCGTACTTCTCTCTCAGTCTCGCCATCTCTCTATCCCCTCGGCCTTTCGATGACCTCGCCGCAGTGGGCGCACACGCGGACCTTGCTGCCGTCGGCCAGGACGTCGTGGCGCACGCGGGTGCCGCGGCCGCACTTGGAGCAGTACAGCATGGCGTTCGACACGTGGATCGCCGCCTCGCGCTCGAGGATCCCGCCCTGCGGGTTCTGCTGGCTGGGGCGCGTGTGCCGCTTGATGAAATTCACGCCCTCGACGATCACCCGCTCCTTGTCGGTGAAGACGGCCAGAACCTTGCCTGTCTTCCCCTTGTCGTTGCCGGTCACGACCAGCACGGTGTCTCCCTTGGCCAGGCGGGCCATTACAGCACCTCCGGGGCCAGCGAGACGATCTTCATGTACCGCTTCTCGCGGAGCTCACGGGCCACCGGCCCGAAGATGCGCGTTCCGCGCGGCTCCCCTGCGTCGTTCACGATCACCCCCGCGTTCTCGTCGAACTTGATGTACGTGCCGTCCTTGCGGCGCGTCTCCTTTGCCGTGCGGACGATCACCGCCCGGGCCACGTCGCTCTTCTTCACCGTGCCGTCGGGCAGCGCGTCCTTGACCGTAACGACGACGACGTCACCGAGGCCGGCGTACCGGCGCCGGGTGCCGCCGAGCACTTTGATCACGAGCGCGCGCTTGGCGCCCGAGTTGTCAGCGATCCGGATGATAGTCTCCTGCTGCACCATGGCTACCGGGCCCGCTCTACGACCCGGACCACACGCCACCGCTTGGTCTTCGACAGCGGGCGCGTCTCCATGATCTCGACCAGGTCTCCCTCGTGACAGTCGTTCGTCTCGTCGTGGGCGTGGAGCCGGGTCGTCCGCTTCATCCGCTTGGAGTACAGCGGATGCGGCACCAGGCTTTCGATCGCCACCACGATCGACTTCTCCATCTTGTCGCTGACCACCCGCCCCTGCCGGATCTTGCGCCGGCCGCGGGGGTCCGTGGTCGTCGTCGCTTCACTCTCGGTCATGCTACGCCTCCTCGCCCGCGGCACGGGCGGCCTCGCGTTCAATCGTCATGCACCGGGCCAGGTCTCGCTTCAGGTACCGCAGCCGTAGCGGGTTCTCGAGCTGTCCGAGCTGGTGCTGGAGGCGCAGACGGAACAGCTCCTCCTCGAGCTCGTCGATCTTCACCGAGAGCTCCTCGGAGCTCATGGAGCGGACGTCGGCGGCCTTCATTCCTCGTGCCCCAGGCGCCGCAGGAAGCGCGTCTTGATGGGGAGCTTCGCGGACGCCAGGCGCATCGCCTCCTTGGCGACCGGCACCGGCACTCCCTCGAGCTCGAACATGACGCGGCCGGGCTTGACCACGGCCACCCACTCCTCCGGGTTGCCCTTGCCCTTCCCCATGCGGGTCTCGGCCGGCTTCTTGGTCACCGGCTTGTCCGGGAAGATCCGGATCCAGACCTTGCCGCCCCGCTTGATGTGGCGGGTCATCGCCACACGGGCCGCCTCGATCTGGCGATTGGTGATCCAGGCCGGCTCCAGCGCCTGGAGCCCGTACTCGCCGAACGACACCTCGTTGCCCCGATGGGCCAGGCCCGTCATGCGGCCACGATGGTGCTTCCGGTGCTTGATTCTCTTCGGCATCAACATGGTTGGTCTCCTAGCCTCTCAGCGCCGCTCTCGTGGCCTCTGCGCCGATCACTTCGCCCTTGAAGATCCACACCTTCACGCCAATGGTGCCGAAGGTGGTCCTCGAGGTCGAACGGGCGTAGTCGATGTCGGCCCGCAGCGTGTGCAGCGGGACGCGGCCTTCGTGATATCCCTCGCTCCGCGAGATCTCGTTGCCTCCCAGGCGCCCGCCGCACTGGATCTTGATCCCCTCGGCGCCCATGCGCATGGCCGAGGTCACGGCCTTCTTCATGGCGCGCCGGTGACTGATCCGCTGGGCCAGCTGGAAGGCGATGTTGTCGGCCACGAGCTGGGCGTCCAGCTCGGGGCGCTTCACCTCTTCGACCTTGATCTGCACGTCCTTGTCGGTCAGCCGCGCGAGCTCGTCGCGCAACTTGTCCACCTCGGAGCCCTTGCGGCCGATGACGACCCCGGGGCGGGCGGTGAAGACCATCACCGTGATCCGCTGCGGCGTGCGCTCGATGTCCACGCGCGAGATCGCCGCGTGCGACAGGCGGTTCTTCAGGTACGTCCGGATCATGGAGTCTTCCTGGATCCACTCGGGCATGTTCTTGTGATTGAACCAGCGCGAGCGCCAGGGCTTCACGATCCCGAGCCGGAATCCGATCGGCGATGTCTTCTGTCCCACGTCTCTCCTCTACTTTCGCTTCGAATCCGTGCCGACAACCACCGTGATGTGGCTCGTCCGCTTGCGTACCCGGAAGGCGCGGCCCATGGCGCGGGGCCGGATGCGCTTCCACGTCGGGCCGCCATCGGCGAACACCTCGAGCACCGTCAGGTCCTCGGGTCCGATGCCGCCCTCCTCCTGCATGGCGTTGGAGACCGCCGAGCGCAGGGTCTTCAGGACGGGGATGGCCGCCGCCTTCTGCAGGAACTGCAGCGTGGCGTACGCCTCCTCGACGTTCTTCCCCCGGATCAGGTCCACCACCAGCCGGACCTTCCGCGGAGCCACTCTCACGTGACGGCTGACAGCGCGCGCCTCCATCTATACCAGCTTCACCTTGCGCTCCGACGCGAGCCGGCCACCGTGACCGCGGAAGATCCGCGTGGGGCTGAACTCGCCGAGCTTGTGGCCGACCATGTTCTCCGAGATGTACACCGGGATGAACTTGTTCCCGTTGTGCACCGCGATCGTGTGCCCGACGAAGTCGGGTGTGATCATCGAGGCGCGGGACCACGACTTGATGACCCGCTTCTCGCCCTTCTGATTCATCTCATGGACCCGGGCGAGGAGCCTGTCCTCGACGAAGGGTCCCTTCTTCAGCGACCGTGCCATCCTGCCTCCTACTTCTGTCCGCGGCGGCGGACGATGTACTTGGACGAGCTCTTCTTCTTCTTCCGCGTCTTGTAGCCCTTGGTTGGCTTGCCCCACGGCGTCACCGGATGGCGGCCGCCCGAGGTGCGGCCTTCGCCGCCGCCGTGCGGATGATCGACCGGGTTCATGGCCACGCCACGCACCGCCGGGCGCTTACCGAGCCAGCGCGAACGCCCGGCCTTGCCCGAGCGGATCAGCTCGTGGTCGACGTTGCCGACCTGTCCGACGGTCGCCGTGCACTCCGAGCGCACCTGCCGCACCTCCGTGCTCGGCAGCC
>CAZUIY010000180.1:0-7312 GCA_964619975.1 uncultured Gemmatimonadales bacterium
CAACATGAACCTGCGCGAGGACAAGCACTGGAGCTACGGCGCCTTCACCGTGGTCTTCGACGCCGCCGGTCCCCGCCCCTTCACCGTCTTCGCCCCCGTGCAGACGGACAAGACGAAGGAGTCGATGGTCGAGATCGCGAACGAGATGCGGGGAATCGTCGGGCCGGTCCCGGTGACCGCCGACGAGCTCGACAAGGCGAAGCTCGCCCAGACCCTGCGGCTCCCGGGTCAGTGGGAGACGAACGCCGCCGTCTCCGGCTCGATCGCCGAAATGGTCCGCTTCGGCCTGGGCCTCGACTTCTACGAGACCTACGCCACCGACGTCGAGTCGCTGACGCTGGATCGGCTCCAGAGAGTGACCGGCGGGACCGTCCACCCCGACGACCTGATCTGGGTGGTGGTCGGCGACCGGTCGCAGATCGAGCCGGGCATCCGCGAGCTCGGCTGGGGGCCGATCGTGGTGATCGATCCGGAGGGGAACGTGGTGGAGGGGGCGGAGTAGAAGAGGCGGGCTCGTCGGTTTTCGAAATTCGACCAGGGGCGCTCGGATCAGGGGCGCCCCTCGCGTCATGTCACGGCGCCAGGCGATCCCCTCAATCGGGAGGAGAACCCGCCAGACCCAGAAAGACGAGGATCGCCCGATTCAACCGAACGATCTCGTCGTCTTCGAGCCGGCCGATCCGTTCCCCGAGCTTGGTCTTGGGGACGGTCGTGATCTTGTCCACCATCAGGCTGCTGGGGACGCGCAGGCCATTCCGATCGGTGGGCTGCACTGCGATCCGGAACAGCGGGGCATCGATGGGGTCGGTCGTAAAGGCGCAGATGGTAACGGAAAGCGTGGCGTCGAAGCGGTCGTCCTGCAGGATGACCGCCGGGCGGGGCTTTCCCGCGTACCCGGTCCCACCGGAAACCGTCCAGACTTCGCCCCGCTTCGGGCTCAATCCAGCTCAGAAACGGCGTCGATGAAGTCCTGGTCCTCCCACGCATGTGGACTCTCGGCTACGGCCAGCGACTGTCGGTGGGCCTCAGACCGGAACTCCGGGGACCGCACGTCCGGGACCCAGATCTGAATCGGGCGAAGGCCCTGGCGGCGGAGACGCTGCCGATGAGCGCGTACCCTCTCACGTGAGGACTTCCTGCGGTCTGAATCCGACATGGACCTCCCGGGGAATCGGTTACATGTAACTTACGACGGCACCCTCATGTCGCGCCATAGCTCCGCGGCCGGGCCGGCAGCTCCGCGCTTTCCCGCAGGATCGTGGCCATGAACTCGGGCGGGATCGGCCGCACGAGCGTGCTCTCCTGAAACTCCCGCTTGACCCTCGATTCCCGTCGGCATACGCTCGAAGCGTACTCGCGCCGATGGCACGAGCCCTGCTTTACCAGGTGCTGCACCGGCCGGTTGAATCGTCAGCCTTTCGACAGTACGGGAGCGGAAATGACACGATCAACGGTACTCGAGGATGCGCTCATGACGGTCGAAGAGTTCGAGCGCCTGCCGGACGAGCCCGGTCGCACCGAGCTGGTGCGCGGGCGGGTGGTGCGCGAACCGCCGGCGGGATTCGAGCACGGTCGGGTGGCGGGACGGATCATGATCCGGCTCGGGGAGCACGTGCTGGCGCACGACCTGGGCGAAGTCCTGGCCACTGACACCGGCTTCGTCCTCTCCCAAGATCCGCCGACCGTCCGCGCGCCCGACGCGGCATTCGTATCCAGGGCGCGTATGCCGAAGCCGGCCCCCGGCTTCGGCCGGCTGGCGCCGGACCTGGCGGTCGAAGTCGTGTCGCCCTCCGACACGGTCGAGCGGAGCCACGGGAGGATCCTGGACTACCTGGAGGCGGGGACGCGGGAGGTCTGGCTGGTGGATCCCGTCCACCGGACCGTCACCGTCTACCGGCCGCGGTCCGAGGTCCGGCTCCTGAGGATCGACGACGACCTGGAGGGCGGGGTCGTCCTGCCGGGATTCCGCCTTCCGCTGTCGGAGCTGTTCGAACCCCGCTGACCGCCCGCCCCTACGGGTTTTCCTCGCCCGACGATCGCACGTCCACCACGTTGTCCGCCTTCTCGCGCTGGATGAGCTTCCCCAGGGGATCGATGCCGGCACGGTGTGGGCGGTCCGCGATGACTACGTTTATAGTCTGACTCCCCGCTTGGAGTCGGTGGCGCCGCAGGTACAGCGGCGCTCCGTCCGGGTGCTCCTCCGTCGGCGCACCGTAGATCCCGATCTCCACCAGGTCGTTCATCGGCACTTCGGTCTCGCTGCCGATGCTGTCCGCGCGCACCTTTCGCGCGGTCACGGCCAGGGTGACGCGGAAGCGACCGTCGGCGATGGGCCGCACGGCGGCGCTCTCCGCTCTCAGGTCCCAGAGCGTGACCTCCGCGAACAGGTCGTGGAGCAACCCGTGCAGCGAGTCCGGCGTGACGGCCTGGAGCTCGGCGTACAGGTCGAGGGACGTCGGGAAGGGCGGCTGGAGGCCGCGGTGCTTCTCCAGGAAGCGGCGCAATGCCAGGTTGACCCGCTCCGCGCCGATGTGCTCCCGCAGGGCGTACATCGCCACCGCGCCCTTCGCGTAGTAGACGTAGTCCTGCCCCTCCACCTCCAGCAGCGGCGCCTCGCGGGTGGTGAAGACGCTCCGCCCGCTCAGGTACTGGTCCATCTCGTAGTCGTAGAAGCGGCGCACCTGGTCCGCCCCCAGCTCCGTCTCCATAACCATCATCGCCGCGTACTGCGCCAGCGTCTCGGACAGGAACCGCCCACCACGGACCTGCGCCCCGGTCACTTGCCCGCCCCACCACTGGTGCGCCGTCTCGTGAGCGGTGACGAAGAAGGTGCGATCCACGTCGCCCGGCTCGATGCGCGTGAGAAAGGCGCTCCCCTCCGAGAACGCGATGGTGTGGGGGTGCGCGCGAGCGAAGCTCACGTAGCGCGGGAACTCGACGACGCGCAGCTCGCGGAAGGGGTAGGGGCCGAACTCGCGGGTGTAATACTCGAGCGACGCCCGCATGGCCCGGATCATCCGGTCCACGTTCACGTCGTGCGCGGGGTGGTGGTACACGCGCAGGGCGACGTCGCCCCAGCGGGCCTCCCGCACGGCGTAGCGCGCGGAGAGGACGGGACTGGCGAACGGGAGCGGCGTCTCGGTGCGATAGTGAAAGTAGCGGCGCCCGTTCTCGCGCCACTCCTTCACCAGCGTACCGACGGTGATGGCCGTCTGGTCGCCGGCGGTGCCGATCACGGCGTCCACGTGGACCAGGTCGGCTCCCCGGCCGTCCAGGCGCGCCCGGTGAACGGCCGCCGTGTCATAGGGGGAGGGCGACGGCGCCTGCGGGGGCAGCCCGTGCTCCTCGCGCGTCGCCGGGTCCGTCAGCTCCTGGCCCGCCTGGTATCCCAGGAACGGGAGCCACAATCGGTCGAAATGGGCGCCGTTCGCCACCACCGCCGTCGGCTGCCCATCGTTGCGGAAGCCGCGCGGCTCGTAGGCCACGTCGAACGTGAGGCGCATCGAGTCGCCCGGCGCGAGCGGCCGGTCCAGCCGGTAGATGTCGTACCGCAGCACGGGATCGTGGTGCACCCGCCGCGCGCCACGGTCGAGAGCGAGCGAGCGGGCGCGTACCTCCGGACGCAGGGAGACGTGCAGCGAGTCGATGCGCCGATCCTCGTCGTTCAGCAGCGTGAACGTGCCGCGCAGCTCCGCGGCCGGCGCGTCGGGGTGGATCTCGACATGCAGCTCCGCGTGGGTGATGCGGGGCTGCGGCGCGCTCTCGAAGCGCTTGTAGCGCCGCTCGTACTCCGCCTGCGCCTCCGCCAACTCCGAGGGACTCCTGTAGTCGTTCAGGACGTTGGTGTTGTAGAAGACGAAGCCACCCAGCGCCATGATGAGGACGACCGGCACCCCCGCCGCCCGCACCCGCCCGCGCGTGAGACCCGCCTGGACGACGGCCATGGAGCCGCGCACCTCCCTGTCCCGTCCCCGCACCCACAACAGCCGCGCGATCACGGCCAGCAGGAGCGCCCACGCCGCCCAGTAGAGCTGGAACCAGAGCGTGGGGGCGGCGAACGGGCCGAAGCCGCTCATGTCCGAGTAGACCCAACCGGGCCCGGTGCCGTAGACCAGCATGTGGTGGTGGATGCCGAACCGTCCGGCCATGAGGGTGAACGCGTAGAACAGCACCACCACCATGTGGCCCATGTACTTCTGGTTCACGATCACGTGCACCGCCATGGCCAGGGCGGCGATCAGGATGTAATCCACCAGCCGGATGCCGAAGAGGATCCGCAGGTAGAGCCCCGGCTCGAAGCGGTGCCATCCCTGCACCGCCTGGAGGGCCATCCCGGACGCCATGAGCACGAGCTGGATGGCGGCGACCATGGCCACCAGCGCCAGGAAGCGGCCCAGCATCAGCACCCCGTCGGGCACGGGCGCGGCGTCGCTGATGGCGCTCACCCCGAGCTCCCGCTCCTTCCACACCAGCTCGCCGGCGAACACCGAGATCAGGAGCACGATCACCGGCGAGAGCACCTGCGCCAGCACCGTCCCCGCCACCAGGTGCGTCATCGGCCAGGTGGAGGTGCCGAACACCTCCGACCCCACGTTCCAGCCGAAGAGGAAGGTGAGGGCCACGGCCCCCGCCAGCAGCACGGCGAAGGCCCGGTTGCCGGCGATGTCCCCCATCGACCGGCGCGTCACCGCGAGGGTCTGCCGCACGCGCGCGCCGGCGCCGAACGACCTCGGCGCCACATGCACGGGGGCCGGTTCCCGGCGCGCCGCCGCCGGCTCCCGCTGGGCGCGGCGGCCGTGGCGGCGGGGGGCGCCGGCCGGGTGCGTGAAGCGGAACCGGCGGAGCAGCACCAGCAGGAGCCCCGCGGCGGCCGCCATCCAGAAGAGGCGGTTCGCCACCAGGGCCGGCGGGAAGCCGATGATCTCCGAGTTGAGCTGGACCGGAGTCCAGTACTGCGTGATCTCCTCCACGACCGAGATGCCGAAGGGGTCGGCCAGGGCCCTCAGCGTCGGATCGGCGATCCGCTCCCGGTAGCTCTTCGTGAACAGGTAGAGGACGAAGATCCCGACGCTGCCCATGAAGGCTGGGAGCACCTGCCGCGTCAGCACGGCCAGCGCGAAGAGGACAGCGCCGACGAGGAGCAGATTGGGGAGGAGCAGGAGGAGGTACGGCTGGACGTACGCCGCCAGCTGGAACGGGCCGAACATCTTCGGGTCCATGTACGGCATGGCGGCGCCCAGGATCTGGCCCAGCGGGATGCCCAGGAGCAGGACGGCGTTCAGCGCGAACGCGCCCAGGAAGCGGCCGCCCAGGTACTCCGCCTTGCGGACGGAAGAGGAGTAGATCAGCGGGTGCATGCCGGTCTCGAGATCCCGCGTGGCCGCGTCGCCGAAGAGGGCGGCCGTGACCAGCATCCCCACCAGGCCCGAGATGAGCGTGCCCATGAAGACGCTGTGGGGGCCGTTCAGCTGGCTGCCCGCGCCGTCCAGGGCATGCAGCAGCAGGAAGGGGACGAGCACGAGCAGACCGCCGTAGATCCACGTGGAGACGCGGCGCAGCCTGTACTCGATCTCGAAGCGGAAGACCTCCCAAAACGCGCTCATCGGGCGGGCTCTGGCGCGGGTTCCGTCCGGTGGCTGCGATGCCCGCCCATGACGCTGAAGTAGACGTCCTCGAGCCCCGGCTCCACCGGGGCGAACTCCGGGCCCGGCGACGCCTCGGCATGGACGTGGACCACCGTCCGCCCCGCCAGCAGGCGGGTGGAGATGACGGCGTGCCGCCGCTCCACCTCCGCCAGCTCATGGCGATCGATGACGCGGCGCCAGATGCGCCCGCGCACCGCGTCGATGGCGCGCAGCGGCTCCGCCTCCAGCAGGATGCTCCCCTTGTCGATGATGGCCATCCGGCTGCAGAGCTCCACCACGTCCTCCACGATGTGCGTGGAGAGGATGACCACGCTGTTCTCTCCGACCTCGCTCAGCAGGTTCAGGAAGCGCACGCGCTCCGCCGGGTCCAGCCCCGCCGTGGGCTCGTCCACGATGATGAGGCCGGGGTTCCCAAGGAGCGCCACCGCCACGCCGAAGCGCTGGCGCATGCCCCCCGAGAAGCCGCCCAGCTTCTCCTTCCGCACTTCCCACAGGTTGGTCTGCCGCAGCAGCGCCTCCACCACCTCGTCCCGCGGGCGCCCGTCCGTGACCCCCTTCAGCACGGCGAAGTGCGCCAGCAGACGCTGGGCGCTCACTCCGGGATACACGCCGAACTCCTGCGGCAGGTAGCCCAGCGTCCGCCGCATCTCGTCCTTCTGTCGCAGCACGTCGATGGCACCGAAGCGGATCGTGCCCGCGTCCGGCTCCTGGAGCGTCGCCAGCGTGCGCATCAGGGTGGACTTGCCCGCGCCATTGGGGCCCAGCAGCCCGAACATTCCGCGCGGGACGGTGAGCGTGACGTCGTCCAGCGCCCGCACACCGTTGCGATAGGTCTTCGAGAGGTTCCGGATCTCGAGCTGCATGGGGTCATCCTGCGGTTGAGGGGCGGGATCCACTCCCTTTACGACCGCACCCGGGTCGGTGCCGCTGCGGCATCGAAGTCGCTGAAGCGGCGTCGGTAGCAGTACGGGGCTGGCGCGGTGGTTGTTTCCGGAGACGGCGGTAATCAGGAAGGCGGGAGCGAGCAGACCCATCGCCGGCGAGTACCTACCCGGAATGGGGTCATCGGAGAACGGGAGATCTCAAGTGACCCGCTCGAACCCCTCGTCCCCGAAGTGTCGGTCGTAGGCGAAGGCCGCGGCCAGACCCCGTTCCCGCATGATGACGAACGAGACGGCGTCGACCAGGCTCAGGTCCCGTGTCCCCCGCTCCATTACGATGTCCAGTCCCCGCTCGTGCAGCTCGGCGTCGATCCATACGATGTCGAGTGTGGGAACGAACTCGCGCCTGAATCCGGCCAGCGCCTCCATCCCGACCCGACGCTGAAGGAGCGCACACGTCTCGAGCAGGACGTAGGAGGACGTGACGAGGACGGTCCGGGCCGCTCGGAGACGATCAAAGCCCCGCCGCGCGTCCTCGTGATGCGGGTCGGATCGAACGAGGAGCGCGAGGAAGGCCGATGTGTCGACGAAAGCGCGGGTCAACCGTAGATCTCATCCAGATACCGGTCGTGGTGCTCGGCGAGATCGGTGGCCCCTCCGGAATCCTCGAACCGGCCGATCAACCGGGATGCCCGTTCGTAGAGGGCGTCGCGATCGACCTCTTCGGTCTGCAGCAGGCCATCCACCGATCGCCGCACGAGCTCGGCCATCGAAACGCCCCGCTCC
>CAZUIY010000181.1:0-3782 GCA_964619975.1 uncultured Gemmatimonadales bacterium
CTCGAGCTCGGCCCGGTCGGCGATCATCGTGTGCGGCGTCGCCCAGACCACCACGCCGATGATCAGGACCAGCAGCATCCACTTGGTGTACGGCAGGAACCGCTCGGCCCCCGGGATCCGCTCCATCCCGACCCACAGGTAGTAGTTCCCGGCCAGGAACAGCACCCCGATCAGGAACGCCTGGACGATCCAGAGCCACGACATGAAGCCGCCCATCATCGTGATCCCCATCTGCTGGTTGAACTCGTAGATCTCCCGGCCCAGGTAGTAGCCGGCGAAGGGCAGCACGATCAACGCGCCGATGGCGATGAAGTTCCCGACGTACCCCATCCAGTCGTAGTGGGCCCGCTCCTCGTCGGTCTTCGAGGTGAGAAACCGGTAGGCCGCGTAGGCCCCCACCACCGAGCCGCCGAACACCACGTTGGCGATCAGCCGGTGGATGTTGATCGGCATCCAGGTGGCGTTGTTGATCGCGCTCCAGAGCTGGACCACGGCCGGCGACGTGTCGGGCGTCATGTTCCCCGGCGGACTCATCATGTAGGTGAGCCACGAGTCGGCGATGAACAGGACGGCCGTGCCGAACACGTTCAGCATGATCCCCAGGCCCCAGTGGAAGTACTTCCCCCGCCCCGTCTTCCACCGGTCCCAGCCGTAGTAGTAGAGGTACAGCGTGAACGACTCCACGAAGAAGAGCCCCACGTAGATCCACATCGAGACCTCGAAGATCTCGGCGAGGTGGGCCCAGAACCTGGGATAGAGAGTCGTCAGGAAGAAGACGAGCACGGCGCCCCACATCGCCGTGGCGCTGTAGGCGATCAGGAGGAGCCGGGTGAACTCCTTGGACAGCCGGTCGTACCGCTCGTCCTTGCCGAAGATGCCGATCGCCTCGGTCACGACGGCGAACATCGGCACCCCGAGGACGAAGGCCGCGAACATGAGGTGCACCTGAGCCGCGATCCAGATCGCGGTCCGACTCCCGATGACGGGGAAGTGCCCGTACTCGCGCGGGGCGGCCGTTGCGGCGGCCTCCTGCGCCAGGCCGGCCTGCACCAGCACCAGGCCGATTCCCAGGGCCGCCAGGGCCCCGGCGGCGCCCCAGCGTATGCGACGAGCGGCCGTCGTCACCCCACGGGGCGGTCCCCCTTCAGGAAGTTGGGCACGGTCCGCGAGAAGTCGACGGGGAGCGACCGGCGCACCTCGTCCAGGACCTCCGGAGTGACCCGCGCGTGGCCCCGCTCCGCGGCGAACTTCTCCACCCGGGCCGCGACCACGCCGCGGACGAACGAGGGGGCGCGCGCGATCCGCGCCTCCGCCTCGGGCGTCCACTGCATCGTGCGCTCGGCCGATTCGCCGTAGGTCACCGCCGCGGGCGAAGCCACCACCGCCTCGTGTCCGTCGGGCTGGTAGCCGCAGGCGGGGTCCTCCGCCAGGGGGTCGCCCGTCTCCGCGTACGCCCGGGCGCGGCATCCGCCGCACACCTCGCGGTAGCCGCAGCGGCCGCACCGGCCCCCCAGCTCGCCACCCCGGATGTCGGCGAAGACCGCCGAGTCCTCCCACACCTCGCCGAAGGAAGCCCGGGTCAGGTCCCCCGCCACCAGCGGCGTGTACGGGCAGGGCGTCACCTTGCCCTCGGGCGTGATCCGGCAGTACTGGACGCCGCAGGGGCAGCGCGTGGCGTAGCCCAGGAGCGGCGAGTCCCCGTCCGCGGCGTGGACCCGGCGCATGATGGCGGGCATGCACTTGGACCGGACCAGCATCCGCCCCCGGTATTCGCGCTCCAGCTCCACCAGCTCGCCCAGGACCGTCTCGTTCTCCTCGGGAGAGAGCCCGGACATCCCTTCACCGCGGCCCGTGGCCACCAGGAAGTACACGTTGAATGCGACCGCGCCGCGGGCGGCGGACCACGCCGCGATCTCCGCCAGCTCGGCCCGGTTCCCCTTCGTCACGCTCGTCTGCACGATGAAGTCGAGCCCGCGCGCCCGGAGCCGCTCCACCGCGGCCACCGTGTCCGCCAGGGCGCCGGCCCCGTGGCGGAACCGGTCGTGGTACGTCTCGTCCAGCGAGTCGATCGAAACGGCCACACCGCCCACCCCCGCCTCCATCAGCGAGCCGATCCGGGCGTCCGTCAGCCGTGTCCCGTTCGTGCCGACGACGACCGTCGCGCCGCCCGCCGCCGCGCGCGCGGCGATCGTTTCCAGGTCGTCCCGCAGCAGCGGCTCGCCACCTGAGAGGATCAGCATGGGAGAGGGGTTCACCGCAAGGATCTCGTCCACGATCCGCAGGCAGTCCACCGTCGGGAGCTCCCCGTCGGCCGCGTGCCACGCGCCGGCCGAGATGTAGCAGTGGGCGCAGGCGAGATTGCAGCGCCGGGTCAGGTTCCAGGCGATCACGTGGGGCACGGGGCGGGTGGCGGGCGCGGCTCCCGGACGGGGGCCGGCCAGGCGCGCCGGAAGCGTGAACAGGCCGTCCGTCACTCCTCCTCGGGCCCCTCGGCCTCGTCGTCTCCGGTCCGCATGAACGATTCCATCGCCCGCTTCGCGTCCGCCGGGGTCGCGGCCTTGAAGTCCACCGGACACTTCTCGGCGGAGGCTTCGATGTCCCGGATCGGGCAGCGGGTCACGCCGGAGGCCTTCGCCTCCTCGATGAACTTCCGCATCTCCGGCGTCAGACCGTCCACGCCCTCGGCGGCGGCCTTCAGCTGCTTCGACTGGAGCTCCTTGAACATGACCAGCATCGTGTCCATGTCGAACGTGTCGGCCTCGATCATGGCCTGCTTGTTCTCGTCCATGACCCGGGTCGACACGCGCCACATGCCGTGCTCGCGGGCGAAGCGCTCGACCGTGTTCCGCGCCAGCGGCCGGGCGATCAGCGGGACCAGCCGCAGCCGGTCGTACGCCTCGCCGGTCCACACCACGTCGTCCTTCGGGGTCCACGCCCGCGTCTCGACGTGGCCGGTGTAGGGGCACTTCGCCTCCACCGTCCGCACCTCCGGCACCGGGTCGGCGTCCGCCCCCTCGACCACGGTCCGCTTCATCGCCTCCTCGGCCTTCACCTCGGCCAGCGCCAGCTCTTCGGCGGTGCCGATCCCCATGATGAGCTGCATGTGGGTCGGCAGGAGCTTGGTGATCGCCTCGTCGAGCCGCTCGCCGGTGACGACCGGCAGCGCGCCGGCGCCATTGCCGTTGCCATTCCCGTTTCCGTCGCCGTTCCCGTTGTCCGTGTGGCCGTTCCCATACGCCTCGATCACGTACTCTTCGACCGCTTTCCGGGCGATCCCCAGCGCGAACGGGGGTACGCGCAGGATCCTCACCTCCGCGTCGGGCGACCATTCGAGCCCGGTCTCGCCGTCCTCCTCGATCCACGGGATCTCTTCGGGATGGACCTCGGTGGTCCCCACCAGCAGCACGCTGCCGGGGGCGAGCCGCACCAGGTTCTCGGCCTGCGAGCCCATGTCCGGGCCCTCGATCCGGTGGCTCCCGTGGCGCGCCAGGACGAGCAGCGTGGGCTCGATCTCCTCCGCCCACTGGAGGACCACCTGGAACGGCTTGCCGATCAGGATCTGGGTCTCGACCTCGACGTCGGGATACTCCTTCGCCATCACCTCGGCGCGCTTGATGTTCGCCTGGCAGAGCCGCAGGAGACCCTTGTCGATGATGTTGTTGTGGAGCTCTTCCTGCTCCTCGAACTTGAACACCTTGGACGCCTGGACCGACAGGACGTCCTTGATGTTGTGGAAGACCACGTGGTGGTACTCGACGTCGAACGCGCTGCAGACGTAGAGC
>CAZUIY010000182.1:0-5229 GCA_964619975.1 uncultured Gemmatimonadales bacterium
CGGGCTCAGCTCCCGTCGCGGAAGCGCATCCCGTTGACGGCGCGCCCCACGCACTGGCCCTGCTCCAGGCCGAGCTCGATGTCCATCCGGTAGTGGATGCCCCCGTACAGCCTGGAGAGGGCCGATTCCTCCGCCGCCTCGTAGAACGAGCCGAACGAGCGCGGGGCGAATCCCAGGTCGTCGTTCGTGTGGTCGACGAAGGCAAAGCCGTCCCCGAAGATCGCGGTCATGATGGTGGAGGCGGCACCCACGTCGTTGGAGTGGCCGGACGTGAAGGCCGGGAAGGGCGGTGTGTCCAGGATCGGCGTCCAGTCGGGATCCATCATCCGGTTGATGTACGTGACCGGCCGCATGAGGCCGTAGTGGTACTTGGTGGCCCAGGCCGCGATGAAGGCGTCCGACTCTCCGATCCCCACCCGGGCGAACGTCTCCGCCGCCAGGTCCATCGACGCGTCGACCTGCTCCAGGGCCTGGGCCGCGATCGAGAGCGAGTGGCCCGCCGGGGTCGCCGACTCGCCGGCCAGGTCCGCCCAGAAGAAGGCGATCGTCCGCTGCTCTTCGGTCACGTTGTTGACCGTCTCGTACACCTCCAGGGCTTCGCGGTAGAACTCCGACTCCGGATCCTCGGAATACGGCGCGTGGGCGCCGGCCGCGCAGGCCGAGGGGGCGCTCAGATGGAAGGGCCGCAGCTCCCCCCAGCACGGCTGGACCGCGCCGTCGAAGCCCGGCGGCGTGGGGCTCCAGATCCCGGCTCCCTCCGGCGGCGTCCAGGGGCAGTCGTTCATGGCCGAGTAGCGGTCGCCCAGCGACCACGCCCAGACGGCGTCCGCCACGGTCCGCCCGCGCGCCGCGCTCCGCTCCAGGAGCGCCGCGGGGACATCGTCCTCGAATCGCCGATGGAAATCGGCCTCCATCGCGTCGATCGCCTGGCGGCTGGCGGCGGAGGTGTAGAACCGGCGGCTGATCCCGGCCAGCGCGGCGTTCGCCACCGCCGGCCAGTGGAGGTCGCGCTCCGGCGTGACGCCGCCGTACCCGTTCAGCTGGCCCGCCAGCGAAAGGCCCCCGGGGACGCCCGGGGATACCGCCTCCCACAGCGTCACGCCGACGTAGCCGTAGGCCCGGGCCGCCGCCGGCGGGGTGATCCCTTCGTCGCGGGTCAGGTCCATCGTCAGCCGGAGCCAGGCGATCGGAACCTCCGCGTCGTACGCGTCCGCGCCCGGCGGCGGCGGGCCAACCCCGGTGGGCCCGGAATCGGCGCACGCCGCCGTCAGGGCGACTACCAGGGCCGCGGCGGGACGAACGCGTCTCCAGCAACGAACGAAGCTCAAATCCGGGGGATTCCTTTCGATGGCCACTGCGATTGTGAACGTTCGGCCGGTGCGACCGGTTTGTCCAACATGGCGGGGCCGGACAGGTCGCGCCAGATCCGGGGGGCGCGTGAGCCGGGCCGGGCCCCTCCCGGAACGAAAACGGGGCCCTAAGGCCCCGTCTCGTAACTCACTATCGCTCATTCATTTGATTGGTGGAGCTGATCGGGATCGAACCGACGACCTCCTGAGTGCGATTCAGGCGCTCTCCCAGCTGAGCTACAGCCCCACAAACGTCAAATATACCGTCTCGCGGGCCGGCCCACCAATGGAAACGGGCCGTCCGCCCGGGGCTGCCGGCCGGCCTCTACGGCGCCGCGTGGCCCTCGTGCGCGCCCGCCTCGGCGTGGCCCTCGTGGCCCTCACCCGCGGCCCCGTGGTCCATGCCCTCGTGACCCTCGGCGGCCGGCTTCTGGAACTTGATCAGGCTCCGGTCCAGGGCGTTCCGGTTCCCGCCGAAGTCGGCGCCCGAGCGGTCGTCCTCGGGGTTGGCCAGCATCTCGCTCGTCTCCACCAGCTCGAACCCGGCGGCCGTCACCTCGTCGATGATCACCTGGTCGGCGATCCGGTGGCCCTCGGTGTCACGCCCCTCGTCGGCGCGGGCGTCGACCACCACGAACAGGCCGCCCGGCTTCAGCTTCTGCTGGATGGCGGCCAGGATCTCGGGGATCCGGTCCGGCGGGAAGTCATGGTAGTTCCGGTCGGTGAAGACCAGGTCGAACTGGTTGTCCGGCAGATCCGTGATCTGCGCCACGTAGTGGACGTTCTCCGCCGCCAGGTCGCCCGACTCGATCCGCGCCTTCAGCGTGTCCGGCCGGTACGAGGACTGGGACCACACGTGCCCTTCGGGGCCCACCCACTGGCGGAAGATCCAGCTGTGATACCCGGTGCCGGCCGAGAGATCGGCCACGGACCATCCGGGCTGGATCCCGATCCACCCGTTGACCTCGAGCGGCATGGAGGTGGCGTCCCGCTCGACCTCCGCCGCGCGGCGGTCTGGGGCGTTCAGGTCGACGGGCTGCTCCTGCGCGGAAATCGCGGACGGCACGACGAGCGCCGCCGCGAGCATGATCGTGGAACGGATTCGGCTCATTCTCAATTCCCTCTTCTCGGATGAGTTCGACGATCGATTCGAAGGATCGTCCCTCCTACCCCACCGGAGGGGGCCCGGGTCCAGGACCCGTGGCGGGTCCGGGGGCCGCCCTGCGGTCCACGCCCGAGCGGCGCTCCTCCACGCCCGGCGGTGGCCCCAGGTCGCGCTTCCTGCGGTCCACGCCCGCCCGGCGGCCGTACCCGCGCCGGCGGACCGGGCGCCCGATCTCGCCCCCGACACCGAAGAGCGCCGCCCGCCGGTGCTGCAGGTCGGGGCTTCGCGCCGCCCGCAGCGTCTCGTAGGTCCAGGCGGCGGCGATCATCCCGAACAGCGGGGCCAGCCAGTAGAGCCAGTGGGCCTCCCACACCCCGGCGGCCACCGCGGGACCCAGCGATCGGGCCGGATTCATCGAGGCCCCGGTCAGCGTCAGGCCGAACAGGACGTCGAACACCAGCGTGAAGCCGACGGCGATGCCGCCGAAGCCGTACGCCACCCGCTCGTCGGACGCCACGGCCGCGATCACGAACATGAGAGCGAACGAGAGGATCCACTCGACGGCGAACGCTTCGCTGAGACCGAGTCCCGGGGTGGTCGCCCCCAGATTGGCGGTATCGGTGAAGATGCCCCAGAGGACGAGCGACGCGGCCACGGCGCCCAGACACTGCGCGGGCACGTAGACGAGCGCGTCCTTCGCCGGAAATCGCCGCACGGCCCAGAGCGCGATCGTCACCGCGGGGTTGATGTGGCACCCCGAGAGGTGCCCGATGGAGTACACCATCGCCATCAGCGTGAGTCCGAACGCCAGGGCGATCCCGACCGGGCCCAGGGCGCCGGCCGTGCGCGCGTCGACGACGACGGCGCCGGTCCCCATCAGAACCAGAAAGAACGTGCCGACGCCCTCCGCCATGGCGCGCCGCCCGAGTGTCTGGACCAGTCTCTCGCTCATCGCACCCCCTGTGAAAAGGCGTGGGGGGCGGCTACTTGTGGTACGGCTCCCCCCGGACGATCGTCCACGCCCGGTAGATTTGCTCCGCCAGCACCACTTGCGCAAGTTCGTGGGAGAGGGTCTGTGGCCCGAGGGATACCGTGCGGTGGGCGGCGTCGCGGAGCGCCGGCGACAACCCCCCGGCCCCCCCGACGGCGAAGACGGCCCGGCCGACACCCCCGTTCAGCCACTCCGAGAGCATGGCGGCCCACGCCTCCGACGTCAGCGCTTCGCCGGCCGGGTCCAGCGCCACCAGCCGGTCCCCCGGCCCCGGGGCCGCGCGCTTCAGGAGCCGCTCGCCTTCCTCCACCACCGCCGCGGCGTCGTCTCCCCGCGCCGGCTTCACCTCCAGCCGCTCGACCCCGCCGTAGTGCCCGACCCGCCCCAGGTACTCCTCCACCGCCGCCCGCGCCCAGGGCGCCCGGAGGCGGTCCACCGCCACCACGACGATCCGCACGTCAGCTCACGCGTACACGCCGCGAAGACGGTGCACGAACGCCACCCGCTCGATCGCACGCATGTAGCTGGCCGTCCGCATGTTCACACCGTGGCCCTCGGCCATCTCCAGCACGTCCGAGAAGGCGTTCACCATGATCTTCTTGAGCCGCTTCTGCACCCGCTCGCGGCTCCAGTAGTACCCCTCCCGGTTCTGCACCCACTCGAAGTAGCTGACCGTGACGCCGCCGGCATTGGCCAGGATGTCGGGGATCACGAAGACGCCCTTGTCGTCCAGGATCGCGTCGGCGGGCGACGTGGTGGGACCGTTGGCCCCCTCGCAGATGATCCGGGCCTGGATCCGCGGCGCGTTCTCGCGCGTGATCTGATTCTCCAGCGCGGCCGGGATCAGCACCTCGCACGGAAGCTCCAGGAGCTCGGCGTTGGTGATCCGGTCGCCCCCGTCGAACCCCTCCAGCGACCGGTGCTCGAGCTGGTGGGCCAGCGCGCCGACCAGGTCGATCCCGTCGGGGGCGCTGTAGGCGCCGGTGTGGTCCCCGATCCCCACGATCTTCATCCCCTGCTCGGCGCAGAGCCGGGCGGCGGTCGAGCCGACGTTGCCGAACCCCTGGACCACCACGCGCGACCCGGCGACCGGCATCTTCAGGTGGCGCAGCGCCTCCAGCGTCACCAGCATGCAGCCCCGGCCGGTGGCGTCCCGCCGGCCCAGCGACCCGCCCATCTCGACCGGCTTCCCCGTGACGATGGCGGTCACGGTGTGGCGGGCGTGCTGGCTGTAGGTGTCCATCATCCACGCCATGATCTGCTCGTTCGTATTGACGTCCGGCGCCGGAACGTCCGACTCGGGCCCGAGGATCGACAGGATCTCCGCCGTGTAGCGGCGGGTCATGTGCTCCAGCTCGCGCGCCGACATCGAACGGGGCTCGCAGATGACGCCGCCCTTGCCGCCGCCGAAGGGGATGTTCACGACGGCGCACTTCCAGGTCATCCACGCCGCCAGCGCCTTGACCTCCTCCAGGTTCACGCCGGGGGAGTAGCGGATGCCGCCCTTGGCCGGGCCCCGGGCGGTGTTGTGCTGGACCCGGAAGCCGGTGAAGACGTCCAGCGACCCGTCGTCCATCTGGACGGGGATCGAGACGATGAGCTGGCGCTCCGGGCTGCGGAGGATGCGGTACAGGCCCTCGTCGAGCGAGAGCAGGTTCGCCGCGCGGTCGAAGCGCGACATCATCTCCTCGAACGGGTTGGCTTCGTCCAGAATGACGCCCTTGTCGGCGCTCACGTGGGAATCTCCTCGGGTTGGGCGGGTATGATGATGGTGTCCCGTCGAA
>CAZUIY010000183.1:0-1211 GCA_964619975.1 uncultured Gemmatimonadales bacterium
GAGGTTCTCGTGCAGTCGGCGGGTGTTCCACCACTGCACCCAGTCCATCGTGGCCATCTCCACGGCCGTGACCGAGGGCCAGACCCTGCGTGAGTGGATGATTTCCGCCTTGTAGAGGCCGTTGACGGCTTCAGCGAGGGCATTGTCATACGAATCGCCGACGGTTCCGACCGAAGCGGCGACACCGTAGGCTGCCAGCGTTTCGGTGTAGGCCAGGCTGACGTACTGCACCCCGCGGTCCGAGTGATGGACCAGCTGTCCATCCCTCAGGCGGGCATCCGTGCTCAGCAACGCGTGTTCCAGGGCCTGCAGCGGTAGCGCCTGGGTGTGCAGGGTGGCCGCTACGGACCATCCGACGATCCTGCGGGTGCAGGCATCGGTGATGAACGCGACGTAGCAGAACCCGGTCAGGATCCGCACGTAGGTGATGTCAGCGACCCAGAGACGGTGGGGCCCCTGGGCGGCGAATTGCCGCTTGACCAGGTCAGGACGATGATCCGGTTCGACGGATGGTCTCGTCTTGATTGGCCGGCGGCCTCGCCTGACGCCCTGGAGGCCGGCGGCCTTCATCAAGCGGGCGATTTGGTCCCGGCCGACGTCCCCGCCGTTGCGGTGCATGGCGTGCCACATCTTTCGGTACCCGTAGACACCGTAGTTCTCGGTGTGGATCCGCCGGAGTTCCTCGATGAGGACGCTATCGCGCAAACTCCGTTCGGAGGCCGGACGGGTCTTCGCGGCCCGGTAGCCGCGGGAGGTGATGAACCCACACGCCGTCGCACCCAGAGTGCGGCAGATGGCCTCGACCCCGAACTGATCCTTGTGCTCGTCGATGAAGCGGATCATCTCGTCGTGGGGCGGTCGAGCTCCGCTGCGAAAAAAGCGGAAGCCTTCTTCAGGATCTCATTGGCCCGTCGGGTCTCGGCCAGCTCCCGGCGCAGCTGCCGGTTCTCTTCCTCCAGGCTCCCACTACCGGTCACGGCCACCTCGCCGACGTCGGAAGACTCCGCCCTGCGGCACCAGTTCCGCAGGGTCTCGGGTCCGCAGCCCAGGGACTGCGCCACGACTCGGATCGAGGCAGCTCTGGGACCGCCTTCAGCGGCCTGACGATCGAAGACCATCCGGACCGCTCGGTCGCGGAACTCAGGGGTGAACTTCTTGGGCATGTTCCGATTCTCCTTGGTGAGACTCGGAACGAAACCCAGGGCGCTTCA
>CAZUIY010000184.1:0-4101 GCA_964619975.1 uncultured Gemmatimonadales bacterium
GGGCAAAGCGGTCATCATCGGCGACGCCCGGAAGGACAAGACCCCGGACCTGCTCCGCGCGCACGGCCGGTTCGTCGACACGCTCTGCGGCCGCTACATCACCGCCGAGGACGTCGGGATCAGCGTCGAGGACATGGAGTACGTCTACGAGGAGACGAAGCACGTCACCGGCATCCATTCCAAGCCGGGCGGCTCGGGAGACCCCTCGCCGGTGACGGCGTTCGGCGTCTTCAACGGGGTGAAGGCCTCGTGCAAGAAGAAGCTGGGGAGCGACGACATGAAGGGGGTCCGGGTGGCGGTCCAGGGCGCGGGCCACGTCGGCTACTTCCTCTGCGAGGATCTGGCGGCCGAGGGCGCCGAGCTGATCATCTGCGACATCGACGAGGACCGGGTGAACCGCGTGGTCGAGGAGTTCGGGGCCAGGGCGGTGGACCACGAGGCGATCTACGACGTGGAGTGCGAGGTGTTCGCCCCGTGCGCGCTGGGGGCGATCATCAACGATTCGACCCTGCGCCGGCTGAAGTGCCAGGTGGTTGCCGGGGGCGCGAACAACCAGCTCGCCGAGGACCGGCACGGGGACGCGCTGGACGCCCGCGGCATCCTCTACGCTCCCGACTACGTGATCAACGCGGGCGGGCTGATCAGCGTGTACGGCGAGATGGCCGACTACGACACGGAGACGGCCAAGGAGCGGGCGCGCGCGATCTACGACACCCTGCTCTCGATCTACGGGATCGCCGAGAAGGAGGGGATCCCCACCTACCGCGCGGCCGACCGGCTGGCCGAGCAGGTCATTCAGGCGGCGCAGGACGGACGGGGCGCGCCCGCCGCGGCGCCGGCCCCCGGGGGCTGACGTGCCGGGCGAGCGGACCGTGCTCCTGGCGGCGGACCACGCCGGGTTCGAGATGAAGGAGGAGCTGGAGTCCCACCTGCGGGACCTGGGTTGGGAGCCGGTCGACCTGGGGCCCGATTCGACCGAGTCCACCGACTACCCCGACTGGGCCCACCGCCTGGCGGGGGAGATCGAGGCCGGCCGGGCGGCCCGCGGTGTGCTGGTCTGCGGCTCGGGGACCGGCATGGCGATCGCCGCCAACCGGCACCCCGGCGTCCGCGCCGCCAACTGCCTGGACGAGGAGATGGTGGCGATGGCGCGGGAGCACAACGACGTGAACGTCCTCTGCCTGGGGTCGCGGCTGGTCGAGGGGGGCGCCGCCAAGCGGATCCTCTGGACCTTCCTCGAGACCCCGTTCGGCGGCGGGCGGCACGAGCGGCGGGTGCGGAAGATCGAGCCCTCCGCCGCGTGAAGGCGCTCCGCGAGGCCGATCCCGAGATCCATGCCGCCCTGGTCGGCGAGACCCGCCGGCAGGCCGACGGGCTGGAGCTGATCGCCAGCGAGAACCACGTGAGCCGGGCCGTCCTCGAGGCGACCGGCTCGACCCTCACCAACAAGTACGCCGAAGGCTATCCCGGAAAGCGGTACTACGGCGGCTGCGAGTGGGTGGACGTGGCCGAGCGACTGGCGCTCGAGCGCGCGAGGGAGCTCTTCGGCGCCGAGCACGCCAACGTCCAGCCGCACTCGGGCTCCCAGGCCAACATGGCGGCGTACCTGGCCCTGATGAAGCCGGGGGAGCGGATCCTGGGGATGGATCTCTCCGCCGGAGGGCACCTGACCCACGGGAGCCCGGTGAACTTCAGCGGCCGACTCTTCGAGGTGGCGAGCTACGGCGTCGACGGCGAGACCGGCCGGATCGACATGGACGAGGTCCGCCGGGCGGCGGAGACCTCCCGCCCGCGGATCGTGATCGCCGGCGGCAGCGCCTACAGCCGGGTGATCGACTTCGCCGCCTTCCGCGAAGTGGCCGACGCGGTCGGCGCCGCGCTGGTGGTGGACATGGCCCACTTCGCGGGGCTGGTGGCCGGCGGCGCCTACCCCTCGCCGGTGCCGCACGCCGACATCGTCACCTCGACCACGCACAAGACCCTCCGCGGCCCCCGGGGTGGCCTGATCCTCTGCCGCGAGGCCCACGCGAAGCCGGTCGACAAGTGGATCTTCCCCGGCATCCAGGGCGGACCCCTGATGCACGTGGTGGCGGCCAAGGCGGTGGCGTTCCGCGAGGCGCTGGAGCCGGCCTTCGCCGAGTACGCCCGGAGCGTGGTCGAGAACGCCCGCGCCCTGGCGGCGGCCCTGATCGAGCGCGGCCTCCACGTCGTCACCGGGGGCACCGACTCGCACCTCTTCCTGGTCGATCTCGCCCGGAGCGGCGAGCTGACCGGCAAGGTGGCCGAGGCGGCGCTGGAGTCCGCCGGCATGACGGTCAACAAGAACACGGTGCCCGGCGAGACCCGGAGCCCCTTCGTCACCAGCGGCATTCGGGTGGGGAGCGCCGCCCTGACTACGCGGGGGATGGGGGCGGAGGAGATGCGCAGGATCGGTGGCTGGATGGCGGACGTGCTGGAGGCCCCGGAGGACGAGGCGGTCGTGGCCGCCATCCGCGAGCGGGTCCGCGAGCTCTGCGACGCCTTCCCGCTCTACCCGGACCTGCTCGACACCGGTCCCGCCGCCGGGGACTGAGCCCGTGCGCCGGCCGGCCGCCGAAGCCGGCGCGATCACCACCATCCACGGGTCGCGCTTCCTCGCGTGGCTGGGCGCCGCCGCCGGCCGGGACGCCGCCGAGGCCGCGCTGGCGGCCCGCGCCGCCGAACACCCCGACGCCACCCACCACTGCTGGGCCTGGCGCCTCTGGACCGGAGAGCGCGTGGAGAGCGCCGGGTACGACGCCGGTGAGCCCGGCGGCACCGCCGGCCGCCCGATCGCCGGCGCCCTGGAGCGGGCCGACGTCGTGCAGGCGGTCTGCGTCGTCTCGCGGTGGTTCGGCGGGACGAAGCTCGGGACCGGCGGCCTGACCCGGGCGTACGCCGAAGCCGCGGCGGCCGCGATCGGGGCGGGGGAGGAGGCGGGCGCGCTCCAGGCGGTGGCGGTCCGGGCCCGCTTCGCGGTCCGTTTCGGCTACGACCGGACGGGGGCGGTGGACGCGGTGGCGTCCCGCTTCGCGGCGCGGGAGCTGGACGCCGGCTACGGCGAGCGTGTGGAGCGGCTCCTGGCCGTGGAGGCGGACCGCGCCGGGGCGTTCGCCGCCGCGCTGGCCGAGGCCGGCGGCGGGGCGATCGCCGTCGAGCGGCGGGAGGACGTCCTCCTTCCCTGATCTCCCCGGGGGACGTCAGGTGTCTTATACCGGCCGCGCGGCGGAGCCGGGTACTCTCGGGATGGAGTGATGTTCCGCGCCGGCTCCGGCCGGCGCCCCGCGAGCTGGAGGTGAGCCCCCATGTCGAGCACCGGACTGGACGTATTCGACACGACCCTGCACAAGACGAACGCGTGGCTGGCCGATCTCATGGCCGAGTTGCACACGGACGACCGGAAGTACGCCTATCGCGTTCTCCGGGCCACGCTGCACGCGCTCCGCGACCGGCTGCCGGTCGGCGAGACGAGCGACTTCGGCGCGCAGCTCCCGATGCTGGTCCGCGGCATCTTCTACGAGGGCTGGCGGCCGAGCGACACCCCCACCGACGACGACCGGGAAGCGTTCCTGTCCCGGGTCGCCGAAGCGATGTCGGACCAGCCGGGCCCGCCGGATCCGGAGCGGTGGATCCAGGCCACGTTCCGGGTGATCGCCGCCCGCGTGGACGCCGGCGAGGTGGCGGACGTGGCGGGCATCCTGCCGCAGGACCTCCGCCAGCTCTGGCCCGAAGCCGTGCGGACCTGAGGGGGCGGCCATGGGCGGGTGCGAGGAGGCGACCGACCGCGTACCGGGGTGATCCGCTCCAAGCTCCGGCCCCGCTTGCGCTTACGCCCGGCGGGGGCGGCCGGCCGGGTTGACTGTCCCGGACGGGGGACTCTACCTTCGTCTCGTCATCCCCCGTGGCGACGGCCGTCGTCCCGCGGAGCGAGAAGTGGAGTGGAGCGTGAAGGACCCTACCGCCAAGAAGACCCCCGTCGAAGAGCTCCTGGACGATGTCGAGTCCTACATCGAGGACTGGTTCCAGGCCAAGCTCCCGTTCGCCTTCACCGGCCGGGTCCGCTGGACTCCCCCCACCGATGTC
>CAZUIY010000185.1:0-1817 GCA_964619975.1 uncultured Gemmatimonadales bacterium
GATGGTGATGCCGGGCGACAACATCACGGTGAACGTGTCGCTCATCATCCCGGTGGCCATGGACGAGGGGCTGCGCTTCGCCATCCGCGAGGGTGGCCGGACGGTCGGCGCCGGCGTCGTCGCCAAGATCGCGAAGTAGGCGGCCATGGCGGCGATCCGCGAAAAGATCACGCTCGAATGCACCGAGTGCAAAGAGCGCAACTACCACACCACCAAGAACAAGCGGAAGCACCCGGACCGTGTGGAGCGAAAGAAGTACTGCCCCAGGTGCAACGGCCACACCGGCCACAAGGAGACGAAGTAGCCAGCAGCGCCCACGGGGCTGGAGTCGGCCCCGGCGCCAGTGGCGACCTGGCCCATGTAGGGTGCGATGGGCGCCGAATATCAAGGCGCGACCGAAGCTCCTTCCGAGGCGTCCTACGGGACGTCGCAGGAAGGATCGAAGGGAGCAACGCAGAGATTCGACGCCCAGCGCAGCCGGGCAACAACCAAAGGGGTGTAGCTCAGTTGGGAGAGCAGCGGACTCCAAATCCGCAGGTCGCAGGTTCGAGCCCTGTCACCCCTGCCATCGATCGGTAGGCGAGCATGCTGGAGAAGGTCAAGAAATTCCTGCTCGAGGTTCGGGCCGAGCTGGAGAAGGTGACATGGCCCGGGCGTCCGGAAGTGCAGGCGGCGACGATCGTCGTGATCGCGCTGGTGATCCTGCTGTCGGCGTTCATCGGCGGCGTGGACTTCGTGGTGGGCCGCGTGCTGGGATTGTTCTTCAGGCTGTAGGCGAGGGAGTGGACGTGGCGAACGAGGCGACGACGAACGAAGAGAACGTCGAAGAGGGCGTGGCCGGGGACTCCCCCGGAGCCGACGCCAACGGCACCCCCGAAGGGGGCGGCTGGTTCGCGCTCCAGGTCTATTCGGGGCACGAGAACAAGGTGAAGAACCTGCTCCAGAAGCGCGTGGTGGAGAACACGAACGACCACGTGCAGGTGTTCCAGGTGCTCGTGCCGACCCAGGAAGTGATGGAGATCAAGAACGGGAAGAAGACGAAGGTCACCAAGAACCTGTATCCGGGCTACATCCTCGTCGAAGCCGTCATGAACGACGAGACGCAGTACTTCATCAACTCGGTGAATGGGATCATCAAGTTCCTGGGCGCGGGCTCCACGCCGACGCCGCTGCGGGAGCGCGAAGTGAACAAGATCCTGGGCCGCATCGAAGAGGTGAAGGAGCCCGTCGAGATCGAGGAGATCCCGTTCGACGTCGGCGATCAGGTCGACGTCACCGAGGGGCCGTTCAGCGACTTCAGCGGCACGGTCGAGGAAGTCTATCCGGAGAAGGGCAAGGTCAAGGTGACGGTGAGCCTGTTCGGCCGACCGACGGCCGTCGAGCTCGACTATCTGCAGTTGAAGAAGACCTCATAGGCGCGAGGATACCGTGGCGAAGAAGATCAAGACTCTGATCAAGCTCCAGATCCCGGCGGGGCAGGCCAATCCGGCGCCTCCGGTGGGTCCGGCGCTCGGCCAGCACCAGGTGAACATCATGGAGTTCTGCAAGGCGTTCAACGCCAAGACGTCCGCTCAGGCGGGCCTGATCATCCCGGTGGTGATCACGGTCTTCGCCGACCGGTCGTTCACGTTTATCACGAAGACTCCGCCCGCCGCGATCCTGCTGAAGAAGGCGGCCGGCGTCGAGACCGGTTCCGCGCAGCCGAATCGCGAGAAGGTCGCCCGGGTGACCCGCGAGCAGTGCCGGGAGATCGCCCGGACCAAGATGGCGGACCTGAACGCGACCGACATCGAGGCCGCGGCGAACATGATCGCGGG
>CAZUIY010000186.1:0-8972 GCA_964619975.1 uncultured Gemmatimonadales bacterium
GATCGGCCGGTACCGGATCGACGCCGAGCTCGGCCGCGGCGGCATGGGGATCGTCTACCGGGCCACCCAGCTCACGCTGAATCGGACGGTGGCCATCAAGATGCTGCCGAAGCACATGGCCACCTCGGAGGAGTATCTCGCGCGTTTCCGTCGCGAGGCCGAGACGCTGGCCCGCGTGGCGCACGAAGACATCGTCCACATCTACGACATCGAGGAGTACGAGGGCGATCACTTCATCATCATGGAGTTCGTGGGCGGGCCGTCGCTCACGAAGCTGATGGCCGACGAGGGGCGGGTCGAACCGGCGCGGGCCCGGGACGTGACGACGATCGTGACCAAGGCGCTGGCCGTCGCTCACCGGCAAGGCATCGTCCACCGCGACCTCAAGCCCGACAACATCCTCTTCAGCGCCGCCGGGCGGCCCAAGCTCACCGACTTCGGCATCGCCCACATGCGGGACGACGCCAAATACAAGACCCGCACCGGCATCATGCTCGGCACCCCCTACTACCTCGCGCCCGAGCAGGCGCTGGGGAAGCCGGTCACGGGCGCCAGCGACCTCTACTCGCTGGGCGTCGTCCTCTACGAGATGTTGTGTGGCGCCGTCCCCTTCGACGGCCAGGACGCCCTGTCGGTCGCGCTCAAGCACATCCGGGAGGATGCCCCTCCGCTGGTCGGGCGCGCGCCCGACCTGCCGACCGGACTGTGCGCGATCGTCCACCGGGCGCTCGAGAAGGACCCCGAGAACCGCTTCTCCAGCGCCCACGAGTTCCACGCGCGGCTGATCGAGCTCGATCTCGGCCGGCCGCCCGGCATGGCCCTCCATACGGACGTCCCGAACCGCGCGGGCGAGGCGGGGCACGAGCACGACTGTCCGGAGTGCGGTGCCGGCCTGAAGGCTGGCTTCCTGCGCTGCCCGAGCTGCGGCGCCGCAGTGCGGAAGACGTGCACCCGCTGTGGAAACCGGTACGACCCGGTGGCCCCTCAGTGCCCCGTCTGCAAGACCCCAGCCCCCGCCATCCCCAGGGCCCCGGTGGCCGCACGACCCGATCCCGTGCCGGTCGTCCCGGCGCGGCCGGTCCGGGTGGCCGCCGCCGGGGCCGGGATCGCCGACCGGGTGGGTGGCGCCGCACGGGAGGGGGCGGGCCTGGTCGCCGAAGGCGCGCAGGTGGCGGGGGAGGTGGTGTCGCAACTGGTCGGCGTCGCCCGCGGGGCCGCTCCGTCGAGGACCGCCATCGGACGAGCGATCGACGTTTCGAAGAAGCGCGCCGTGGGCCTCCCGGTCGCACTCTGGGCCGGAGCGGTGCTGGTCGTCTTTGGAGTGGCCATGGCGGTCGCCATCGGCGTGACCACCGGCGAAGAGCCGGGCACGGAGGTCGCCGAGTCGAACCCGCCGCTCGGCCCCGGGGACGGCGGCGCGATGGCCGGTCCCCCCATCAACTCCGCGCCCGCCGGCGGACCGGGGATCTCGTCCCTCGCCGAGACCGAAGCCGCGTCCACGAGCGAGGGCTCGGGGATCTCCCTGGCGCCCGGAACGCAGACGGTGCGCGGCGTGGTCGGGGCGGCCGACCCCCCACCCGTCCTCCTCCGGGTCCTCGCCGCCGCGGGAGGTGGGTGGAGGGTAGAGGAGGACGCGCCGTGGGCCGTCGCCACCCCGGTGGCGGGCCGGGGCAACGGGACGATCGAGATCCGGGTCGATATCGCCGGCATGACCGCCGGCTCCTACCGGGCGACGGTGACGGTCCGCTCGGCGGACGGCTCGACGCGGCAGCAGGCGTCGGTGCGGCTGGTGCTGAGCGCGCCCGGCGCCGTCGGCGATCCGGCGGAGGAGCCGCGTGAGACGCCCGATCGGGCCGGCCCCTCCGAGGCCGAACGGATCGAGCGGGCGACGGCGGAGATCCGCGACCTGATCGGCCGGTACGAGCGCGCCACCGAGAGCGGTGACTTCGGGCTTCTCGAGCCGGTCGTTTCGGGCGCCGTCGCCGACCGGTGGCGCGACGGATTCGAGCTGCTCCACCGGCAGGCCACGAACATTTCGATGCGCCTCAGCGGCACCCGGATCGACGTGACGAGCGAGGATCGGGCGGAAATCGAGTTCACCGCGCGGATCGAGGGCTCGGTGGATGGCGACCGGAGGCGGTTCTTCGACGGGCGTGTGCGATGGGACGCGAGCCGGGTGGGTGGGCGATGGATCGTCACCTCGACGTCCCGATGAGCCCGGAGCGCGCCACCCCCGGGACGAACGGCTGGCAATACCGGCCGGGGTTCCTCAGCGATACCGGACAGGTGCGCGAGCGGAACGAGGACGCTTTCGATCTCTACGTGCCGGAGGCCGGGGCGGAGAGCGCGGGCCGGGCGGAAGCGTTTTTCGCGGTGGCCGACGGCATGGGCGGACACGAGGCCGGAGACGAGGCCAGCGGGCACGCGATCCGCGCCCTGCGCTCGGCGTTCCTCGAGACGCCCGTGGTCGTGGACACCGCGGAGGAATGGCTCGACGGCCTCTTCCATCGAATTCACGACGAGCTCCGTGAGTCGGGACGCGACGGCGGCGGTCGAGGAATGGGCTCCACCCTGACGGTCGCCGTCGTGGACGGCGGGTCCCTCGCCGTGGGCCATGTCGGGGACAGCCGGCTGTACCGGCTTCGGGACGGTCGCCTCCAGCAGCTCACCGAGGATCACTCGTGGGTCGCCGAACAGATCCGCGAGGGTCTCCTTACGGAGGACGAGGCCGAGCGGCACACCGAGAAGAACGTCCTGACCCAGTGCCTGGGGCTCGGGTCTCAGCTGGACGTCTTCGTCCTTCGCGAGGAAGTCCGCCACGGCGACCGGTACGTGATCTCGAGCGACGGGCTCCACGGCGAGGTCGACCGGGCGACGATCGAGCGGGTCCTGATCGAGGAAGGTCTGCCGCAGGACGCGGCGCGCCGGCTGGTGGGGCTGGCCAAGGCCGCCGGGAGCCCGGACAACGTCACCGTGGTCGTCTTCGACACGCTCCGCAGGAACCTGGCCGCGACGGCCTCCGAACCGATCGCCGGGCAAGCGAGTGCCCCGAAGACCGGATCCCGCGCCGCGAGGAGGCTCATCGGGGGAGGCGCCTTCGCCCTCCTCGTCGGCATCGCCCTCGCGGGGCGCGCGTTCGTGCGTCCCGGCGACGACCCCGCTGCCGCCTCCTCTCCGGCCGTCGCCGACACCGCGGCCGCGATATCGCCCGGCCCGCCACGTTCCACCGCTCCCTCGACCCCCATTCCCATCGAAGCCGACACCCTGGAGAACCCGCGACCCGCCGCCGGGACCGAGCCGGTCCCGGCGACGCCACCCTCATCCGCCGAAGCCTCGAGCTCGAGCGAAGGAGAAGACACGCCATGACGGACCTGGGAAAGACCCAGAAGCGGTGCCCCGAAGGACATGTGATGGAGCCGGATTGGGACGTATGCCCGTACTGCAAGGGCCAACGAGAGGCCCCCGCCGACCCGCTCGCGCGTACGGTGCGGATGGACTCGACCCGGGCCACCGCTCCCCCTGCCGCCGGGCGGAAGACGGAGATCATGGAGCGCCCGGTGGAGATCGACGGGATGGGATGGCTGGTGGGCGCCCGGGGCGCGTCCCGGGGGAAGATGCATCGCCTCGACCGGCAGAAGGTTTCGGTCGGAGCCGACCGCGGCTGCGAGGTGACGATCGAGGAGTCCCACGTGTCCGACCGCCACGCCAGCATCCGCTACGAGGATGGAACGTTCTACCTGACGGATCTCGACAGCACCAACGGCACCTTCCTCAATGGTGACCCCGTGCAGCGCGAAGAGGTCTCCGACGGCGATCGGATCCGGTTCGGTGACAGCGAATGGATCTTCAAGTGCGTGGTCTTCGACGAGGGAGCCCCGGAAAGCGAGCGGGAATGATCGCGATCGAGCACCCCAACGGCCTCGGCGAAAGCAGCGGGGTCGAGAAGGAGGAGAGAGAGATGCGGAATCCAAGGTACAGTGGCTGGCTCCTCGCGTCCGTGGCGCTGGCGCTGCTCTGGGCCGCGCCGGCCGCCGCGCAGGATCTCGACGCCGAGGGACGGCAGCGGATGTACTACGACGTGAAGCCGGCCGTGGTGTTCGTGGGGTTCGGGGCCCAGGCCGACGTCGTGATCACGACCGAGGAAGGCACGGAGTCGTTCCAGGCCGAGACCGGGGGCGGCGGGACCGGGTGGCTGATCTCTCCGGACGGTTACCTCGTCACCAACGGCCACGTGGTGGAGCTGTATCACGCGGACAACGAGGCGAAGCTCCGTAGCCAGCTCTTCTACAAAGTCCTGGTCGACAATGTCTTCCCCGAGATGGAGCGTCAGCTCGGGCGGCAGCTCACCACCGAGGAGCGGACCCGGACCTTCCGGGATCTCTACGGCAAGTCCCAGATCACGCTCCGGAAGCATCTGAACGTCTGGACCCAGAACTGGCGCCGGCATCCCGCGGAGGTGAAGGAGTACAGCCCCCCGATCAGCGTGGTCCCGGGGAAGATCAGCTACCCCGGGTACGAGCTCCAGGAGTCCGGAAAGGACGTCGCGATCATCAAGATCGAAGGGCGTGACTTCCCGACGGTCAGCCTGGGCGACTACGAGGAGGTCCAGCTCGGGCAGACGGTCCACGTGGCGGGCTATCCCGGAGTGGTGCTCGGGAACCCCATGATCAACGTCGAGTCGGCCCTCGAGACGAGCTTCACGCGCGGCCAGGTCTCGAGCCTGAAGCTGTCCCACCAGGGCACCGACGTGATGCAGATGGACGCGTCGATCACCCACGGGAACAGCGGCGGCCCGGTGTTCAACGACCGCGGCGAGGTGATCTCGATGGCGACGTCCGGCTCGGTGTCCCAGACCGCCACCGGACAGACCCAGATGGTGCAGGGGTTCAACTTCGCGGTCCCGATCAGCGCCATCCGCGAGTTCGTGAACGCGGCGGGGATCGACCCGACCCAGGAGAGCCTGTTCGACCGCTCCTGGGCTCGGGCGCTGGAGTCCTACTACGCCAACGACTGGCGCCAGGCGCTCGAGGGGTTCGACATGGCGCTGCGCGTCATGCCGGGGCTGCCCGACGCCGAACGGCTTCGCCGGACGGCGATCCAGCGGCTGGAGGAGCAGGGTGAGGCGCCGCCGCCAGAGCCGGTCGACGAGGGACTGCCGATGTGGGTGTGGATCGCGGTGGCCGTGGTGGCGCTCGGGCTCGTGCTGCTGGCCGTCGGGCTGATGGCCCGCCGCCGCGGGTCCCGGTCCGCTCCCGCCGGTCAGGCGCCTGCCGCCGTGGCGCCGGCGAATGAGCCCCGGGCCATTCCCCCGAAGGCCACGGCCGGTGAGCTGGTCGTCCGCGGTGGCCCGCTCCGTGGGAACCGTTTCCCCATCAACGGCGAGATCAAGGTCGGGCGTGACCCCGGCGCCTGTCAGGCGGTGGTCAGCGAGCCCGGCGTATCACGGGAGCACGCCCTGATCCGGCCGACGGGAACGGACTCGGAGGCCGTCATCAAGAACCTCAGCGGCACCAACCCCACCTACGTCAACGATCGGCCGATTCAGGAGACGACGCTCAAGCCCGGCGACCGGATCAAGATCGGCGAGACCACCTTCACCTATGAAACCCGATAGGAGGATCCACTCTGATGTCGATGCCTAACGTGGTTTGGAGAGCGGCCCGGCCGGCGCTGGCCGTCCTGATGCTGGGGCTCGCGCTTCCGGGTGCCGCCCGGGCGCAGTTCTCGGCGATCAGCGCCGTCGGCACTGGAAACATTCTGGAAAATGCCCCCGTCTTCACCGCCAGCGCGCTGGTCCTCGAGCAGGGCCGCGTCAGCGTGGGAGTGAATGGCCTCTACCTCGGATTCGACGAGGAAGAGCTCGGCTTCACGGAGGGGGTCGACATCTCCGCGATCCAGCTCTCGGCCGGGCTGGCGTTCGGCGTCACCGACTGGCTCACCGTGGGCGCGGCCGTTCCCTGGGCCCGGGCCACCGCGGAGTTCGAGGGAGAGGAGGACGACGCCTCGGGACTGCTCGACACGGAGATCTTCGCGCGCGCCCGGCTGTGGCGCTCGGCGGACGACCGGACGAAGCTCGCCGGCCTCGGCGCGATGACGCTGAAGACGGCGAGCGGGGACTTCGAGACCGAGGACTTCGACGAGGATCCCGACTTCCAGGTGGGGGCGGCGGTAACGCACGCACTGGACCGGGCTTCTCTGCACGGCTCGCTCTCGTACATCCTCGCGGGCGGCGGCGAGTTCGAAGGCCTCGAGATCGACGGGAACAACGCGCTGGACTTCACGGCGGCCACCGTCTTCTCCGCCTCGGAGAAGCTGAAGGCGAGCGGCGAGGTCTCGATCGTGGTGCCCGACGAAGGGGACACGGCGACGACGCTGGCCGGAGGCCTGCGGTACCTGGCCTCGCAGAACCTCTACGTCGATGGCGGGATTCTTCTCCCGATCTCGGAGAGCGCCCTCTCGCTGGGAGCGCTGATCGGCCTGACCTGGGTCAAGTAGGCTCCGCTCACGGAGGCGCGCCGGCGCCGCACTTCACGGTTGGCCGGCGCGCTCCTCCAGCCACGCCTCGATCTTCCGCCGCAGGAACCCGAGCGTGACCCCGCCCGACTCCAGCACCCGGTCGTGGAACTCCGCGATGTCGAACCCGTCGCCCAGTCGCTCGCGGGCCTCGTCCCGGAGCCGCAGGATCTCGATCCGTCCCAGCATGTAGGAGCTGGCCTGCCCCGGAACGGCGATGTACCGGTCGATCTCCGACTCCGCGGCGGAGCGGGGCTCGGTGGTATGACGGGTCAGGAAGTCGAGCGCACGGTCGCGGCTCCACCCCAGCGCATGGAGGCCCGAGTCCACCACCAGCCGGACCGCCCGGAGGGCCTCGTTGGACAGGAGCCCCATCCGGTCCAGGTCGCTCGAGAAGAGCCCCATCTCGTCGGCGAGGCGCTCGCTGTAGAGGGCCCACCCCTCGATGTAGCCCGACACGCCGAAGTAGCGGGCGATCGGATGGCTGGTGGCGCTCTCCTTGGCGAGGGCCACCTGCAGGTGATGGCCCGGCCAGGTCTCGTGGAAGGCGGTCGACTCCAGCCCGGCGCGGCTGTGGCGCTCGGCCTGGTAGGTGTTGATCAGGTAGAGTGCGGGCCGGCTGCCGTCGTCGGGGGCCGGGTTGTACTGCCCGCCCGGCGCCGACTTCTCCTGGAACGACGGATACGGCTCCACCTCCACCCCGGCCCGAGGCAGCAGGTTGAACCAACCGGGACAGGCGGCGGCCGCCCGGGCCACCGCGTCACGGGCGATCCCGATCATGTGCTCCCGGGACTCGAACGTGTACAACGGGTCGCTCCGGAGGCGATCGAGGAACTCGCGGACGTCGGACGTCCCGAACGAGCGCTCCGCGATCTCCCGCATCCGCTCCTCGATCACAACCAGCTCCGCCAGGCCGATCTCGTGGATCTCCTCAGGCGGCGGGTCCATCGAGACGTGATAGCGGACCGCCCCCCGGTAGGCCGCAACGCCGCCGGGGTCCGCCGAGATCCCCGGCTCGTCGCGCGCCCCCTGGACGTACTCCTCCAGCAGGAACGCGCGGTAGCGCTCGATGGCCGGCGCGGCCGCCTCGACCACCTCCGCCATCGCGCGGCGGAAGTCGGGATCGTTGGAGCGGAGGGCGGGCTCGTAGAAGGGGGATCTCTCGACCGGAGTCGCGAGCAGTGAGTCCATCTGCTCCACGACCCCCGCCACGTTCGGCCGGTAGGCGCGGTAGCCCAGCCTAAGCCCCTCCCGCAGGTTGTCGATCTCGACCTCGAGATACTCCGGGATGGAGCCGAAGCGCTCGACCGCCCCCCGCCTCTCCTCCGCGGTGGCCACCGGCTGGAGCCGCGCCACCAGGGCCAGCATCGACTGCCAGCCGTTGAACGAGGGGCTGACGTTCCACAGGTCCTCGCGGCAGAGGCGCAGGGCCACCGATCCCTCCAGCCGCTCGCGGAGGAAGTCGTGGACCACCGCGGCCGAGCCGTTTCCGATGGGCTCGCCCGGCGCCTGGAGCGCCCCCGGATCGATCGACCGGAGCTCCTCCAGCCACGCGTCTTCCCGGGCCTCCCAGGCCGCCGTGGCGGACACCGAGCGGTCCGTCAGGCCGGCGTGATCGGCCCCCGTCACGCCCTCGACGGTGGCCCACTCGGGATGCCGCCCGAAGAACTCGCGCACGTATTCGTCGGCCAGCGCGCGCACTCGCGCGGCAGCGGGACCCTCGCCGTTGGCGCTGGACGTGATCGTGGAACGACCCATGCCCCCCACGTTAATCGGTGGGACCGAAAAAAACCGCCCGGTCCACAAGGAACCGGGCGGCCTCGACGCGCTGCACAAGACAGCAATAAAGTGAGGATCGGACGACTCCGTGCCTGTGCTCCCCTTCGGAGACTTCACCGGTCCAGGCGCGCCGGCCGCTCTCGCGGATGGCGCCTCCTCTCCTGGGGTCTGCGTCCCTTCCAGAGACTCGGCCGTCGAGCCGTAGCGCGGGCATTGGTTTCCGCGCTCCCCCTCCGCCGTTCGCCCTGCGGCGCGGCCCTGGGGTCTTCCGGACTCGTCGGTGCGACGCGAAGGTCCAAGGACTCTCGCGCGCGGCCTCTCCGAGGGTTGGCTTCCCCTTCAGAGTCTGACCGGGCCGGCTAGCCTCGCCCTCTCGGGCTTGGCGCCTCCCCTGGGGTTCCTGCCCCTACAGCGCATTCGGGTGCGGGCAGCCACTCATCCGGGATTTGCCTCGTCCCGGTTCCGGTGCGGCTTCAGGGTTTCGCACCCTCTTGCCGCCTTCATCCGCCCGCGCCCATCCAACCGGTTAAGGCTGGTGGCGCTCATGGGGTTCTCCCCTTCGAAGCTTCTCCCTCCAGCGGAGCCGTGACGCCTCTCGACGTCCGTTGCCCTCCTGCCGTTTTCCCGTCCTCGCTTTGCCGCAGTCCCAAGGGACCACGGGCGGCCGCGTGGACGGTCGC
>CAZUIY010000187.1:0-5937 GCA_964619975.1 uncultured Gemmatimonadales bacterium
TTCGGCGACGAGGAGATCGTGGCGAGCATGGTCGACATCGGCGCCCGGACGGGGGACCGCGCCTGGCCGCTCCCCCTCTACGCGGAGTTCGGCGACGAGATGAAGTCCAAGGTCGCCGACATCAAGAACTCCGGCGGCCGCTGGGGCGGCGCGTCGAACGCCGCCGCGTTCCTCAAGTTCTTCGTGGGCGACGGGATCCCCTGGGTCCACCTGGACATCGCCGGCACCGCCTGGGTGACCGAGGAGAAGGCGTACAGCCCCTGGGGCGCGACCGGCTCCGGTGTTCGGTTGGTGACGGAATGGCTGGGGACGATCGCCGAGACCGAGTGACGGGGCCATCCTCGCCCCGGAGGTGATCGGGATGAACCACGACCAGGCGCTGAAAGACGAGAACCGCCGCCTGCGCCGGCTCCGGCTGATCGTGGACCTCACGCTCTCGCGGCTGTATCAGGACCCGGACATGACCCTGCTGGAGGCGCTCCAGATGGTGGAGGGGTGCCGGAACGCCGCGCTGGCCCTGTTCCCCGGCAAGGAAGTCGCGTTCGAGCTGCTCTACCGCCCACGCTTCGAGCGGGTGATGGCGATCCGCTGGCCCCACGAGCTGCCCGACGAGATGGGGAACACGTACGTCCTGGGAGACCCGATGGGGGACCGGTGAGTCGGCTGACGATGGGTGGATGGAGCCCGGGGGGCATGCTCCCGCAGGGGCTCCGCGGGCTCCTGATCGCGAACGCCGTGGTGTTCACGCTCGAGGTGGTTCTGAGCGGGTTCGGCGGCGGCGGCGTGATCGTGAACCTGTTCGGGCTGACGCCGGCCGACGTGGTCGAGCGCGGCTGGGTGTGGCAACCCCTCACGTACATGTTCCTGCACGCCGGGCTCCTCCATCTGCTGTTCAACATGTTCGTCCTGTGGATGTTCGGGGTGGAGATCGAGCATCTCTGGGGACGGAACGAGTTCCTGAAGTACTACGTGGTGTGTGGCCTGGGAGCCGCCGCGCTCTCCTTCCTGTTCGCCTGGGACGTGACGACGATCGGGGCGTCCGGCGCCGTCCTGGGGGTGCTCCTCGCGTACGGCATGCTGTTTCCCGACCGGCGCATCTACCTGTGGTTCCTGATCCCGATCCGGGCGAAGTACCTGGTCATGGGCATCGCGGCGCTGGAGCTCCTGTACCTGATCGCCGGCACGCAGGCCGGCATCGCCAACGCCGCGCACCTGGGCGGCATGGCGGCCGGATGGGCGTACCTGGCCTGGGGCAGGGGCGGCGGCCCCCCGCTCGAGCGGCTGGCGGCGCGCTGGCGCCGGCGCCGGATGCGGGTGGTGCCGGGCAAGCGTGGAGGCCCCGGGCGGAGCGTTCCCGGCTCGACCGAGGCGGAGATCGACCGCATCCTGGACAAGATCAGCATCCACGGGCTGGACAGCCTGACCCCGGAGGAGGAACGGATCCTGGACGAGGCCAGCCGGCGGGGCCGGCCGGAGTAGGATGCCCGACGGCGACGGCCCCCGCCTCCCCCGGCGCGTTCTCGTGGTCGACGACGAGCCCGCCATGCGCGAAGTGCTGGGCGCCCGGCTGGAGTCGATGGGGTACGAGGTGATCCTGGCCGAGACGGGGGCGGAAGCGATCGAGCGGGCCGCCGTCGCGGCGCCCGACCTGGTCCTCACCGACGTCGTCCTGCCCGACGTCAGCGGCATCGATCTTCTCCGGGGACTCAAAGCCGACGATCCCGACCGCCCCGTCATCCTGATGACCGCCCACGGAGCGATCCGACTGGCGGTCGAGGCGATGAAGGCGGGGGCGCAGGACTTCCTCATCAAGCCGATCGACTACGGCAACCTGGGCATGGTGCTGGCCCTCGCCACGCGCGAGGTGGAGGAGCGCCGGCGCGCCCGGGAGGGGCCCGGCGAGGAGCGGGACATGGCGCGCGCGCTGGTCGGGGAGAGCTCGGCGATGCGGTCGCTCCGGGAGCGGGTGCGCCGGCTGGCGGGGGCGGAGACGACGGTCCTCGTTTCGGGCGAGAGCGGCACCGGCAAGGAGCTGGTGGCCCGCGCGCTCCACGCGCTCGGGTCACGAGGCAACGG
Source organism: uncultured Gemmatimonadales bacterium (assembly GCA_964619975.1). Taxonomy (GTDB): domain Bacteria; phylum Gemmatimonadota; class Gemmatimonadetes; order JACCXV01; family JAHWKZ01; genus DATLFF01. The sequence continues at coordinate 2,077 of CAZUIY010000187.1, forward strand.
CCCGTTCGTGGCGGTGAACGCGGCGGCGATTCCGGCCGAGCTCCTGGAGAGTGAAGTGTTCGGCCACGAGCCGGGCGCCTTCACAGGTGCCCGGGGCCTCCGCGTGGGATGCTTCGAGCGGGCCCACGGCGGCACGCTCCTCCTGGACGAAATCGCCGAGATGCCGAGCGGCCTCCAGCCCAAGATCCTGCGGGTCCTGGAGGACGGCGTCGTGCGGCGGGTGGGCGGCTCGGAGGACCTGGAGACCGACGTCCGCGTGGTCGCTTCCACGAACGTGGATCCGTGGAGCGCCGTCGGGGACGGCCGGCTGCGGGAGGATCTCTTCTACCGGCTGAACGTCTTCACCATCGAGATCCCGCCGCTCCGCGAGCGGCTGGACGATCTGCCGCTCCTGGTCCGCCACTGGCTCGACCGGTTCCGCGCCAAGCACGGGGAGGGGCCGGTCGGCGTACGGGACGAGACGCTGGAGCGGATGGGGGAGTACTCCTGGCCCGGGAACGTCCGTGAGCTGCGGAACGTGGTGGAGCGGGCGTTCGTGTTCGCCCGTGGCGAGTGGATCGAGGTGGGGCACCTGCCCCCCCACGTGCGGGAGCCGGGGCTCGAGCGGCCCGAGCAGATCGTCGTGCCACCCGGCGCCAGCCTGGCCGAGGCGGAGCGGTTGCTCATCCTGAGCACTCTGGAGCAGACGGGCAACAACAAGGCGGAGGCCGCGCGCCGCCTGGGCGTGGACGTCAAGACGATCCGGAACAAGCTGCGCGGCTACGGTCTCGCGTGAGCCTCGCGGTACGGATCGCCGCGGCGCTGCTCGTGCCGGTGGCGCTCCTGATGGGTCTGGCGGCGTGGCAGCTCTCGATCATCGAGCGGCTGGTGGAGGAGAACCGGACGATCCTTCAGGCGACCCACGCCGTGGACGCGGCCACGCTGGCGCTCCGCGAGGACCTGGGCCGCGCGGCCGACCACGTCGAGAAGAGCCGCCTGCTGGACGACCCCGACTACGCGGCCGCCGCCGAGCGGGCCGCGGAGCGCGTGAGCGCGGGGCTGGAGCAGCTGGACGCGCTGGAGCTGACGGAGGAGCAGCGGGCGGGGCTGGCGACGGCCGAGCTCGGATGGACCGAATGGCGGGCCGCGGCCGCGGACTCCCCGGCGCCGCCGCCCGAGGAGCTCGCCCCCCCGATGGAGCGTACGCGGGAGGGGATCGACCGGCTGGCGGCCGCCTCCAGGGCGCGGGGCGAGGAGATCGTGCGGCGGAGCCAGGACGACGCGGCGCGGGCGGCCCGGGGCTCCCGGGCGGCCACGCTGGCGGCCGCCGGCGCGGCGGTGGGGCTCGCGCTCCTCCTGGGCGGCGCCATCGTCTCTCCCGTCCGGCGCCTCGCCCGCGGGGCGCGGGAGATCGGCGCCGGACGCTTCGGCCACCGCGTCGAGGCGGCCGGCCCGCCGGAGCTGGCCGCGCTGGCGGAGGAGTTCAACCGCATGGCGGGCCGGCTGGACGAGCTGGACCGGCTGAAGGAGGACTTCCTGGCCGGCGTGTCGCACGACCTGAAGGCGCCGCTCGCGTCCATGCAGGAGACGGGGCGGCTCCTGCTGGAGGATCTGCCGGGACCGCTCAACCCGCAGCAGCGACGCCTGGTCGAGCTCAGCCTGGCGAGCGCGGAGCGGCTCTCGGTCATGATCGGGGAGCTCCTGGACCTGGCCCGGCTCCGCTCGGGCGCCCCGCTCGAGCCCGAGCCGTGCGACCCGGCGGACCTGGCTCGGACGGCGGTCCGCGAGCTGGCCGGCCTGGCGCTGGAGCGGAGGATCGAGCTGAGGGGGCGGATGCCGGAGGCGCCGATGGAGGTGTGGTGGGACGGATCCCGTGTAATCCAGCTCCTGGAGAACCTGCTCTCGAACGCCATCCGCCACGCGCCCGACGGGTCCACTGTGGACGTGGTCGTGGAGCCAGCGGGAGACGGGGTGGACCTGATCGTGCGGGACCACGGCCCCGGCATCGACGACGATCACAAGGAGCGCGTGTTCGACCGGTTCTACCGGGGCGAAGGCCGGCGCTCGGGGTCCGGCCTGGGGCTCGCCATCGCGCGCTCGATCGTCGACGCCCACGGGGGTGGAATCCGGGTCGAGGATCCGGCGGGCGGGGGCGCCCGCTTCGTGGCCTGGCTGCCGTCGCGGGCCGGCTCGTGAGGCTCCGGCTCGCCGCCGCCGCTCTCCTGGTCGGAGCCGGATGCGCCTCGTGGGGCGGGAGCGGCGCCGACGCGCTCCGGCGGGCCGACGCGGCCTACGCGGCGGGGAGCTACGCCGTTGCCGCCATGGAGTACCAGGCGCACGTCCGGGCGCGGCCGGAGGACGACGGCAGCGAGCGAGCCCGCGCCCGGCTGGCGCTCATCCACCTGGTGTACGGCGTGCCCGAACGGGATCCAGTCCGGGGGGAGGCGTGGCTCCGCGAGCTGGTGCGGCAGCACCCCGGCGGCGAATACCGCGACCTGGTCCAATACGTTCTGGCCCTGCGGGACGAGATCCAGGACCTGCGCGGGGGCATGGCGGCCGGAGAGCGCCGGCTGCGCGCCGGCACCGCCGAGCAGCAGGCGCGAATCCACCAGCTCGAGGCCCGAATCGCCTCGCTCGAGGCGCAGATCGAAGCGCTCAAGCGGATCGACCTGGAGGACCGCTAGTCGACGGTACTGGCTGTGAGAGGGGTCGGCGGCGGACGGACGAAGGCCTCCACGGGGGCGCCACGTCTTGAGGATGACACGGCGGCCTCCGGGTATTCTCCGGAAACGGCCGTGCGATCACGGCCGTCCAGCGGGAGGTCCCCCGCGGATGCCTCCGCCCGTCCGCCGCCGTCACGCTCACGGTCCGGAGCGCCACTCAGGCGGGCGGGTCGTCGCTCCGGGGTGGCTTCGCTGGCCTCGAGATCTTCCGCGCGCTCGGGGCGGCGCGGCCGGTCGGGGTGGGCCGCGGGGGACTTCCCATCGGACGGTCGCACAGCAGAGGCGTTTCCGGAGAATCACCGTGGGCCAGCGTGTCATGCACGGAATATGGCGCCCCCGTGGACCGCCCCGACCGGTCTCGCCGCCACCAATGCTACGCGGCCTGAGCCTCGTCCACCTGCCAGCGGATCTTCCGCAGGTCCGGCAGCGTCTCCAGAAACGCGTCGTACACACGGGGGTCGAACTGGCGTCCGCGCTGGAACCGCATGTAGGACAGCGCCACCTGCTCCGGTACCGCCGCCCGGTACACCCGGTCGTGGACCAGCGCGTCGTAGACGTCCACCACGGTGACGATCCGCGCCCACGGCGGGATCGACTCGCCCGTCAGGCGAGCCGGGTAGCCCCCGCCGTCCCATCGCTCGTGGTGGCAGAGAGCGATCTCCGCCGCGGCCTCGAGAAGGGCGGAGTCTCCCTTCTTGCGGAAGATCTCCGCTCCGAGCGCGGCGTGGGAGCGCACCAGCTCCATCTCGGCGGACGTCAGCCGTCCGGGCTTGTGGAGGACCGCTTCGGGGATCGCGATCTTGCCGATGTCGTGGAGGGAGGCGGCCAGGCGCAGGAGATCCCTCTCCTCATCCTCCACCCATCCCAGGGCGGCGGCGATCGCCTCGGCGCCGCGTCCGATCCGCTCCAGGTGCTCGGCGGTCTCCGCCGAGTGGAGCTTCAGCGCCGAGAGCAGGGACATCGCGCCGATCCGGCCCTTCTCGTCCCCCGACCGAGAGAGGGCCGGCGCCGGCGCCGCATCGCGGCGGGCGACCCGGAGACCGGGCCGCTCCGCTGAGCGATGCCATTCGAGGGCGCGTCCGATGTGCGCGGCGATCTCGTCGGGAAAGATCGGCTTGATCGCGTACGAGAACGCGCCCATTCGCATGGCCCGCGCGGC
>CAZUIY010000188.1:0-6127 GCA_964619975.1 uncultured Gemmatimonadales bacterium
GCTGCACCGGCTGGAGGCGAACATCATGCCGGGCAACGAGCCCTCGATCGCGCTGGTCCGGCGGGCCGGGTTCCGCCTGGAGGGGTTCAGCCCGCGCTACCTCAAGATCCGCGGCCGCTGGCGGGACCACGAGCGGTGGGCGATCCTGCGGGAGGAGTGGGAGGCGCGCCCGGAACTCAGGGTTCGCTGGCGCACTCCCGGGTCTTCTTCAGATCCTCGAGATCGAAGGCATCCGACACCGTCGAAGTGGAGACGTCCGTGAAGTAAACGCCCTCGGAGTAACGGAAGACGAACTCACCGTCCTCCTTGGAGAGGTTTCTGATTCTGCACTCCCCCGGGCCCTGGATCAGGTACCGACTGAATCCCAGGCGGAGGGTCCTCTCTTCGAGCCGGGGCGGCTCCGTGACCACCAGGATCAGGCTCTCGAACAGGTGGCAGCGCTCGTCTCGCCTGAACTTGTCGAGGCAGGCGGTCCATTCCTCCAGGGGGATCACGATCCCGCCCCCGCGCTGGAACTCCCGGAGGGCCGGGGACGCGAGCGGCCTCCATTCGCCCGCGTCGCTCAGGTGGTCGAGGGTCGCCACCTGGCGGTAGGGGGTCGCCTCCTTCGACGCCACGTAGAAATAGGCCTCCGGGATCTGGCCGGGGTCGCTCGCTTCCTGCGCGTGCGCTTGGGAGCTGGCATGCACAAGAAGAGCGATGAGTGCGATCAGGGATCTATCCATGCCCGAATGGTAATCCCTTCCGGGCTTCTGAGTTCAGTCCAATCCTGGCTGGGCGAAACCGTCCGACGCTAAACTCCCGGCCGCGGTGGACACTTTGTCTACCGTCTCTTCGCCAGAAAGGGTCGCCATGGCTCGGGTCGCCTGGCTCGCCACACCGTTCCGCGTTTACTCCATGGCCCTCCTCTGCGCGCTCGGTGCGTCGTGCACCTCCGACCAGCCGGCGGCTCCGCAGCCCGGTCCCAGCGTCGTCATCGAGTTCCCGACCTCGAGCACGTACGACCGGAACGACGACGGCCTGGTGGACATCGAAATCGGGCTTAGGGACGCAGGCGGCGGCGTGGACGTGGCGAGCCTCGAAGTCACCGCGAGCGAGCCCGCCGGCCCCGCGCACACCGGGAGCAGCGATCTGCTCCAGGTGTTCGAGACCCTCCAGCGCACAGCCAGGCGCCTGGAGCTGGCGGAGACCACGGACGCGCTCCTTCCCGACGGTCCTGTCACGATCGTGGTACGGGTCGCCGATCTGGAGGGGCGGGTGACCGAGGCGCGGGTTACGGTCGAGCTCCCGGCCGGCGCCTTCCATAGGCGGCTCGAGCATGGCACCAAGTTCCCTTTTCCACCTTCTTTTTTAGCATTTTCTTCGATCGAGATCCTGGACGATGGATCCGTGGCCTATCTCCTCACCGAACACGGGATCGTGCCGTTCGACCCCTGGACGCTCGAGGTGCTTCCCGCCATCCCGATCGAGATCGCAAACCCCATCGCGGGCGTGTACGATCCGGTCACCGACCGGATGTTCATTGGAGGACTTTCCTCCTTGGAATTGGCGGTGGTAGACCCCCGCAGGGCGGTGCTGGAGGGGACCGTCCGGATCTCCGGCCGGATCACCGATCTCGTCCGAGGTCCTTCTGGCCTCCTCTACGTTTCGTTGCTCAGACGGCCGGGCGGGATATCGGTGGTCGACCCGGTGGCCCGAAGGGAGATCCGGGTCATCGAGACGACCTTCTTTGACGCATTGAACAACGGGGAGACCGGGCTCACGCCGGTGGGTATCCCGGACGAGGAGGATCGACTCTATGTGGGCGGAGAATTGCCCGGGGGCGTGTGGGTGCTGAATCCCCTTACGGGCGCGGGCCTGGACCTGATCGACATATCCCCGGACCCGGGCCTCCTGGGATGGCCGGGGGATCTCATGATCGACCGCGGACGGCGGCGGGTGTACGTGACTCAGTTCAGCCCCCTGAATCCGGCGCTGGTGGAGATCGACATCGATCGGAACGAGGTGATGCACTACCTGCCGACAGAGGGGCGCAGCAGAAGCATCAGCAGCTCGCCTTCCGGGAGCCGGCTCTTCGTGACCCAGTCGCGTGCGATCGACCGTGTGGGGGTGAACTACCTGGTGGACGTGGAGACCTTCACAGTCCTCGAACGCTTTCAGGAATCGGTCACCTCACGTTCCGGTGATCTGGGCTCCGCCTTCAGGCCGGACGGCCAGCTCATCTTCGTCGCGTCGGGCGGAATCGGGATCGGCGACGACGGCATCGACGTCTATCTCAACCGGGAGTAAGAGGGTCGCCGGCTCATCCATTGGCGGGACCCCGCCGGATCGGCCATACTGCGGCAAGAGTGGGAAGCGCATCCGCCCGCATCCGCGACCACACCCATCCCCGGAGGACCCCGATGACCGACGACAACCGCTACCGGGACGACTCCGCGGACGACCCGCGGCCGCGCTCGCGGGTGGCGCTCCTGGGCTTCGGCCTGGCCGTGGCCGTCCTGGTGCTGGCGACGATATCCGGCTGGGGGTCGCGCCTGGGGCTGTGGGACTTCCGGACGGGCTTCAAGCTGCTCGGCTGGGCGGCGTGGGGCGGCCTCGCCGCGGCGATCGTGTCGCTGGCCGGCGCGGTAGCCACGCGGGTGGGGCAGGGCAAGCGCGGGCTCGGGTTCGCGGTCCTCGGCGTCGCCATCGGCATGGCGGTCCTCTGGGTCCCGTGGAACTGGCGCCGGACCGCCGAGAGCGTGCCGCCGATCCACGACATCACGACCGACACCGGCAACCCGCCGGAGTTCGTGGATATCCTGCCGCTCCGGGCCGACGCCCCGAACCCGGCCGCCCACGAGGGCGACTCCATCGCCACGCTCCAGCGGGCGGCGTACCCGGACGTCCAGCCGCTGGCGCTCGACCTGCCGCCTGAGCGTGCGTTCGAGGCGGCGCTCGAGGCCGCCCGCTCCATGGGCTGGGAGATCGTGGCCGCCGAGCCCGACCAGGGCCGGATCGAGGCCACCGACACCACGTTCTGGTTCGGCTTCGAGGACGACATCGTTGTGCGGGTGATCCCCTCCGGCGGCGGCAGCCGCGTGGACGTCCGCTCGGTCAGCCGCGTGGGCCGGGGCGACGTGGGGACGAACGCGAAGCGGATCCGGGAGTACCTCGACGAGCTCCGGGAGTCGCTCTAGTCTCGGAGTAGGCATGCGAGACATTCAGGATCTCTGTCGGGACCACGGTCTCCTGGCGGTCTACCTCTTCGGATCTCGATCCGACGACGGACAGCGCGTCCTGCGTGGCGAGGCGGTGGAAGGGGCCGGGAGCGACCTCGACGTGGGAATCGTCTTCGACTCCCCTAGCTTCGAGCCCATCGTTCTCTCCCGACTGCAGGTCGCCTTCGAAGACGTGTTCGCGCCCCTTCGCGTGGACCTTGTCCCGCTGCAGCGGGTCGATCCCCTGTTCGCTTATCGAGCGATCATCGGCATCCGGATCGCCGACATGGACCAGACACGGGTGGCGGAGTACGAGCTCGGCGTGATGCGCGTGGCGGCGGAGCTGCTGCCGGTCCAGCGGCGGCTGGAGCGGGAGATCTACGGGACCTCGACCAGCTGAGTCCCTCCTGCCCTACTCCTTCGGGTGCGCCCCCGACAACGCCCCGCGCCACCCGTGCTGCCGCACCCGACCCGTCCGCGCCTTCGCCCACGCCACGCCGTCGTCCGTCAGCGCGTAGAGGACGGGGATCACGATCAGGGTGAGGAGCGTGGAGGTGACGAGGCCGCCGATCACGGCGATCGCCATCGGCTGCCTCAGCTCGGCGCCCTCGGCGAACCCGAGCGCGATCGGCGACACCCCGCAGATGATGGTCAGGCTGGTCATCAGGATCGGCCTCAGCCGCACGGGGCCGGCCTCCTCGATGGCGGCGTCCCGCTCGTAGCCGCGGGCCCGCAGGGTGTTGGTGTAGTCGACCAGCAGGATCGAGTTCTTCACCACCAGCCCCACCAGCAGGATCAGCCCGATGAACGAATACAGGTTCAGCGACATGCCGGTCACGAGCAGCAGCCCCAGCGCGCCGAACCCGGCCAGCGGCACCGCGCCCATGATGGTGAACGGGTGGATCAGCGATTCGAACTGGCTGGCCAGCAGCATGTACGTGATGATGGCCGCCAGGAAGATCGCGAACAGGAGCGACGCGAACGTCTCCTGGAAGGTCTCCGAGGCGCCGGCCACGGCCGTGGTGTAGCCGTCGGGCAGGATCTCGTCCGAGATCCGGTCGGCGGCCGACACGGCGTCGCCGAGGGACGATCCCTCGAGGTTGGCCACGACCTTGATCGCCCGCTGGCGGTCGCGGCGGTTGATCACGTTGATGCCGGTCCCCTCCTCCAGCCGGACCACGTTCCCCAGCCGCACCAGCTCGCCGCCCGAGGTGCGCGTGGCCAGGTCGGTGATGTCGGTCGGCTGGCTCCGCTGGCCCTCCTCCACCCGCACGCGGACGTCGTAGCGGTGGCCGCCCTCCTTGTAGACGGTGGCCTCCTGGGAGCCGATCAGCACGTTGATCACGCGCGCGATCGCCCCCACGTCCACGCCCATGCCGGCCGCCTTGTCGCGATCCATCACCACCCGCACCTCGGGCTTCTGGAGCCGCATGTCGGTCCGCATGTCGACCATGCCCGGGACCTCGTCGCGGAGCCGCGTGGTCAGGACGTCGGCGTACTGCTGGAGCTCGTTCAGCTCGGGGCCCATGATCAGATACTGGAACGGCTCCGAGTCGCCCCCTGCGGTGAACGCGCTTCCGAAGCTGGAGACGTAGGCGCGGATGCCGGGCACGGTGTTCAGCTTGCCGCGGAGCTCGGCCATGATCTCGGCCTGAGACGCCTCCCGCTCCCCCGGCTCGGTGAGCTGGACGAACATGAACCCGTTGTTCGGCCCGCCCCACAGTCCGATGGCGGAGAAGAACCCGTGGATGCCGTCCACCCCGGCGATGATCTCCTCCAGGCGCTGCTGCTTCTCGTTGGTGTAGGCCAGCGAGCTCTCGACCGGCGTCTCCGACGCGATGATGAAGCCCGACTCGTCCACCTCCGGGGTCAGCTCCTTCGGCAGCAGGACGAAGAACAGGATCGCCACCACCGCGGTGGCGCCGGCGATCGCCATGGTGGTCCAGCGGTGCCCCAGGGCCCACGCGAGCGTGCTCCGGTAGCGGGCGTCGGTCCAGTCGAGCGCCTGGCCGATCTTCGCGAACACCGGGTTCCCGCGGCGCTCCTCGTGCTTCAGGAACCGCGAGCAGAGCATCGGCGTCAGCGTGAGCGCCACGAACAGCGAGAGCAGGATCGCCACCGCCACCGTCACGCCGAACTCGTAGAGGAACCGGCCCACCAGCCCCTCCATGAACGCCACCGGCAGGAACACCGCGGCCAGCGAGAACGTGGTGGCGATGATCGCCAGCGCGATCTCCTGCGTGCCCACGCGGGCCGCCTCCATGGGCGGCTTCCCCTCCTCCTGGTGTCGATACACGTTCTCCAGCACCACGATCGCGTCGTCGATCACGATCCCCACCGCCAGGGCCAGCGCCAGCACGGTGAACGTGTTCAGCGTGAACCCGAGCGCGGCCATGAAGCCGAACGTCCCCAGGATCGAGGTCGGGATCGCGAGCCCGATGATCACCGTGGAGCGCCAGGACCGCAGGAACAGCAGGACGATCACCATGGCGAAGAACGCGCCGTAGAGGAGCTCGTACTGGGCGTCCTGGATGGAGCGGGTGATGGTCTCCGAGCCGTCCCACGCGATGTCGTAGGAGATCCCCTCGGGGAACGTCCGCTCCAGCTCCGCCAGCCGCTCGTGGACCGCGGCGGCCACGGCCACGGCGTTGGACCCCGAGCGCGGGGCCACCCCCATGCCGATCGTCGTCTGCTGGTTGTAGCGGGCCGCGCCGCGCGCGGGCTCCAGGCCGTCCTCCACCCGCGCCACGTCCCCGACCCGGACCGGCGCCCCGTCGCGGTACGCCAGGACCAGCCCCTCGAACGCCTCGACCGTCGGCACCTCGCCCTGGATCTTGACGATCGTCTCGCGGGCGCCCGACTCCAGGTTCCCGCCGGGGACCTCCACGTTCTGCTGCTGGAGCGCGGACACGAACTCGACCGCCGTC
>CAZUIY010000189.1:0-1496 GCA_964619975.1 uncultured Gemmatimonadales bacterium
GGATCTCAGATCATGAAGCGGGTTTGAGGTCTTCGCGTCTGCGACGCCGCGAGCGATATCAGGCAACTCGTGTGGACGCGCTGGGAAGGATGGCAGAGATGGCAGCGAGTAGTTCATCGACCGGGGGACTTTCGTCTTCATCCACTAGCTCTTCGTCGAGTTCAACCTCGATTAGCTCTTCTTCTTCGGCATCAAGCAGTAGTTCGTCGAGCAGTATTAGCCCGCCCCCCAGCAGTTCGAGCGGCGTCGGTCCGCCCGTCAGTAGTTCGAGTAGCGTCCGTCCCCCGCCCAGCAGTTCATCTTCAGCATTAAGTAGCAGTTCCTCGTCCGATTCGTCATCCACCAGTTCGTCAAGTAGCAGTCTCTCAAGCTCGTCCTCCAGCAGCAGCTCAATCTCAAGTAGCAGCCCTGGCTCGTCATCAAGCAGTAGCTCGTCCTCGCCTTCGAGTTCATCATCCAGCAGCAGTTCCAGCTCGTCCTCGAGTAGTTCGTCCTCCTCATCGTCGAGCAGCAGTTCCTCGTCGTCATCGAGCAGTAGTAGTTCCTCGGCGAGTTCATCAAGCTCTTCGTCAAGCAGTAGTTCCAGCTCGTCGTCCTCGTCAAGTTCTAGCTCGTCGAGCTCCAGCAGTTCGTCAAGCGGCTCCAGCTCGTCCCCCAGCACTTCGTCATCCTCTTCGTCGAGCAGCAGTTCGTCATCTTCATCGAGTAGCAGCTCTTCTTCCAGCAGCAGTTCTAGTTCTTCGTCGTCGTCAAGTTCCAGCTCGTCGAGTTCATCTTCAAGTAGTAGTTCCTCCTCGTCCCCGAGTAGCTCGTCGTCCAGCAGCAGCAGCTCCTCGTCCAGCAGCAGTTCGTCAAGCAGCAGTTCCAGTTCATCGAGTAGTAGTTCGTCAAGCAGTTCGTCGTCTCCATCGAGTAGCAGCTCTTCTTCCAGCAGTTCATCAAGTAGTTCCTCGTCGAGCTCATCAAGCTCGTCATCAAGCAGCAGTTCCAGTTCATCCTCAAGCTCTTCATCTTCGAGTTCGTCCTCCAGCAGCAGCTCAAGCTCGTCGAGCTCCAGCAGTTCATCAAGCAGTTCCAGTTCGTCCTCGAGCAGTTCCTCCTCGTCATCGAGCAGCAGTAGTTCCTCGTCGAGTTCATCAAGCTCTTCGTCAAGCAGTAGCTCCAGTTCGTCCTCCAGCAGCTCTAGCTCGTCGAGTTCATCGTCAAGCAGCAGTTCCAGCTCGTCCTCCAGCAGCTCGTCATCCTCGTCGTCGAGCAGCAGTTCCAGTTCATCGAGTTCGTCCTCCAGCAGTTCGTCTTCGAGTTCGAGTTCGTCCTCGAGTTCGTCGTCTAGCAGTAGCAGCAGTTCGTCCTCAAGTTCGTCCTCAAGCTCATCGTCAAGCAGTAGCTCCAGCTCGTCGTCCTCTTCAAGTTCTAGCTCGTCGAGCTCCAGCAGTTCATCAAGCAGCTCCAGCTCGTCCTCCAGCAGTTCGTCCTCCTCGTCGTCGAGCAGCAGT
>CAZUIY010000190.1:0-6947 GCA_964619975.1 uncultured Gemmatimonadales bacterium
GCCGCCATGGTTTCCTCCCTCGAGGCCGTCATTGCCTGGCAAGCCGCGCGCTGGGGACTGGACCCGACAGGCACGGCCACCTTGACCTCCCGGGCCGCCGCCGGATCCACGGCCAGCTACGCCTATGGCACGAAGGTGTCCCGGCCGACCATCCTGGGCCACCGCGACACCAACTCCACCGCCTGCCCCGGCAGGTACCTCTACGCCAGGATGGGCTCCATTCGGGCCAACGTGTCCCAGCGCATCGGCTCCAGCGCCATCGGCGCGGGCTCCGCCCCTGTCGCGCCCAAGCCCGCTCCACCGTCGGCCCCGAGCGCCCCGTCCAAGGCCGGGTACGCCCTACGCAATGACGGCATGGACGCCATGGCCTCTTGGGAGGCCGTCTCCGGGGCGGCGAAGTACCAGATTATGTTCCGTGCCGTTCCGCATGGCGGAGGGGACGTGAACGCTCAGACCTGGATCGCCGGGCGCACCACCACCGGCACCTCCCTGCTGCTGGGGGCCGACCCCGGGGAGACCGCCCAGTTCGCTGTTCGCGCCCTCAACGCTTCTGGGATCGCCGGGCCGCAGACGTACCTGGGCCAGCACACCGGCCCGCTGGAAATGGACCACAAGGATATCCACATCGCTGGGCTGCACCACTCCACCCATCCCCTCGGCCTGGGCGATAAGGCCCTGCGCTCGACCGCTGCCGGGAACGCCCTCCGCATTGAAGGCTCCGGGCCGGCCCGCCGTCTGGTCCTCAGCGTCGAAGTCGGAGCCGGGCAGTCCCAGCTAAGGATCACCAAGTCCGGCAGCCATGTGGGCAACCTGCTCATCGACGGCGGCGGTAACCGAACCTGCACCCTCGAGCTGCCGGCCGGCGGGACGAACGTGCGCATCGAGACCCTGAACGCTACGCCCGTGAAGTTCTATCAGGTCATCACCCCCCGGGCCGGGCAGAGCGTGAACGTAAACGCCTCCGGGCCCTGCGCGACCGACTTCACCGACAACAAGCCCGGCTCCAACTACTACGACTCCGTGTCATGGATGCAACTCCAGGGCCTGACCACCGGCTACGCCGACGGCTCCTTCGGCAAGAACCGCGCGATCACCCGTGGGGAGTCCATGGCCTTCGTGCACCGCTATCTGGCCCCGTCCTACACCCCGATCGACTCCCGACCGTTCAAGGACGTGTCCCACGGTGACACGTTCTTCGTCCCGGTGTCCTGGGCCAAGTCCACCGGTGTCTCCACGGGCTATAGCAACGGCACCTTCGGGGTGGGGCGCGATGTGACCCGCGGCGAGTTCGCCTCGATGCTCCAGCGCGCTGTGGCCCCGGGATCGAAGGCCCCGGGCACGAGCCAGTTCCGGGATGTGAAGTCCTCCAACCCCCACCACAAGGCGATTTCCTGGCTGTACGCCGAGGGCCTGTCCACAGGTTACGCGGACGGCACGTACCGCCCGAACCAGCCCATCACTCGTGCGGAGATCTCCGCCGTCCTGTACCGCCACAGCCAGCAGAACTGAACTCCCGCCTCACTCGTTGCCGATTGCCGTTTGCCGCATCGAGGCAGGGTGTTCAACGCCGACCAGGGGGCGCCTCATGCACGACGAGACCGATGACGATGACGAGATGGACCGACGGGATGCTTCTCGTTGCAGGACGAGCCTGTAGAGGGCCCTGAAAACCGTTGAGGCGTTTGGTGGTTACCGAACCATAGACATCCGTCTGGCTTGGCTGTATCCTTCAAGAGTCCCGCCGTCATGGCCCGCTGCGAGCGAAACTCGAATCGTTCTCTCTCCGTTAGGCCCGAGCAGGAATCCCTCCCACTCCCGTATGAAGCCGCGCCCGGTATGCCGGGTGTCCCGGTGCTGCCCCTTTGCGGGTCTGCGGGTTGAAAACGAAAGTTGCATCATGCGCACCTCTGTGAAGACCCTTACCGTCGGCTCCGTCCTGGCCGTTTCCCTGCTCGCCGCCCCGGCAGCCTTTGCCGCCGACACCGACGCCACCGCCACGGTGACTGGCGGAGCGTTGGCCGTCACCGCCACCCCCGCCGTGGACCTGGGCACGGTGGCCGCCTCGCACGACGCCCAGGCCCTTTCCGGCACCGTGGAGGTCGGCGTCGATGACAACCGCGGCACCGGCGCCGGCTGGAGCGTCACCCAGCAGGTCGGCGACTTCGCCTACACCGGCGGCAACGGGGGCACTGCTATCCCGGCGGCCAACTTCTCCGTGGACTCGGTCGGGGCCGTCACCCCGGTGGCCGGCGTGGACGGCGCGGAGACCGTCACCCCCGGCGCTGCCGGCGCCCTGGACGTCGCCCGACCGGTACTCTCGGCCGCCGCCGGCGACGGTGAGGGCTCCTACACCGCCCCGGTGAGCGTGGAGCTGACCGTTCCGGCCGGCAGTCGTGCCGGCAACTACGCGGCCACCATCACCACCACTTCCGCCCCCGCCATCTGAGCAAGGCCCCGGACGGATAGCGTGAGCTGAGGACACCGGCCCACGCCGATCGGCCACCGCTGATCAAGAACCATTGCAGGGCCGGACCCCACCGGGTCCGGCCCTGCACCCGTTCTGCGGGATAGCGCCCTTCGGGCATCGTGTCATCTGCACGCCGGTACCGCACGGGAGGTGGAACGATTCAGAATGCGAAGGCCTCCCACGGTGGGAGAGGGGGAACATGGTGAAGCTCCGCTCTGGCGGTCTGCGGGCAGTGGCGGCGTTCGCAGCCATCCTGACCCTGGCGGTGTCGGCGCCGGCAACGGCCTGCGCAGCGCTCTCGGCCCAGCTGCAGGACCTGCAGCTTGCCGCCGTGCCGTACTCCCACCGGGCGCAGGCCGCCTCCGCGCGGGTGGTCCTCACGGCCGGAGACACCTCCGACCCGCTGGTCGAGCAGGGCACCGGTTGGCACGTCACCGAACAGGCCTCGGACCTGCACTACAGCGGCCTCCACGCCGGTACCGCCATCCCGGCCCGGAACCTGGCCCTCGTCTCCGTCGAACCCCCGGTGGCCGCCGATGCGCTCAGTGCGGCCGCGGACCCGGCGACCAGGCCCACGGTCCCCACCACCGCCTCCCCCACCGGCTCCCTGGACACACCACGGGTCGTGCTCCACGCCGAGCCCGGAACCGGCCGTGGGACCTACACCCAGGGACTGGTCCTGTCCCTGACGCTGCCACCGGGCACCAGGGCCGGTATCTATACCGGGACCATCACCACCACCATCAGCCCCGGACTGCAGAGCCCGACGAACACCGCCCCCGAACCCATGATGATCGCCGCATCCGAACCGGCAGCAAGCCCCGACCCCAAACCCACCACAGACCTCACCGCCGAACCGGTGGCGACCACGGTCTCTGAGCCCACACCAGAACCCGGCCCCGAACCCACCACCGACTCCACGACTGTGCCCCTGGCCAGCACCGACCCGACCACCAGCACCGACCCTGTCCCCTGAGTGGCGGGCCGGCGTCGGGCTTGAAGCGCTGTGCGCCGTGCGCGTCGCCGTAGAGTTCCCCGAAGGATGTTCATTGATGCCCACCACCGCTCTCCGACGGAGCCTGCCCGCCCTGCTGATGGCCGCCATCCTGGTGCTGATCCCTGCTTCTGCGGCCGCCAACACCGGTGAGACCGAGGAGCCAGTCAACCTCAGCCTTCGACCCGTGAAGCACCCCGGATCGTACTTCGACCTCACCATGGAGCCGGGCGAGAGCCGGGAACTGACGGTGGCCGTGGGCAACAACGGGAGTGCCGCCATGGACGTGAGCACCTACCCCGCCGACGCCTACAGCATCGTCAACGGAGGCTTCGGGGCGAAGGAGAACGGGACCGAACCGACCGGGACGACCACCTGGCTGGACTATGCCGCGCAGGACCTCTCGCTCCCGGCGGGCCAAGCCAGTGAGCACACCGTGACCGTGACCGTGCCGGAAGGCACCGAGCCTGGACAGTACATCACCAGTCTGGTCCTGGAGAACGCGGACCCCGTGGCCGGTTCCGGGGACGTCGCCCTGAACCAGATCGTCCGCCAGGCGCTACCCATCACCGTCCAGGTCCCCGGTGATCTCGATCCCGCCTTCGAGTTCGGCCAGGCCGGCCACCAGAACACGGCCGGCCGCTCGGCGGTCGACGTGCAGATCACCAACACCGGCAACGCCCACCTCAAGCCGGCCGGCGACCTCACCATCCGCGACGACAGCGGCGAGACGGTCAGCGAGGCGCAGGTCACCATGAGCAACTTCTTCGCCGGCACGCAGACCACGGTGGAGACCACCCTGGACGGCGCCCTCCAGCCGGGGACCTACACCCTGACCGTGTCCATGACCGACCCGAAGACCGGAACCAGCGCCAGCGCCGAGGCCCTTCCCTTCACCGTCGAGGAGGCCGAGGAGAACACCTCCAGCAACGCCCAACAAGACGGGCTGCCGGGCATCAACCAGGACTCCGGCCCCGGCGTCCTGGTCTACGTCCTGGGCGCGGCCGTACTGGTCCTGCTGGGCCTGGTCATCTATCTCATCTGGCGCCACCGAAAAGCTGGCCGCTCCACCTGAGAAGAAGTCCCACCACGGGCGAACAACGCTGGCGCGAGCAAGGCACGTTGATGCGCTGAAATGACGACGAGACCACGACGGGGAGCAGGTTCCAGAGCCCGAGGTCAGGGGTGTCCCCTGTCCGCAACCCTCGTGGTGATGATTTCACTCGTTCAGGGCAGCCATGACTTTGCACCGCCGCACACAAGCGTGAAGGGCGCTGGCTTGGTGCGGCGCGGACATCAAGTTAAGCGGATCAGTGCTGCCCCTGGTTGTCACCGGGGCGGCCGCCGCAGTCCTGGTGACGGTCCAGGTCTGCGGCGGCGCCTATATCACCTCCGCCCTGGTGCAACGTTCACCGGGCATGTCCCCTTAGCCTTGAGAGACCAGTGAAGAGTCCACTTCCCGAAACGGTCTTGGATATGAAGTGGGACTTCCAAGGAAGGAGAGTCGTCCTTGTCTATGACTCCGACACCCGTACTCGATGCCCAGGTGCTGACCCGGCTAGGAGAGGAGATCGGGGGATGGCAACCCTTGTGCGAGTTCATCGGTCGCTACATGAGGCGACTTGACCACCGAGTCGACCGTCTCGACCGCGCGCTCACCGCGCAAGATCCCGAGGGTTGGATGGACGCCATCCTGAGTCTGAAGACATCCTCAGCGATGGCCGGGGCGACCGCCCTGTCCCACACTGCCGCCCAGCTGCAAGAGCGCATTTCACCGGGACCCACAAGCCACCACTGGCCGACCGGTGAGCATCGGGCCGAAATCATCGCAGGTCTGCGTCGACTGGCCGACGAAACTCGACACCACCTGAGTCTCCTTCTACAACAACCAATGCCCTGACAGACCAGGTGGTGACGCCGGCTCTCCAGTGGACCTCCACGGACCCCTCGGCATGAGCCGGCGAGAAAGGCTCCGCTGTCAGGGCTCAGCATCGCCCCCGCTGTGGCCATGCCGAGTCTTTGACGGGATCACCCGTGCGCTGAGCGGTGCGGTTTCCTGTTCAGTGACCCGTTCAGTGGCCCGCCGAATCTGCTCGACCCAGGCACCTCACCACTGTCTCGAAGGATCAATCCAATGGCCGGACTATAGACTCTCTCCCGTTCGCGACCACCGTAGCCATCCGTATAGCCCGGTTGTGCCGTAGTGGCCATCGCTTGGGGGCCTCAGGCGGTGCGAAGGTGGCGGTGGCCGGTCATCGGGTCAGCCGACGTTGTGGTCCAGGCGTTGTCGTCGATCTCGAGTCCCAGACCGAGGACGCCGCCACCGAGCACGCCGCCGATGATGCCCTCCAGGCGGTCGCGGACCTCGGCGTGGGTGCTGCCCATCGGCGCGCCCGGGAACCGGACCATCGCCTCGTAGGCGTCCCAGGCGCTGGCCAGGGCGGCCTCGCGCTCGGCGGCCTTCTCCGCGTGGGCCGAGGCCCCGGCGGTGTCGAACGCGGAGTAGGCCTCGAACTCCTCGGCCAGGAACGCGTCGACCACGGCGTTGGCGACGGTCCGCCAGCCCGTGGGCCTGCGGCCGTTCTTCAGGATCGGGGCCAGGTCCTTCACCGCGTTCCGGAACGCGCGCACGGACGGGCGGTCGGGGCGGGCCCGGTCGGACAGGGTCTCCAGAGCCAGCGTGTAGGCGATCGCCGGGTCCTTGGACACCACCTCGAACAGCTGGGCCCGCGAGTAGTCGTCCCACAGGGACATCAGGTCCTGGTCGGCGGCCTCGAACAGCCCGCGCCAGCCGTGGATCCGGTTCAGGCAGGCGAGCATGGCCTGGGCGGCCCGGTGCGCGGCCTTGGGATCGGCCTGCAGCGCCGGCAGGGCCCGACGCCGGACGCGCCAGTCCGGGCGGACCAGGTCCGGCAGGCCGAAGGCGAACCGCAGGGCGGTGGCGCCGGCCGCGGTGCGGGCGATCCCCCGGTGGTGGGAGGCCTTGGAGCGCAGCCACTCGGTGGCCTCCTCGAGCATCATCCGCTGGCCGATCTGCGGGTCGTCGAGGTTGCCGGGGGCCGCCGTGGACTGGAACGCCCGGGCGGCCGCGGTGTAGGAGCCGTCCTCGGGGCCGGTGGGAGCCACGAGTTCCTGGCGCGCCGCGGTCCGGTTGTGGATATTGCGCAGCACGGACTTGCGGGCGGAGCGAAGGGTCTGACGGGCCCAGCCGGTGACCGAGGCGGCCCGGGCGCGCTCGAGGTCGAAGAAGGCGTCCGGCCCCTCCTCCGTGACCCGCCGGAACAGGAACTCCTCGAACTCAGCCTCCACGTCCTGGCTCAGCTGGGGGCCGGAGGTCAGGCCGTAATGCCAGGTCTGGTATTCCCGGGACACCTCACGGCAGATCTCGGAACCCGTCAACAGGATGGCCACGTCACGGCGCACCTGGCGCTCAGTGAGGTGACCCGCGGCCCACTGGTCCAGGAGGTCCCGGCAGGCGGTGTCGGT
>CAZUIY010000191.1:0-1176 GCA_964619975.1 uncultured Gemmatimonadales bacterium
CTAGTGTCCTGGTCGATAAATCATTTACATTCTTGCGACCTTGACGCAAGGAGGCGGGCATGGCGAAGGGCCGAGCAGTGGCGATCATACTGGAAGCTGCGGAGAAGAGCGAGTTGACGGTGCTGACGCGCAAGCATGGCGCACCGCAGGGTTGGCGAAGCGGGCACGCATCGTTCTGGCCGCGGCTGCGGGGCTCACTAACAAGGAGATCGCGGCCAAGGTCGGGGTCTGTGCCGCAACAGCTGGCACGTGGCGCAATCGCTTTGCGGCGAAACGGCTCGATGGTCTCTACGACGAGCCGCGCCCCGGTGCGCCGCGCGAGATCGGCGATGATGAGATCGCCGCCACGATCCGCAAAACGCTGGAAACGCGTCCGAAAGGTGCGACGCACTGGAGCCTGCGGACCATGGGGAAGGAGATCGGCCACGCGCCCTCGACCGTACATCGCATTTGGCGCGCCTTCGGGCTGCAGCCGCATCGCGTCGAGACCTTCAAGCTCTCGTCCGATCCGTTGTTCGTGGAGAAGGTGCGTGACATCGTCGGGCTCTACTTGTCGCCACCGGAGCGCGCCGTTGTGCTGTGTGTCGACGAGAAGTCCCAGGTGCAGGCGCTCGACCGCACGCAGCCGCTGTTGCCGATGCGGCCCGGTCAGGCCGAACGGCGCACGCACGACTACAAGCGGCACGGAACGACATCTCTGTTCGCGGCGCTCGACGTGAAGGCCGGCACCGTCGTCGGCAAATGCATGCCTCGGCACCGCGCGACGGAGTTCCGCAAGTTCCTTGACGAGGTCGAGCGCAACGTGCCCACCGATCTCGACGTTCATGTCATCATGGACAACTACGGCACGCACAAGACCAGGCTCATTCGCAACTGGTTCGCCAAGCGCCCGCGCTGGCACGTGCACTTCACGCCGACATCGGCCTCATGGATCAACCAGGTCGAACGCTTCTTCGCGCTGCTGACCGAACGCGCCCTCAAGCGAGGCGTATTCCGCTCAGTCGCCGAACTCGAAAAGGCCATTCACGCTTACATCGAGGCCACCAACGCCGACCCGAAACCTTTCCGCTGGACCAAGTCCGCTAACGATATCCTGGCCAGCATCCAACGCTTCTGCCTCCGCACCCTCACGGCAAACGCGTAGAATGAAGCGGATTTAGGAATCAGGACACTAGC
>CAZUIY010000192.1:0-1039 GCA_964619975.1 uncultured Gemmatimonadales bacterium
GTTTCGCTTCGCCGTCTTGCGAAGCGATGCACGGACAACCGCCAGATACGCCGATTGCTGGCGTTTGCTGCGGTCTATGACGGGATGAACCGCACCGAGGCCGCCCGCGTTGGCGGCATGGACCGCCAGAGCCTGCGGGACTGGGTGCATCGTTTCAACGAGGAAGGACCGGCAGGCCTGACCAACCGGAAGGGCGCCGGCCGTCCGCGGCTCTTGAGCGATGAGCAGATGCAGGAGCTGTCCGAGATCGTGGAGACGGGGCCTGATCCTTCGCGGGGCGGTGTCGTGCGCTGGCGGCGCATCGACCTGGTCAGGGTGATTGAGGAACGGTTTGGTGTTGTGTGTTCCGAGCGGGTCATTTCCGACTATCTGGAAGAGCTCGGCTTCTCCCACATCTCCGGCCGTCCGAAGCATCCCGGCCAGGATGGGCGGGTGATCGAGGCCTTTAAAAAAACTTCGCCGTCACGCTTGCCGCCCACATAGGCCACCTGCCGCAAGACACACCGATCGAGGTCTGGTTCCAGGATGAGGCGCGCCTGGGACAGAAGAACGGGCGTGTTCGCATCTGGGCCAGGAAGGGTACGCGGCCGCCTTTGCCTGCCGACCAGCGCTACGAGAACGCCTATCTCTTCGGTGCCATCTGCCCGAAGCGGGGAACGGGGGCTGCTCTGATGCTTCCCAAGGCCAACACGCACGCCATGCAGTTGCATGTCGACGAGATCAGCAAATATGTCGCCCGCAAGGCCCATGCCGTGGTGCTGATGGACCGCGCCGGATGGCACAGGGCGGGTGATCTCGAGGTTCCCAAGAACCTCACCATCATCCTCTTGCCGTCACGTTCGCCCGAGTTGAACCCGGTGGAGAATGTCTGGCAGTACCTGCGCGCAAACTTCCTCTCAAACCGCGTGTTCGAAAGCTACGAGGCCATACTCGATGCTGGATGCGACGCCTGGAACCAGCTCATCGACAGACCCGACGTCATCACCTCAATCGGCATGCGCAAATGGGCCCACGACGGTCAATGAAATCTGCCGCTGGT
>CAZUIY010000193.1:0-4122 GCA_964619975.1 uncultured Gemmatimonadales bacterium
GATCGTGGACCGGCTCTCGATCCTGGCGCTCAAGATCTACCACATGGCGGAGGAGGCCGAGCGCGCCGACGCCTCCGACGAGCATCGCGCCGCCTGCCGCGGGAGACTGGCGATCCTGCTCGACCAGCGGTCCGATCTGGCCGCCTGCCTGGAGTCGCTCCTGGCCGACGTCGCGGCCGGCCGGCGCCGGTTCCGGATCTATCGGCAGTTCAAGATGTACAACGACCCGGAGCTCAATCCCGCCTGGAGAAACGCCCGCCGGGACGACGGTCCCCTGGAGGAACGGATCCACGATGAATCGTGACATCGGACGCGCGGTCGTTCTGGCGGTCCTGGCCGGCCTCGTGGCCTGCAACCCGCGGGTCGACGAGTACCAGGAGCGCGGGGACCAGTACGCCGCCCAGGGGGAGTACGTGGACGCCCGGGTGGAGTACCAGCTGGCGCTCGAAGAGGCCGGCGGCGACGCCCCCAGCGGCCTGCGGATGAAGGCGGGCGACCTGGCGCTCCGGTCCAAGACGTTCAACGAGGCGAACCAGCTCTTCGACGAGCTGATCGAGGACGACCGCGGCATGCGGGACGAGGTCATGGCGCTCTACCATCTGTACGCCAACCGATGGGTGGCGACGGGCGACACGTTCGCCGCGCTCCAGGCGATCGGATGGCTGCGTGCCCGCGACTCGACGATCGACCTGGGCCCGCTGTACTTCACCGTGGGGGACGCCGCCCACGCCCGCCCCGACTACGACGAGGCGATCGAGGCCTACGTCCTGGGCCTGGCGCGTGCGGGCGACGCGGTCCCGCCCGACGTGTACGCGCGGCTAGGGGACGCGTTCGAGCGCAAGCGCAACTGCCCGGCGGCGATCGAGCACTTCGAGACGTACCTGAGCGTGCCGGCGGAGGAGAAGCCGCTGGCGCCGGAGGCCCGCTACCGGCTCGGTGCCTGCGCGCTCCGGATGGCCGAGCGGGCGTTCGCCGCCGACGACTGGAACCGGGCGAGCGAGTACGTGGAGCTCGTGATCCGGACCGGCGAGCCGGTCAGCCGGCTGGACGATGCCCACCTGCTGATGGCCCGGGTCCACGAGCGGCTGGGGAACCGCGAAGCGGCGATGGCGGCGTACGCCGGCATCGTCGACCGCAATCAGGATCGGGAAAGCCGTACCACGCTGCAAGCGTTCCGGCGCCTGAAGCAGCTCGAGTTCGGGCTGCCGCTGGAGACGGCCGAGCGGGTGGCCGAGGAGCGCGAGCGGGAAGCGCGGCGGGGGGGGCAGGGCGGATGATCGGCCGCTGGTCCACCGCGCTCGCGGCGCTGCTCCTGCTGGCGGGCTGCGCCACCACGACCGAGCAGGCGGTGCTCCCGCCCGACGAGCAGTACGCCCGCGGCCTGCGGCTCTACGAGGAGGGGAAGCACCGGGAGGCGGTCCAGTCGTTCCAGGCCTTCACGTTCAACTATCCGCAGGATCCCCGCGTGTCCGACGCCCGCTGGCTGACCGCCGAGGCCTACGCCGGCGCCGAGGACTGGGCCACCGCCGCCCAGGAGTACCTGAACTATCAGCGGGACTACCCGCTCGACTCCAGGGCCGGAGAGGCGGTGTATCAGGCGGCGCGGGCGTACGAGCGGCTCTCGCTCCGGCCGGAGCTCGACCAGCGGGACACCCAGCGGGCGGTCGGGCTCTACGACCGCCTGCTGGCCGAGTATCCCGCCAGCGACTTCGTGGAGCAGGCGCGCGAGCGCCGCTCCCGTCTGCGGGACAAGCTGGCCGAGAAGGAGTTCCTGAACGCGGAGTTCTACTTCGGCCACGAGGACTGGGAGGCGGCGGAGATCTACGTCACCCGGTTGATCGAGCTTTTCCCCGACTCGAACTGGCTGCCGGCGGCCTACTCGCTCCTGGCGCGGACCCGGTGCGCCCAGGGGCTGGACCAGGACGCGGCCCGCGCCTACCGGGCGCTGGTGGACATCTATCCCGACTCCAGCGCGGCGCGCGAGGTCCGAGGCGAGCTGCGGGCGGGCTGCCGGGGCGAGCCCACCGGCGGATGAGCGTGGCGGAACCGCCCGCCCGGCCCCGCAAGGGGTTGCTCGGCGGCACGTTCAATCCACCCCACATGGCGCATCTCATCGTGGCCCAGGCGGTGCGCGAGGCGATGTCGCTGGACGTCGTCGTCCTGGTACCGACCGCGGTCCACGCGTTCAAGGGCGAGGCTGCGGCGAGTCCGCGGGACCGCGCCGTCATGGCCGAGCTGGCCGTGGCCGGCGATCCCGGCCTGGCGGTCGACCGGATCGAGATCCAGCGGGGCGGCACCTCCTACACCGTCGACACGCTGCGCGAGCTGCGGCGGCGGGAGCCGGAAACCCTGTGGCATCTCGTGATCGGCCTCGACCTGGTCGAGGAGCTGCCGCGGTGGCGCGAGGCGGAGCGGCTGCCCGAGCTGGCCGAGACGGTCGTGGTGACGCGCGGCGGGACCGAGGCGCCGCCGGAGCCGTGCCCGCCGTGGCTGGAGCGGTGCACCTACGTCCCGGTCCCTGCGATCGACCTCTCGTCCACCGAGATCCGCCGCCGGGTCGCCTCCGGCCGTTCCATCCGCTACTGGGTGCCGCCGGCCGTGGAGGCGTACGTCCGGGAGCGGGACCTGTACCGGTGAGCCCGAACGGCGGGAGCCGCGCCTCCCGCGTCCGGGCGCGGCTTCTCAGGAACGGGGTGCTGGCGGCGGGCGACCGGGTGACGGGCCACGGCATGGTGCGTCGGTTGCGCCGGCTCGAGCGGGCCCAGTGGTGGACGCCGGAGCGGATCCGCGAGCAGCGGGACCGGAGGCTGCGGCAGGTGGTGGAGACGGCGTGGCGCGAGGTGCCGTTCTACCGCGACCTGATGGAGGGAGCGGGGGTGCGTCCGGACGACATCCGGACGGCCGCGGACCTGCCGGCGATCCCGATCGTGACCAAGGACATGCTGCGGGAGGGGTATCCGGAGCGTACCACCCGGGACACAGGCCGCCGGACGTACGTGTCGGCCACCTCCGGATCCACCGGCAAGAACTTCCAGGTCCGCGAGGACGCTCCGACGGCCGGGTGGTACCGCGCGAGCTTCATGCTGGCCCTGGGCTGGGCGGGCTGGCGGATCGGGGAGCCTCATCTGCAGATGGGGATGACCACGACCCGCAGCCTGGACCGGCGGCTGAAGGACCGGTTCCTGGGCACGCTCTACGCCTCCGCCGCCCGGCTGGACGACGCGTCGCTGGACGGCCACCTGGATCGCCTGGAGGCGCGCGGGGTGCGCCACGTCTGGGGCTATCCCGGCAGCGTGTACTGTCTGGCGCGGCGGGCGCGCGCGCGCGGCTGGAGTCGCCGCATGGATTCGGTCGTCACCTGGGGGGACACGCTCTTTCCCCACTACCGGGCGGAGATCGAATCCGCCTTCGGCCGCCGGGTCACCGACACCTACGGCTGCGCCGAGGGGATCCAGGTGGCCGCCCAGTGCGGCGCCGACGAGCGCTACCACGTGTTCGAGCTGGACACGGTGGTCGAGACCCTCGACGAGGCGGGGACGGCCGTGCCCGCCGGGGAGACCGGCTCGCTCATCCTGACGCGGCTGCGCGCCGGACCGATGCCGCTCATCCGGTACCGGGTCGGGGACGCCGGGTCCCTGGAGGATCCCGCCGTCCGCTGCCCGTGCGGCCGGGGCTTCGCGCTCCTCAGGAGCGTGCAGGGGCGGGACACCGACATCGTCGTCACGCCGTCGGGGAACCGGCTGATCGTCCACTACTTCACCGGCATCCTGGAGCACTTCGAGGAGATCGACGAGTTCCAGGTGGTCCAGGACGAGCCGGGGGCGGTCCGGGTCCGGGTGGTCCCGGGCCCGGGCTACGGCGAGGACACCGCCGCGCGGGTGGTCCGGGCGCTCAACGGGGGGGCGCCGGACCTCGAGATATCGGTCGAGCCGGTGCCGGAGATCCCATTGACGCCCGGGGGGAAGCGGCGGTTCGTGATCCGAAAGGATTGATCCCGGGCCCTCCGCGGTGTACATTGATTAATCCGCCGCCCGTAGAAACGCCCCCAGCAAGGCAAAATCACAGATCCGCGCCGGTCGGCGCGTGGCGGCGACCCCCCGACCGACGTGAAGACCCGCGGTG
>CAZUIY010000194.1:0-2976 GCA_964619975.1 uncultured Gemmatimonadales bacterium
GTCGATCGCCCAGGCCCACTTCGAGCCCGACCACGCCTGGTTCCGCGCGATCTACGCCGGCGAGACCCCGGTCGGCTTCCTCATGCTGCACGACGATCCCGACAAGCCCGCCTATTACCTCTGGCGGTTCATGATCGACCACCGGTACCAGGGAATGGGGTTCGGCCGGCGCGCGCTCCTGGCGCTCCTGGACCACGTGCGGACCCGACCCGGCGCCACCGAGCTGCTCCTGAGCCACGTCCCCGGCGACGGCGGTCCGGGGCCGTTCTACGCCTCGCTCGGCTTCGAGTACACGGGCGCGGAGGACGAGGGGGAGCTCGTCATGCGGATCGGCCTGTAGCGGCTCCGGCACGGATCTCGCAATACAACCATTCCGGGACGGCCGATCCTGGCCGGCTCCCCTTGGCTTTGAATCCTCCCCCGGAATGGAGCCCGTCCGATTCGCAAGTCATTCGTGCATTCCGCCCTGGCGGTCGCGGCCGCGCTGGCCGTGTCCGGCCCCGAGAGCGCCGACGCGACATGGTGCCCGACCGGCTCCGCGGTCGAGCTGGTGGCCCGCTCCAACGACTTCCGTACGGACCGGGGGCTCGACGCGCTCGAGCCCGACGCCCGTCTATTCGTGGCCGCCGACCGGCTGGCGCGCGACCTGGCCCGCCGCGGCGAGCTGACCCACATCGCCTCCGACGGCTCATGGCCGCCCGACCGGGCGGAGGCGGCCGGCTACGTCCGAACCATCGTGGCCGAGAACATCGCGGCCGGCCAGACCCGGGTGGACCAGGTGATCGATGGCTGGGCCGATTCGCCCGGCCACCGGAAGAACATGCTGGACGGCCGCGTCCGCCACGCCGGTGCGGCCCACGTCACCGGACGCCCCGCGTGCCCGCGCTGCCCGCCTCACTACTGGGTCCTGGTGGTGGGCGCCTCGCGCAGCCCCGTCCAGCCGCTCGAGCCCGGCTGCCGCCCCGCCCGCGAGGGCTGAGCCCGGCCCCGCGCGCCCGCCCGGCTGGACCCCCCGGCTCCGCGACCGGGTATCTTCCGGGTCATGGCCCCGACCGTCGACGAAACGATCGCCTCCGAAGTTGGACGGCGGCGTACGTTCGCGATCATCAGCCATCCCGACGCCGGGAAGACCACGATGACGGAGAAGCTCCTGCTCTATGGCGGAGCGATCCGGCAGGCGGGGACGGTGAAGGGGCGGCGGGCGGACAGGCACGCCGTCTCCGACTGGCTGGACGTGGAGCGGGAGCGGGGCATCTCGGTCACCTCGAGTGTCCTCCAGTTCGACTGGCACGGCCGGCGGCTGAACCTGCTGGACACGCCGGGCCACGAGGACTTCTCCGAGGACACCTACCGGACCCTGACGGCGGCCGACAGCGCGGTCATGCTGCTGGACAACCGCCGGGGCGTGGAGGAGCGGACCCGCAAGCTCTTCGACGTCTGCCGCCTGCGGCGGCTGCCGATCTTCACCTTCGTCAACAAGTGCGACCGCCCCGGCGTCGACCCGCTGGGGTTGATGGACTCGGTGGAGGAGGAGCTCGGAATCCGCTGCGTGCCGGTGACGTGGCCCATCCTGCGTGGAGACGAGTGCGTGGGCGTCTACCACCGCCTGACCGGACGGGTCCACCCGTTCCATCGGGACGAGGACCGAGGATCGAAGATCTCGAGCTCCGAGTCGTGGCCGCTGGAGGACGCTGCGGGCCGCGCCGGGATCCCGCCGGCCTCGCTCCGGCGGCTGGAGGAGGAGGTGGCGCTCCTGGACGCGGTCGGATCCACGTCCACGCCGGAGGAGTTCCTGGCGGGGGAGGCCTCGCCCGTCTTCTTCGGGAGCGCGCTCCTGAACCTGGGGATCGAGCCCTTCCTGGACCACTTCCTGGACACCGCCCCCTCGCCGCTCGAGACCGCCGGGGCCGTCCCCGCGGACGATCCCGAGTTCCGCGGCTTCGTCTTCAAGATCCAGGCGAACATGGATCCGGGGCACCGGGACCGGATCGCGTTCATCCGCGTCTGCTCGGGGCGCTGGACCCCCGAGACCGCGACCACCAACCTGCGGACGAACGAGGAAGTCCGCCTGGGCTCGGCCCGCCGGTTCCTGGCGCGGGACCGGGAGGCGGCGAGCGAGGCGGTGGCGGGCGACGTCATCGGGATCCTCGACCGGGGCCGCCTGCGGATCGGCGACTCGCTGGCGCCGGCCGGCGAGGAGCCCCTCGCCGAGGTTCCCCGGTTCTCGCCCGAGCGCTTCGCCCGCGTATACCCGAAGACCCCGTTCGGCAGGAAGCACCTGGACCGGGGGCTCCGGGAGCTCTCCGAGGAGGGGGCCGTGCAGGTCCTCTACGAGGGGGAGTCGGGCCGGGCGCCGCGCCCGCTGGTCGGCGTCGTGGGCCCGCTCCAGCTCGAGGTCCTGCTTCAGCGCCTGGATGGGGAGTACTCCGTGGAGGCGCGGCTCGAGCCCCTGGCGTGGACACACGCCCGATGGGCGGTGGGAGATCCGGACGCCATCCGGCGGCTGGGGGACGGCTACCAGCGCGCGGTCGTCCGGGATCACGAGGACCGCGCGATCGTCCTGTTCAAGGGCGAGCACACGCTCCGGACCGCCGCCGTGGACGAGCCCGGCGTGGAGCTCCTCACCGTCTCTCCCTGAGGGCTACTCCCCCTCGACCCCGCGCGCCGGATTCGCCTCGAGGAACGCGGTCACCGCGTCCACGTCGTCCAGCACCGCCATCATCCCGCGCATATCCCGGTCGCCCGAGAGCGTCCGGAGGAGCCGCTCCACGGGCAGGGTTTCGTTCCAGTAGGCCGAGTCCAGCAGCACCATGGGGCTGATCTTCCCCTCCGAGCCGTAGTAGTTCTGGGTCGCGTCCATGAAGATCTCCTGGACGGTCCCGGCCCAGCCCGGCGCGAAGACGATGCCGCGGGTGGCGATCGTGACCAGCCCG
This sequence comes from uncultured Gemmatimonadales bacterium, assembly GCA_964619975.1. GTDB lineage: Bacteria > Gemmatimonadota > Gemmatimonadetes > JACCXV01 > JAHWKZ01 > DATLFF01. Next base: position 2,934 of record CAZUIY010000194.1, read on the forward strand.
GCCTCGCGCACCGAGTTGGCGAAGTACTTGGCGACGTGGGTGG
>CAZUIY010000195.1:0-2784 GCA_964619975.1 uncultured Gemmatimonadales bacterium
AGCACGTACTGCAGGATGCCGCCGTTGCGGAAGTAGTCGGCCTCACCGGGGGTGTCGATGCGCACCACCGCGTCGAACTCGGTGACCTTGCCGTCCTCGGCGGTGGCGGTGACCTTGACGGTCTTCGGGGTGGTGCCCTCGTTCAGGGCGGTGATCCCGGTGATCGAGAAGGTCTCGGTGCCGTCCAGGCCGAGGGTGTCCGCGGACTGGCCCTCGGGGAACTGCAGCGGCAGCACGCCCATGCCGATGAGGTTCGAGCGGTGGATGCGCTCGAAGGACTCGGTGATGACGGCCTTGACACCCAGCAGCGCGGTGCCCTTGGCGGCCCAGTCACGGGACGAGCCGGAACCGTACTCCTTGCCGGCCAGCACGACCAGCGGGGTGCCGGCCGCCTGGTAGTTCTGGGCGGCGTCGTAGACGTAGGCCTGCGGCGCGCCGTCCTGGGTGAAGTCGCGGGTGAAGCCGCCCTCGACGCCGTCCAGCAGCTGGTTCTTGATGCGGATGTTCGCGAAGGTGCCGCGGATCATCACCTCGTGGTTGCCGCGCCGGGAGCCGTAGGAGTTGAAGTCCTTGCGCTCCACGCCGTTGGCCAGCAGGTACTTGCCCGCCGGGGTGTCCGACTTGAAGGAGCCGGCCGGGGAGATGTGGTCGGTGGTCACCGAGTCGCCCAGCTTCAGCAGCACGCGGGCGCCCTCGATGTCCGAGACCGGCGCCGGGTTGGCCTGCATGCCCTCGAAGTACGGGGGCTTGCGGACGTAGGTGGAGTTCGGATCCCACGCGAAGGTGTCGCCCTCGGGGGTCTCCAGGGCCCGCCAGCGCTCGTCACCGTCGAAGATGGTGCCGTACTCCTTGGTGAACATCTCGGTGTCGATCGACGCGTCGATGATCTCCTGGACCTCGGTCGGGTCCGGCCAGATGTCCTTGAGGAACACGTCGTTGCCCTCGGCGTCCTGGCCCAGCGCGTCGTTCTCGAAGTCGAAGTCCATCGTGCCGGCCAGGGCGTAGGCGACCACCAGCGGCGGGGAGGCCAGGTAGTTCATCTTCACGTCCGGGTTGATGCGGCCCTCGAAGTTGCGGTTGCCCGAGAGCACCGAGGTCACGGAGAGGTCCTGCTCCTGGATGGCCTGCGAGATCTCCGGCTCCAGCGGGCCGGAGTTGCCGATGCAGGTGGTGCAGCCGTAGCCGACGGTGTAGAAGCCCAGGGCCTCCAGCGCCGGGATCAGACCGGACTTCTCGTAGTAGTCCGTGACGACCTTGGAGCCCGGGGCCACGGAGGTCTTGACCCACGGCTTGGAGGTCAGGCCCTTGGCGACGGCGTTGCGCGCCAGCACGGCGGCGGCCATCATCACCGAGGGGTTGGAGGTGTTGGTGCAGGAGGTGATCGAGGCGATCGACACCGCGCCGTGGTCCAGCTCGAACTGGCGGCCGTCCTCCATGGACACCGGCACCGTCTTGGACGGACGGCCCTCGCCGGCCTCGTCCTCGGTGGCGTAGTTGTGGATGTCCTTGCGGAACTGGTCCTTGGCATCGATCAGCTCGATGCGGTCCTGCGGACGCTTCGGGCCGGAGATGGACGGGACCACGGTGCCCAGGTCCAGCTCGAGGTACTCGGAGTACACGACCTCCTTGGACGGGTCGTGCCACAGGCCCTGTTCCTTGGTGTAGGCCTCGACCAGGGCGATGTTCTCCTCGGAGCGGCCGGTCAGGCGCAGGTAGTCCAGGGTCACCTGGTCGATCGGGAACATGGCAGCGGTGGAGCCGAACTCCGGGGACATGTTGCCGATGGTGGCGCGGTTGGCCAGCGGCACGGAGCCGACGCCCTCGCCGTAGAACTCGACGAACTTGCCCACCACGCCGTGCTTGCGCAGCATCTCGGTGATGGTCAGCACCACGTCGGTGGCAGTGGCGCCGGCCGGGATGGAGCCGGTCAGCTTGAAGCCGACGACGCGCGGGATCAGCATGGACACCGACTGGCCCAGCATGGCGGCCTCTGCCTCGATACCGCCGACGCCCCAGCCCAGGACACCCAGGCCGTTGACCATGGTGGTGTGGGAGTCGGTGCCGACGCAGGAGTCCGGGTAGGCGCGCAGGACGCCGTCGACCTCGCGGGTCATCACGGTGCGGGCCAGGTTCTCGATGTTGACCTGGTGGACGATGCCCATGCCCGGGGGGACGACCTTGAAGTCGTCGAAGGCGGTCTGGCCCCAGCGCAGGAACTGGTAGCGCTCACCGTTGCGCTGATACTCGATCTCCATGTTGCGTTCGATGGCCTGGTCGTTGCCGAAGGAGTCGATCTGCACGGAGTGGTCGATGACGAGCTCGGCCGGGGCCAAGGGGTTCACGCGCGTCGGGTCGCCGCCGAGGTCCTTGATGGCCTCACGCATGGTGGCCAGGTCCACGACGCAGGGGACGCCGGTGAAGTCCTGCATGATGACGCGGGCCGGGGTGAACTGGATCTCCGTGTCGGGCTGGGCGTTCGGGTCCCAGGAGGCCAGGGCCTTGACCGACTCGGCGGTGACGTTGGCACCGTCCTCAGTGCGGAGCAGGTTCTCCAGCAGGACCTTCAGGGAGTAGGGCAGCTTCTCGGCACCCTCCACCTTGTTGAGCCGGAAAATCTCGTACTCTGCTCCATTGACGTCCAGGACGCCCTTGGAGCCGAAGCTGTCAACAGTAGTCACGGAGGACTCCTCTTCCCGCCCTGCGTCAGGGCGATTGGCCGGTCTTGAGTGCCATTGCCGCGCTTCCCGGACCTCCCGGCACCGCGTACGGGCGGTGCCGGACCGG
>CAZUIY010000196.1:0-3627 GCA_964619975.1 uncultured Gemmatimonadales bacterium
ACCCGCTTCGACCAGAGCGCCATCGGGATGAAGCAGTTGCACGAGTACATGATCCAGGCGGCCCAGGCGTACTGCCCGGTGGCCCGGTCCCAGAAGACGGCGCGCTCGAACTGGCTGCCGGAGTACCACGCGATGAAGAACTCGACCGCGTAGGCGTAGAACACGATCAGCGACGTCAGGAGCAACAGCTTGGCGAGCTTGTCCAGGTGGTACTCGTCGATGTAGTCCTGCAGGTGGAACACCTTGCGGAGCGGCACCAGGAGCGTGATCACCATCGCCACGCCACTGAAGATCGCCCCGGCCACGAAGTAGGGGGCGAAGATCGTGGAGTGCCAGCCGGGCACGATCGCCACGGCGAAGTCCCACGACACGACCGAGTGGACCGACAGCACCAGCGGCGTCGCCAGGCCCGCCAGGAACAGGTAGGCGCGGTTGTAGTGGCGCCACTGCTGGTCGGTGCCCTGCCATCCGAGCGAGAGCGCCGTGTAGAGCCGGTGCCGGAGCGAGCCCTGGATCGCGCGGTCGCGGGCCGCCGCGATGTCGGGGATCAGCCCGACGAACAGGAACGTGGAGCTGATCGTGAAGTAGGTGGAGATGGCGAAGAAGTCCCACACCAGGGGCGAGCGGAAGTTCGGCCACAGGAGCCGCTCGTTCGGGTACGGGATCAGGTAGTAGAAGTACCACACCCGGCCCAGGTGGATGAGCGGAAAGAGCCCGGCCGTCATGACCGCGAACACGGTCATGATCTCCGAGATCCGGTAGACCGCGGTCCGGAACTTGGCCCGGAACAGGAACAGGATCGCCGAGATCAGCGTGCCGGAGTGCGCGATGCCGACCCAGAAGACGAAGTCGGTGATGTAGACCGCCCAGAAGACCGGCGGCTCGTAGCCCGCCACGCCGAGGCCATGGCGCATCTGGTGAATCCAGGAGAGCGCGCCGATCGTGAGGCCCAGCAGGACGAGCGCCATCAGCGCCAGCCAGCCGATCCCCGGCTTCTCCAGGGTCGCCAGGATGTCGGCCGTGACGCGGCGGTAGACAGTGGCCTGGGCGCGGCCTTCCGTCATCCCGGTCCCGGTGGTGGGCGAGACGTCGGCCATCTACTCCCCTCCCTCGTCCATCCGGTGGTTCACCTGCCGCAGGTAGAAGTTGGCCGGCCGCGTGTCCAGGTGCTCCAGCGCGCTGTAGGCCAGCGGCCCCTCGGCCAGGCGGGCCACCCGGCTGTTGGGATCCTTCAGGTTCCCGAACTCGATCGCGTCGGTCGGACAGGTCTGCTGGCAGGCCGTCTGGAAGTGCCGGTCGGGGATCACCGCGTCGGGGTCCTCGTCCTTGATCGCGATCTTGGCGGCGTTGATCCGCTGCACGCAGTACGTGCACTTCTCCATGACGCCGGCCTCGCGCGTCGTCACGTCCGGGTTCAGGCCCCAGTTCAGCGGCTCCGGCCACTCGTAGGTGAACCAGTTGAAGTAGCGCACCTTGTAGGGGCAGTTGTTGGCGCAGTACCGGGTGCCGACGCACCGGTTGTACACCTGGACGTTCAGCCCGTCCGGGTTGTGGTACGTGGCGTAGACCGGGCAGACCGGCTCGCAGGGCGCCGCGCCACAGTGCTGGCAGAGCATCGGCAGGTGGCGCGTCTCGATGGCGCCGTTCTCGCCCGGCTCGAAGTACCGCTCGATCCTCAGCCACGTCATCTGCCGGCTCTTGGCCACCCGCTCCGGACCCACGAACGGGAGGTTGTTCTCGGCGCTGCAGGCGGTCATGCAGGCGTTGCAGCCGATGCAGGCGTCCAGGCTGATCGCCATGCCCCACCGGTACGGGCTCTCGGGGGCCGAGGCGGAGGCCGCGCGGCGGACGGTGTGCGGCTCGCCGTGGTGCGCCCCCTCCTCGCCGTGCGCGTCTCCGTGGCCATTGCCGTTGCCGATCAGCGCCGCCAGCGGCATCGCCTGAGCCAGCTCGCGGCCGTGCTGGTAGTCGGAGCCCTGCATCTTCAAGGGCTCCACGCGGGCCCCGGTCTTCGTCATCTCCACCCGCACCCGCTGATACGCCAGGCCGCCGGAATGCGGATCGGACACGGGGGGCAGGAGCGCGACCGGGTTCACGCCGTTGTCGGCGTAGCGGCCCATGCGGCGGTGCCCGCGTCCGAGCGGCATCGCCACGGTGTCGGGACGGGCTCCGGGATACACGATGACGGGGACCTCGACGTCGCCGTAGGGCGACTCCAGGCGGACCACGTGGCCGTCCTCCAGCCCCAGCCGCTCCGCCACTTCCGGGTTCACCTCGACCCAGGTCTGCCACGCCGTGGTGGTGGCCGGGTCGGGGAGCTCCTGGAGCCAGGGCTGGTTGGCGTTGCGGCCGTCGTACATCGCGATCTGGGGATAGAGGAGCAGGTGGAACGCGTCGTCCCCTTCGGGTCCCTCGAACTCTGCCGGATCGAAGTCGAGGGCCTCCTCGCCGGGCTGGCCGTCCGCGCCGGCGGCCTGGTTGGAAGCCGCGGCGCCGTTCCCCGCGGCCGCGCCGTTCCCCCCGGTCGCGCCAGCCGCGGTGCCCCCGGTCCACACGCCGGCCTTCAGGAGGTCCGCCCAGGCGGAGGCGTCTCCCGCCCGGTCGCTCCAGGCGGCCCGGAAGTAATCGTACCACGACTCGGCGTCGAGCGATGCGGCGGCGGGAGTCGGGGCGGCCGCGCCGTCCGCCGCGCCGTCTTCCGCGTCGGCCGGGGCCGCGGACGCCAGCGCCCGGCGGACGGCCAGCAGGACGTCGGCGGTGGCGCGCGTGTCGTGGATCGGCGACATCGTCGGCTGGATCAGGCTCGTCACCCCCTGCTGCGGCACCCAGTCTCCCCACGACTCCAGGTGGGTCATCTCGGGCAGGAGCAGGTGGCACCAGGAGGCGGTCTCGGTGAACAGCGGGTCGAACGAGACCCGCAGGTCGACCTGCCGGAGCGCCTCTTCGAACCCGAGCGCCGGAGGCAGCGAGTAGGCCGGATTCCGGTCGGCGAAGAGGATCGCCGCCACGCGGCCCGTCTTCATCCGCTCCGTCAGGTCCACCATTGAGCGGTAGGAGTTCGCCACGCCACCGGTCCGCGACTGTCCCAGGCGGACCGTGTCGCCCATGGCGCCGCCCGCCTGGTTCAAAAGCGCGACCGCCACGGCGGCGGCGGTCGCCTGCGCGTGCTGGGTGGAGACGCCGCCGGGCAGCGCCACGCTGCGGCTGTCGGCGAACCGGCGGGCGAGCCGCCGGATCCGATCCGGCTCCACGCCGGTGGCTTCGCCCGCCCGCTCGGGGGTCCAGTCGGCGGCCGGGCCTCCGGCGCCGAGCTCGTTCGCCATGGAGAGGGCGATCAGATGCTCCGTCCCCGGCCGCACCGAAACCCACTGGTCGGCGTTGGAGGCGGTCATCGAGAGCCGGGGCTCGACGGCCACGAACACCCCCGCCCGGTCCCCCGCCTCGCGGACGGCGTGCATGGTGGCCCAGTCCACCGCGTACCGGACGGGCGAGACCCACGTCTCCAGGAAGTCGGCGCCGAACGACATGACGAAATCGGCGCCCTCGATGTCGTAGTCGGGGATGGCGGCCTCGCCGAACACCCTCCGGTGGGCCTCCAGCACCGCCTCGTGGGCGAACGGCTCGTAG
>CAZUIY010000197.1:0-2719 GCA_964619975.1 uncultured Gemmatimonadales bacterium
GCCCCACGAGGAGAACTCGCTGCAGGACTTCGCCATCGGGTCCCGCAAGCTCTCCGAGATGGGGTCGCTGATCATCTCCCTGGCCGGCGGCGAGCCGATGCTGCGCCGGGACCTCCACCACATCGTCGAGATCCTGGCCCAGGACCACTTCCCGTACATGACGACCTCCGGGAGCGGGATGACGCCGAAGCGGGCGCGCCAGCTCTGGGAGGCGGGGCTGTGGGGCGTCTCGGTCTCGATCGACTACGCCGACGCCGAGAAGCACTCCCGCCACCGCGGCGTCAAGTTCGCCTACGAGCGGGCGCTCAAGGCGATCGAGCAGCTCCTGGCCGAGCGGACGGACACCAGCTATCAGCGGGTCCAGATCATCTCGGTCCTGACCGACGACAACATCGACGAGATGCCGAAGCTCTGCGAGCTGGCGCGGGACCTGGGAGTCTACTGGCAGGTCCAGCCGTACTCGGTCATGAAGACGGGCGAGGAGCGCCAGCGGCATCTGCCGGGCGCCAGCCAGGTCCTGCTGGACCTCAAGCAGCGCTATCCCGAGACGATGCACGCCAACAAGGTGTACCTAGAGAAGTTCGAGGAGGCGGTCAACGACGGGATCGACGGGTGCATCGCCGGCAAGGCGATGTTCAACGTGGACAACCGCATGGTGGTGTCCAAGTGCGTGGAGTTCAACGAAGAGGAGCCCTGCGGGAATCTCCGGACCGATTCCATGGAGGTCGTGCTCGATCGGCTGCGGGACGCGCACGCCCGCAACACCTGCACCGCCTGCTGGTACTCGTGCCGCGGCGAGGTCGAGGTGCTGTACACGCCGCGCGGCTTCTTCAACAGCATGCACAGCTTTCTATACCAGAGCCGGGGCCGCCAGCGCTCCGCTTGACGCAGTTCGCACTTCGAAGGAGGGGGCTCGCATGATCAAGGTCAACACCCAGGCGGTCGACACCGTGGACGCGCCGGGGCCGGTCGAGGCCGGTGGAAGCGACTTCGACACGTCCTCCTTCCGCGTACCCGACACGCGGCTGAACCCCGACGGCACGGCGCGGAACAGCGCCCTGCGCCGGGTGTCCCGGTTCGGCGACTGGGTGGTGACGAAGATCGCCGGCGGGCTCTTCGACGGGATCCAGCTCGTCAACCGGTACCGCCCGCGGCCCTCGTTCACGCCGAAGTGGAGCGACAAGCCGCTCCTGAAGAGCTGGGAGAAGTCCAAGCCGAAGCTCGGCTGGCCCCGCGAGACCGATTCGCTGTGTCCCAAGTGCGTGGTCGAGGCGCGGCGGCGGATCATCGAGGGCGAGGAGGACTACACCGTCCTGATCAACGAGAAGGTCGGCGAGATCAAGGCCAACATCATCGAGCGCGACGGTGAGATCTGGATGGTCAAGGAATGCCCCGAGCACGGCCGCTTCGAGGACCTGATGGCGATCGACTCGCGGTTCCTGGAGTGGGTCGAGTCGCAGTTCCCGGGCCGCGACATCCGCTCCCACAACGACGGCAAGCTCCACGACCACGGCTCGTCCACCATCAAGCACGGCCGCGGCGCGGTCCTGACAGTGGACCTCACCAACCGCTGCAACATGATGTGCGATCCGTGCTTCATGGACGCCAACCAGGTCGGCTTCGTCCACGAGCTGGAGTGGGACGAGATCAAGGAGATCCTCGACAACGCGCTGCAGATCAAGCCGCGCCGGCAGATGTCGGTACAGTTCTCGGGCGGCGAGCCGACGATCTCTCCGCACTTCCTGAACGCCGTCCGGTACGCCCGCGAGATCGGGTACAACTCGGTCCAGGCGGCCACGAACGGGGTCGAGTTCGCGAAGAACCCCGAGTTCGCCAGGGAGGCGGCCGAGGCGGGGCTCCGGTTCGTGTACCTGCAGTTCGACGGGATCGGCAACGACGCCAACAGCCACCGCAAGGTCGGGAACCTCTTCGACGTCAAGCTGAAGGCGATCCACAACCTGTACGAGGCGGGCGTTCAGATCGTGCTGGTGACGACGCTGGTGAACGGGATCAACAACGACCAGGTCGGGCCGATCATCAAGTTCGCGCTCGACAACCCGAAGAAGATCGCGTTCCTCTCGTTCCAGCCGGTCTCGTTCACCGGCCGTGACGACGAGATCTCCGACGAGCGCCGCATGCGCCAGCGCTACACGCTGTCCCACATGGCGCGGGACGTGAAGGATCAGCTCGGCATGACCGAGCCGCTCCGCGACTGGTTCCCGCTGTCCTTGATGGGGACGTTCTCGGACCTGGCCGACATGATCCACGGCCCGGCCGCCGAGTGGGGCCAGCTCTCCTGCGGCTGCCACCCCAACTGCGGGGTCGGCACCGCGGTCATGGTCAACAAGCACACTCGGGAGTTCCGGCCCGTCCCGCAGTTCCTGGACGTCCCCGGCCTCACCACCGATTTCCGCAAGGTGACCGACGCCGGCCGCGCCAAGTGGTTCTCGAACCTGATGGTGGGGTTGGCGCTGCTCAAGCACTACAAGCCGTACGAGGCGCCGCCCAGCCTCACGCTGGTCGACATCTTCAAGAAGTTCGACAAGTCCTACGGGCTGACTGGCCGGGACTACGGCGCGCTGGACGCCGAGGGCGCGTGGGTCCGCCGCGAGACGGATCCGTGGAACTTCCTGTTCGTCGCCGGCATGTGGTTCCAGGACCTGTTCAACTACGACTTCCGGCGCACCGAGATGTGCATCATCCCCTACGCCACGCAGGA
>CAZUIY010000198.1:0-25836 GCA_964619975.1 uncultured Gemmatimonadales bacterium
TCCGGTGGCCCTGGAGTCGTACCTGCGGGCGCGCCACGAGATGTACGGCTTCTCCGCCGAGGGGCTGGAGCGGGCCCGGCGTCACGTCCTGAACGCGCTGGACCTGGTCGGGGACGACGAGCTCCTCCTGGCCACGCTCGGCCAGATCCACGTCTGGGCCCTGCAGGCCGGAATCGACCCCGACCCCGCGCACCTGGACGAGGCCGACGCCTGCGCCCGGGCGATCGGCGCGCTCGACCCGGACTCCCGGCACGGCCACCGCCTGCGTGGATACGTCCAGTTCCAGCGGGGCGACCTGCGGGGCGCCCGACCCCATCTCGAGGCCGCGCTGGACGCCGACCCCGACGACCCCGACGCGCTGGGGATCCTCGGATACCTCTACTGCCTGGCCGGCCGCGAGGACGCCGCGCTCACGCTGTTCGACCGGTTGATGGCGATCGACCCGCTGACCCCCCTGAACCACGGCATGCGGGGAGTCGCCGCGATCTTCCAGGGCCGGTTCGAGGACGCGATCGAGCCGTACCGCACGTTCCTGCGGATGGACGAGGACGGCGCGTTCGCGCTGATGAACCGGGTGTGGTCGTTGGGCCTCGTGGGCCGGATCGAGGAGGCGGAGCCCGCCGTCCGCCGGCTGTCGGAGGTGCATCCGGGGACCCCCATCGAGGCGATCACCCTGTCCCTGTTCCACGGCCTGCGCGGGGAGCCCGGGCCGGCGATGGAGGCGATCACGCCGGGCCTGCGGGAAGCAGCGCTCCAGACCGAGATGTTCTCGCGCTTTCTGGCCGAGTGTCACGCGCTGGCGGGGGAGGTGGATGGAGCGCTGGAGTGGCTGGAGCGGGCGGTGGAGATCGGGCTGGCCAACTGGCCGTTCCTGGCCGAGATCGACCCGCTGCTGGAAAACGTCCGGGGGGAGGAGCGGTTCGTGGAGTTGCTGGGGAGGGTGGAGGAGGAGTGGCGGGCGTTGGGGGGGTGAGGGAGTACGAGTCATGGTGGGCACCGGGTGTCCAGACCGGCTGCCCCATCGGCTCCCTATCCGATGCGCGCGGTCAGACCGAGCCTGTTGTAGCCGGTATCCGGCTCCCAGGTCCCGCGGTTGGCGAGACGGACCGAGTATTCGGGGCGCCGCGACAGCGAAGCTTCGGGATCGGGAAGGTGGAGGCGGAGGGCGTAGCGCCCCGGAGCAAGCTCGCGGGAGGGCCGGAGCGGGACGGTCAGAAGCACGGGCTCGTCGGGCAGCCAGAAGCGGGGGTCCACGTTCAGGGTCACCGAATGCTCGCGGTCCGGGTTCCGGCCCCTGAGTATGAGCCGCACGGCTCTCGGGTTGTACGGCGGGGCCCATCCACGATTGACGAGCCGGATGACCAGCCGCTCGTGCGGATCGCCGGGGATACGGGTCAGGGAGGCACTCTGGAGCTCCAGCCGGTATCCGAGCCTGGCCTGGACCACGTCGAGGGTCCGGTCGTTCCGCCAGGCGCCGATCACCTCCGGATGGTAGTCCTGGTTGAGGTACGACCAGTGGTACCGCTCCATCTCTCGCCTGGCGCACCCGCCGGTGGCCCGACTGTCCGCCGCCCGGCACGTCTCGCCTCCCACCGGTACGTACAGACTGTCCCGAGCGAGGAACCCACGATCCCGTCGGGTCCTCTCCGGATCATACGTGCCGCTGTCCGTCCGATCGGACAGGAAGCAGTCGTTGTGCACTCCAATTCGGGCTCGAGCCAGCGGACCGTGGGCCTCGCGTTCGGTCACCACGGCGTCCGATCCGGTGGGCAGGCCCAGGAGAGCTCGCTTGAGGGGAACCGACCGAACCTGGATCTTTCGCTGGCTGTCGACCGCGTCCAGCAGCGCCGCGAGAACCTCCCGTCGCCGGGCCAGGTCTCTGGCGGAGAGATCCGTCGGGCTGGCGGGTCCGCCGAAGTGGTCCGTGTAGTGCCACTCCCCCCAACGGCCGACGAATCCGGCCTGCAGGATGGCCAGGACGTCGATGTTCTCGTGGAGGACGGGCGCGAGCTGTCGAATGTGTCCCAACACGGTCTCCTTCGGCGCATCTCCGTGCGGCGGCAGGAGGCCCCCGGTGCTCCCCGCCCCGTACGAGAACCGTAGGATGCACTTGAGACCCGCGTGACGCAGGGCCTCGAAGTCGCACTCGATGCCCTCCATGAACTTTCGGTCGAGGCGACCGTTCGGGGTCCGCGGCAACTCGACGTGACGGAACACGAGGGTGATCCCCGCGGACTGTCGCCAACGGCGGAGGCGGGCGCTCTGGAGCGGCTCCGGTCTCGAGTAAGACGTGGCGGTGTATCGGCAGAGTCCGCGCTCCGGGTTCGGGCAGGGCCCCGCCAGCGGCTCGAACGAGACCGTCGTCAAGCCGTCGCGACCCGGACCAGTGGCGTCTCGAGATCGACCCGACGGCGCCCTGTGGCGAGGCGCCAGTACGTTTCCGCGTAGTCCCGGACACAGCGGGAGAGCTGGAAGTGCTCGAGGATCCGCTGCCGGGACTCTTCGCCCAGCGTTCGCCGTCGCGGCTCGTCGCACAGGAGTTCGGCGATTCCTCGACCCAGGGCCTCCGGGTTCCGGGGCGGGACCACGAGGCCGCAATCGCCGATCGCTTCCCGAACCCCCCCCACGTCCGTCCCGACGACGGGCCGCCCGCACGCCATGGATTCGAGGACGGCGTACGGGAATCCTTCGGAAATGCTGGAGAGCACGCTCAGATCTCCCTCGCGGTAGAGGTTCTCGGGCTCGGCGCGGTACCCGCGGATCTCGAAGTGGTTCTCCAGCTCGAGCTCGTCGATGAGGCGCCGACATCTCGCCGTGTAGGCAGGGTCCACCTCCGGGGATCCGTAGAGGCGGTATTGGACGCCCGGAACGGTCCGGCGGACCACCTCGCACGAGCGGATCATCGTCTCGATGTCCTTCAGCCCGAAGAGCTGTGCCAGGGCCACCACCGTCGGCCGATCTCGCGTCCCCTCGGGCTTGGGACCGGGCACGAACTTCTCCGTCCGGATTCCGTTGTAGATCGTGCGAATCCGGGCCGGATCGGCCCCCAGGGCCTCCTCCCACCGGCGGTTGTAGGCGCAGACCGGTGAGATCTGCTCGGCGGCCCGATAGCAGGCACGGGTCACGAGGAGGGTGAGCCTGGTGAGGAATCGCTTGGAGAAGTGGGGGATATCGTCCTGAGCGTGAGCCAGGCATCGCTCACGGGCATAGACGCCGTGGTCCGTCACCACCATGGGCGTCCCGTACAGCTCCGATGCGACGATGCCCGGGAGGGCGCAGAGGCCGGCGGCCGTGGCATGCGTACAGTCGGTCCTCGGGATGGTCGCGGAGAGGGGGAGCAGGAAATTGGCCAGCCACTTCAGGGTGACCGTCATCTCCCCGAGGCTGGGCACGCCCGTATCGAGCGTCCCCTGGCCCTCCACGACCCCCCTGTACGTATTCCACGTCTCCTCGTGCCGGAACGTCTCCAGGTAGTCGTGCTCCTGGAAGTGGCGATACAGTGCGGCCAGGATCTCACTCACGGATTGCTCGGCGTCTTCGGGCCGGAAGATGTGTCCGAGGAGTGCTCTGAAGGGGGGGATGAAGCTCCGCTTCACGGACGACGAGCCGGTCCCCATCCGACGAAGGAATACCTCGGTGAAGCTGTGCTGCGGCTGGTACCAGAGCGCCGGCTCCTTATTGGACCAGAGGGGGAGCTTTCGAACCTCCCGGATGTTCCCGGGGAGCGTGTATCGCAGCCTGGCGTCCGGGAAGCCGGTGAGGGCGAAGACGTGGAAGTCCACGGTGTCCAGGGACCGGCAGAGTTCGTCGCACCATGTGCTCACACCGCCACTCTCGAACGGGTAGGTCCCTTCCGTGAGGAGGAGTACGGACCGTGAATCGCTCGTCCTCTTCGTCATGGACAGGAACTCGACGGGGACGCGCCTTCCGGCCGGGGCACGTTGTCGAGGCCGATCGTGCCGAGGAAGGACCGGAGTCCCGTCTCTTCGGCCCGCCGCCGAGCATACGCCCTCAGCGCATCGTCCTCAGCTCCGGCGTAGTCGATGAGGAACGGCTCGAATCCGTAGGTCTCTTTCAGGGAGTCGATCATAGCGAGCTGCGATTCCTGCACTTCGACCGCCGTCCGGCGATATGCGTCCTGATCGAAATCGTAGTAGGTGAATGTTCCCTCGACGACGACCGCATCGATGGCTTCGGAAACCCGGTCTGCCAGGAAGAAGCCGTGGTTCATGGTCAGGACGAGCTCGGGATACCGCCCTCGAATCCGATGGATGAGTTCGATCATGCCGGGCTCGGTCTCGGGGAACAGCCCTGGAAGCGCCGTGTCCACCATGTCGAGAAACAGGCCGGAGTATCCCTTCTCGAGGATTCTGGGGATCACGTCCTCCAGGAGCAGCGACTGCCAGCCCTCCTCCCGGGCGTCGACGTAGTAGTGGTTCTCCCAGTTTGGATTGACTCCCAGGAGCCACGACGGGTCCACCCTGGGATAGAACCACCGATAGGTTTCGACCTCTCCCACGTTCAAATAGGCGAGGGGGAGCGTGCCGACCGTGTGCAGCCGGCCGATCTCGGCGTGGCTGTGGGCGTCCGGATCCACGACGACCATGTCGTAACATCCCAGGTCGGATCGAAACGGACCGCTGAAGTACACGGCGAATCGCTCGATCTCGTCCAGCGTCGGACGCTCCTGTTCGGCCCGGTCCTCCGCCGCGAGGTCGCATCCCGTTGCCGAGCTTCCTACGGCGACGGGAGAGATCGCGAGGATGGCCGCGATCCCCGTCCTCGCGACCGTCGGTTTCATGGCCATTCCGAGCCACATCCTACAGGAAGTCCAGGCGATAGGAGTACCGAAGGGAGAGATGGGTCGATGAGTAGACATCCGATCCCCAGCGCCCGAATCCGATATCGACGTTGTGATAGCCCCCCGGTGTCAACCGGATCCCGACGTCGTACGTGTACGACGTCCGGTCCTGCCGGCTCAGGCCGAGGCGGAGGGCAAGGTCGGCCCAGGGAACGGGCGAGTCCGCCAGTTCGATTCCGGCGTCGAGGGTCGACAGGTCGCGCGGGGTCCAGTAGGGCCGCGAGTCCGCATGGACGATCTCCGTGTCCTCGTAGGTATAGCTTCCGAACAGGGCCACGGAGGGGGCCGCGAGCCGGGCGCTCACCTTTCCTCCCACGGCCCCCATGACGCCCCGGTTTTCGTCCGTGAATGACGACCAGGAGGCCATGCCCCAGAACTCGAGGCGTTCGGAGGGGCGGACGTTTCCCTCGGCGGCGAGAAGTCGTTCGAGAATCCGACGATCGATGGACAGGGTGCTCCCGAGTACCGGACGCAACGCGGCCGAGACGGAGGCGGAGACCGTCTGGCTGACCCGACCGCTGTACTCGAGCTGACCGGTGATGGGAGTCCACGAATCGGGAGCTGCGCTGAAGCCCATCCGGCCGCGAAGGGTCCCTCCCCGGGGGAACGACCGCACGATTTCGGTCGACAGGCCGTGAATCGACCGATCGGGCGCGCCCGGTTCCCTCCGATCCGTCAACGTGCTTCGGTCCGAGTGGAGGCCCAACCTCCAGTTGCCGGCCATCCAGGCGGCGACTTCGAGGGACAGCCGTGTGGTGGTGAGCCCGTTGGAGTCACTGAGTCGGGACACCGATGGCGCCACCATCGGTCCCCACTCCGCGCGGAGCTCTTTCAACAGACGCCGCGCGTGCGGGTGCTCCGGCTCCTGATCCAGCAGGCGGTGGAGATGCTCCTTTCCCCGGTACCAGCCCACCGCCTTCCAGCGGCGCAGCTCTCCCGCGAGGAACAGCGCCTCGGGCTCGTCCGGCGTTCGGGCGAGAATCACGTCGAGCTGAAGGAGAGCGCGATCGGGCTGATCCGACCATGCCAGGGCCTGCGCCAGTCGCAGCCGTGCGGACAGATCCGTCCCGTCCATCGCGACCAACCGCTCCAGCTGGGAGATGCCCTCCGCCGGCCGATCGCTCCAGATGTAGTGGTTGGCGAGCTCCCGCCGGAGCTCCAGGTCCCCGGGGCGCGCCTCGAGGATCCGCTCAAGCTGGGAGATGCCCTCCGCCGGCCGATCGCTCCAGAAGTAATGGTTGGCGAGCTCCCGCCGGAGCTCCAGGTCCCCGGGGCGCGCCTCGAGGATCCGCTCAAGCTGGTGCACTCCTTCCGCAGGACTGTCGAGCTCGAAGTAGAGGTCGGCCAGCGCGCGCCGCAGGTCCAGGCGCTCGGGGTCGAGCTCGAGCAGGCGCGCGTACGCCCGGGCCTGATCCCGAGGCCGTTCGTTCCATGCGTACAGATCCACGAGATGCCGGAGGGCGTCCCGCTCGCGCTCGGGGTCCCGGAGCACGACCTCGAACTGCCCGATGGCCTCCCCCTCCCTCCCCTGAGCGAGGAGGAGGCGCGCATACTCCAGGCCGTCCTCCTGGGCGTGGGCCGCCCGGACGGACAGCGCGAGTCCCGCGGTCCAGACGAGGATCGCGGCCGCCAGAGAGATTCGCCTACGGTTCATCGGTCAGCTTCCTTTCATCGGTCATTCGAAAATGGACGGTCTTCCCGTCGCTCCGAAGGACGTGGTACGTGAACAGAGGGGTTCGTCCTCGATGGATCACCTCGCCTCCGGATACATCGGTGACCCTCTCTCCACGGCGTGAGTAGACGGCGAAGGACCCCTGGTCCTGGTCGAGATCCACCCGGATCCCGTCGGCGGTCCGCATGCTGCTGAAGGCGGCCGCTTGATAGGCCTTCATCTCGTCGGCGGCCCGGGAGGCCGTCATGTACCGGATCCACGGGTAGTGGTCCCGGGCGAATCGGAGCCATCTCTCGAAGCGAGGCAGGAGGCCCTCGTTCTCCGGGGTCCCGTGCCACTCGAGTGGGTCGGGTGTGAGGGAGACCCTGTCGTCCCCCACGAGCATCATCTGGTGTTCGTTGGGAAACACATCGCCGGGATGGATGAAATGTCCCCACCCGCCGACCACGTGGAGAAGCGACAGCATGTCCAGCTTCATCTCGTCGGTCAGGACGTACCCGCTCGTGTTCCTGGGAAACGCGTACAGGCTCGTATTCCAGGGCTCGGGTCCGAACTCACGGCCCTGACCTTCCTCGTGCCGCCCGTAATAGACCCCGGCGATGATCTTCACGCTCGGGAAGACCCGGGCCAGAGCCTGCACTCCCACCGAATCGACGACGTTCATCGGCGGTACGTAGACCTCGGGGAACGAGCCGATCCGGTCGACCTCCCACCTCCACCGGGCGCGCTCGAGCGCCCGAACCATGTTCGATTCCGACCGCCAGTTCCGGAGAGTGAGGGGTTCGTGATTGTATCCGTGGAAACCGACCTCGGAGAAGCGGGCGTCTCGCCGGCTCATCCAGGGCGAGTAGTACACGGCTCCACGGTCCTGCCGCACGATGCCCGCGAGCCATTCGTCGAAGCGGTACGGGGGAGCTGTCGAACCGTTGTAGGAGAAGATCAGTGCGGAGGTATAGGTGAGCCCGAACCGGCGGGCGATCCGTCGCATGTCGGGATACCAGCGGTTCACGTAGAACTCGGCCATCCCCTGGCCGAACTCCGTCGCGATCGGCTCCAGCCGAACCGAGGAGGCAGGGCTGGGGAAGTCGTCCAGGTAGATCACTCCCCAGTTCGCCAATGGTCGGATGCTGATGTCCCGGACCGCGACTAGGGACTGGGCGATCAGACCCCGCGTGCTCGTACCGCAGAGGACGTTCGCGTTCCAGTACAGGGCGTGCCCCCGCCGGAAGGGGTTCGTCCAGGCGACGGGTCGACCGCCGTCGGCCGTCGAGGCCAGGACCCTCACCTCCCCGTCCGTCGTCAGCTCGCCGCCCGACAGGTCGAGCCACGCGTATGCACCGGAGAGCCTGAGACCCTCGGCGCCGGGCATGAGGAGCCCGTGGAGGGCGATCGTGTCGCCGGCGGTCGACTGGCGGACCTCCGGCAGGAGGAAGCCCGGCCGTCGGAACACCTTCCCCAGCAACGGATGCCAACCCGGGACCAGCATGGCGAGTCCCCCGCCCCGGCTCACGAAGTCCACCACGCGGTTCGCCTCGCCGACTCCGAGCTGCTGGATCCGGCCGGTGACGACGGCCACCGTCCCGAAATCATCGAGAGAGGGCAGCGGGGCCCGGGACTGCATGTCCCAGGCGACGTATGGCGTCTTCCCGTAGTCCAGGACCCGGACGGTGTGGTCCCGACACTCCACGCTGTTGGGATCCCCCCGATCATAGACCACCAGGACCCGGTTCTCCGGATCCGCGGGTCGGTGCGCCGGAGCGGGAGCGACCTCCAGGGAAGGTCGCCCGGCGGTGCTTCCGTGGATCCCGATTCCCACAAAGACCAACAGCGTCACCAACGCGAAGCGGTGGAGCGCTCGTTTCACGAATCCCCTCCGTGGGTGGCGAGGGGCCGGACCCGGCCGGTGATCCGCTCAGGCGGAGTCCGAATGCGGTAGACTCGAACCGCTTCGTCTTCATGGAAGACGCTCACCCGGTCGCTACGGACCGTCCACCCCGCCAGGAGGCGGTGTACCCGTCGGCTCGTCTCGGGCGGCGGCGGATTCAGCTCGTCCCGAACCGCCGACTCGTAGGGACGGATGTCCACGAACACGAAGATGTCACGGGTCAGATGGCGTCCGCTCTGCGTCCCGAGCAGGTCTTCCAGATGGACGGTTCCCAGGAACTCCTCGGTTCCCATGAAGAATCCATCGTACTTGACCTGTACGCGGAAGCCCTCGTGCCCGACGACGGTCCAGTCATCCGGCTCCACGATCCGGCGGGCGTTCTCGTAGGCATGGGCGTACCCCCGGGGCTGGATCGAATCGGGGTCCACCTGCGGGAGCGGCACGGCGACCCAGAGGCTCCCGCCGACCATCAGACAGCCTGCCGCGAAGGCCTGGCGGGCGGTGGCGTCCATCCGGCTCCCCACGCGCGTGGTGGCCCCCCTCCAGAGGGCCCCCACGAGCACACCCGCGGCGATGCACAGGAACACGCTCAACAGGAAAACAGGGGTTCGGGGGTCCGCGTCCCCGATCGTGTTCGTCACGACCTCGAACCGGGGGACCAGGTACGGGTCGACGGTCTCCACCACGTGGGGGCCGGTCCAGAGCGCCATCCTGGATCCCAGGAGCACCCCGCTCCCCAGGACGAGTACGAGCAGGGCCCGGGCGCCCCCCATCCCCGGGAGAAGGAGCAGGCAGGCCAGGGCGCCCATCCCCAGGAGGGCGCCCCCGATCGCGGCGACCGAAACGCTGATCATCGCGCACGACAGGAGCGCGGCGCTCGCCACGATGAGATCGGGCCGTTTCCCATCGCGGATGTATCGGGCGGCGAAGAAGAGGGCGGCGAGGAGGAAGGCGGTGGCCAGAGGCAACGGATCCGCCTGCGTGTGGATCCGGAGTCCGAGGGGCGGCCACCAGACGCCGACGATCCCGAACAGGGAGGCCGCCGTGACGCCGGCCAGCTGGCTCCGGGCGCCGGCACTCGTGAGCGCGAATATGACGTATCCGAGCGCCAGCACCGAGATCAGGCCGACCAGGAGGACGACGGTCCCCATGTCTACCTGGGAGAAGGTATGGAGCGCCAGCGCGAAGGCGTGCAGCCCGCGCTCCTCCAGGACGCCGCCGGGGAAGAGCTGTCCGACCTGCAGGGATTTCACCTCGTAGAGGACGTCGTAGAAGGTGAAGGAGGTCGGACTCGGGCTCGCCCAGAACGGCCTCGCCCGGACCAGCAGCACGGCGAAGAGCAGCGCGCCGGCGACGATGCCGGCGGGGCGGAACAAACCGTCCAGGCCGATTCCGGACCCGACGGAACGGCGGAGCCTGGACCCCCGATCCCCGCTCTCGAGGTGCCGCAGCACTCCCACGTAGGCCCTCACCACACGCGCCCCGCGGTATCTCGCGCCGATGCTCGAGGCCGCCAGGGCCATCACGCATCCCAGGTAGAGCAATTGGTCGAAGGCGCCGAGTACGGCCAGGAGGTGGACGAGCGCCAGATAGATCGTGCCCGTCAGGACGAATCGTGCGCAGGGTGTCGCGTGGCGGCATCCGTCTTTCGGATCGTACAGGGCGGCGGGGAGAAGACGGGGCATCCACACGAAGAAGAGCCCGAAGGCCAGTCCGAGCCGCACCAGATCGAGGATCAGCTGTTCCCGGAACGGATTCACAGCGCGGAGTACCTGCAATACGCGAAGCTCGTCAGCACCCGCCGCGCGTACTGCGACGAGACCGCCAGGAATACGAAGCTACCGGCAAGGAGGCCGGCGGCGGCGTATTCGAAGCCGATCAGGCGGCTGGCGCTCAGGCCGGCGACGATGTTCGCCGCCAGGCCGAGACCGATGGACTTCAGGGCGAGCCAGGGCCGCTCCAGAGCGAAGAACAGGAGAACGTTGTACAGACCGAGGGAGGCCAGGACGTAGCTCCCGGCGGCCCACCAGTACACGCGAATCGTGACGGGGTCGGTGACGACGCTCGTGAGGACGGGCATCCACCCGGCTTCCTCGACCCGCACGACGGCCAGATACACGGCCACGACACTGGCCGCCCCCGTGATGAGGAGGACCCCGAAATGCTTGTAGTAGAGGGTGCGGAACTGACCCGCCGCGGTGACGACGGACAGGGCCGACCGGCGTTTGTGCGACGGAGATGTCCAGTCCGAAAACTCCCTGCTCGTGTGGTGGAGGACGGCGAAGACCGCCAGGAGCGGAATCAGCGCCCAGTCGATCCCCACCTCGTAGGGAGTCCGAAACCAGATCACGTAGGGCGACGGGTCGCTCCCCGTCACCGACCAGGCGATGATCCGATCGACGAAGAGGAAGGCGAACAGCGACAGGCCGTAGAGGAAATACGGGAGCAGATCGTGGAACTCCACGGCCACTGGCGGCAACCAGTTCCCTTTCCTGCCCGACCTGGCGTCGTGTTCCTCGATCTCACGCTTCAGGAGGAGCTCCCCGTAGGCGGCGCTCATGCCGATGGTGGTCACCAGGCCCACCGCGTGGGCGGCGTAGATTCCCCAGTCCGTGAGCTCCATCACGCCGAATACCGGAATCACGCCGCCCAGGGTGAACGCCGCGATGGCCAGATGCCGCTTGAGTACATAGAGGATCGAGAGGACCAGCCAGAGGCAGGAGAGGAGGACGAAATACACCAGGCTTATGGACATCAGCGGCAGCGGATAGAACGGGAACAGCGCGTCCAGGAGAAGAACGGCGGCGGCCAGCACGAGGACGGTCGCCAGGCCGAGGGTCCGGAGGCGCGCGTACGACCGCCGGGCAAGGTGTGGCGCCTCCATGCCCAGGTAGCGGTGACCTTCCCGCCCGATGCACTGGACGAATCCGCCGGTGGCCACGAAGCTCCCGATCGTGCCCAGGGCCACGACGGTCGCCTCCCCTTCCGTGAACCGCATCCACGCCCAGAGGGAGTAGCCGAGCGTGAGCACCACCACGACCTGGCCGAGTATCGGGAGCGAGATGCTGATCCCCTCGATGAGCCCGTGGAACACCCTCCAGACGCGCCGGGCTCCCGACCGTACCGGGTGCTCCCGGTGGAGCGGTCTCGCGGACTCGGCTCGGGCCTTCCGGCAGAGGGGATAGACCCGGTCGGCCAGGGCGAAGAGGTCGTCGCAGCCGTACGTGCGGGAGGCGTCGACGTCCCGCCATCCCGCCGCCTCGAGCGCGACGACCACGGCCCAGCGGTCCACCGGGTAACCGATGCGGTGCTGGACTTCCCGGACCAGCCGTTCCATGGGGTTACCGGCCGCGGTAGAGCGTATGTGTGATCCGGACGAGCATGCGTCCCCTTCGGGCAGTGCGTGCCGACCCCTTCCGGCCAGGGGCGGCTCCTCTTCTTGCCTCCATACTTGTACGCGGAAAAAGTCGGTTCTGGGTGTCAGAAGAACGTCGGGGGTTGTACGGCGGGGCCTCTCTGTATTACAATGCATGACATGAAGTCTTCCGCCCTCACGATCCGGCTGGATCCGGAGCTCGAGGAGCGCCTGGAGCGGGCCGCCAGACGGGCCGGCCGGTCGCGCAGCGATTTCGTGCGCGAGGCCATCCGGCGCCAGCTCGCCATCGCCCAGTTCGAGGACCTGCGGCGCCGGATCATGCCCTTCGCCGAGGCCAGAGGCTACCTCACCGACGAGGACATCTTCCGCGACGTGTCGTGAGGGTCTTCCTCGACACGAACGTCCTGGTCGCCGCCGCCGCCACCCGTGGTATCTGTGCCGACGTCCTGCACGCCGTCCTCACCGAGCACGAGCTCGTCCTGGGCGAGTCCGTCCTGGGCGAGCTTCGGCGCGTTCTCACGCAGAAGCTGCGGACAACTTCGGAGGTGGCGGAGGAGATGGACGGATTTCTGAGGCGGGAGGCGGTGGTGATCTCCGGAGCGCCCGAGCTGGACATTCCCCTGCGGGATCCGGACGATGTCCCAGTCGTCGCAGAAGCGGTGGCCGGGCAAGTCGACTTCATGGTGACCGGGGATCGAGATCTGCTGGACGTCGCTATGGACCTCCCGGTGACCGTGATCTCACCCCGTGGATTCTGGGAGCGGCTGCGCGAGGAGGGCGAACGGTAGCCAGGCTACCGCGAGCCGGGAGTAGCCCTGGCGATCTCTTGGAAGATCCGTCGAGTTATTCATATATACAGCACTATCTATTAATAGTGCGGTGGACTATTCAGACGTCACCGAGCCGCTGTGACTCGCTGGGCCGCCGGATCAGTCCGCGAGCTTCCGCCACCTCGCGTCCCGCCCTCGCTCGAGCAGTTCGATCTCCCCGCGCTCCCGCAGCTCCCGCAACGCGCGCTGGATCGTCGGCCGGCTGATGCCGGGACAGGCCCGGGTCACGTCCGCGTACCGGAAGATCTCAGGCATCCGGCGGATCGCCGCCACGACCATCTCCCGTTTGGCGCCCTGTCGGGAAGTAATCTGCCCCACGTGTTCGTCCAGGCGACTGTAGGCCGTCAGCACGACCACGCCGAGGAAGTACTCCCACCACGGCAGGAGCGGGTGCTCGCTCTCGTGCCACCCTCGCGAAGAGGCCTGGAGGGAATCGTAGTATCCGTCGCGCGTCTCCTCGACCACCTGCTCCAGGCTCACGTACCGCCCCACCCCGTACCCGGCGCGGTAGAGGAGAAGCAGGGTCAGGAGCCGGGCCATCCGGCCGTTGCCGTCCAGGAAGGGGTGAATGCAGAGGAAGTCCAGCACGTAGGCCCCGATCAGGAGCAGCCGGTCCGTGGCGCCCCGCTCCCACTCCGCCTCGAATCGCTCATGAAGATCCTGCATCGCCGGAGCGGTCCGGTGAGGCGGGACGGGCTCGAAGCGTACCCGCTCGGTCCCGTCCGGGAGCCGCTCGGTGATCCGATTGGACACGGACTTCCAGCGGCCCCCTCGGCCGGGAACGAACTGGTAGAGATCCCGGTGGAGCTGGAGCACGACGTTCGGCGTGAACGGCATCGCCTCCCCGCTGACGTGGATCGTGGCCAGGACGTCCCGGTAGCCTGCGATCTCCTGCTCCGGACGGTTCCGCGGCGCGTCTCCGCGGACCACGATGTCCTGGATCCGGTCCTTCGGGGCTTCGACGCCTTCCATCCGGTTGGAGGACTCGGTGCTGGAGATCATGGCGGCGAGCCGGAGCATCTCCAGAACCGCGGGGGCGCGGTGAGCATAGAGCTCCTCCCTGCCGCGGAACTCCCCGATTTGACGCACGGCACCCAGGAGGGCCGGGGAGATCGGCTGGGATTCGAGGAAGCCGGTGGCGAATGAGGTCACGGTATCGAGTCCGGATTAATGTGATCAGAACTTCCTGTCGTGATCACATTAACGATTCCCGCGGTTTCCTTCCACCCCGCGGGTCCACCGGATAAGTAGATTCGAAGAGTTATCGGGCATCGCGGGTCCAGGCGGGACCTGTTGCCCCCAGGGTCCTTCTCCCAAGGGAGTCCTCCAGTGCCCCGCAGGCTCCTCCTCACGATGACGATCGCACTGCTTACCATCGGCTGTGCCGGCCTGTTCGACTCCGCGGAGCCAGACGTGTCTCTCACGCTGTGGGGCGGGGTCGATCGGGTCTCGGTGTTCGAGGTCCATCTGGGGAGCCGCCGCTTTCAGCTCGAGCCGGAAGAGCCGGCGGCGCGGAAAGAGGTCCGGGCGCCCTCCACCGGCTCGGTGCCCGTTCGGGTCCATCTCCTGGGAATGACCGGAGACACTCTGGCGGTCGTAACCTTCACCCGGACCTTCCACGAGGATCACAACCACTGGGTGGCAGGTCAGGTCGGGATGAGTCGCCCCTTCGGTCACTGCATCGGGGACCTCATCGTCACGCCGCTTCCCCCGGTCGGTGGGTCGGCGGTGGTCGACACGTTGTTCCTCATGCACGGGAGTATCCCCAAGGGCGGGATCTGCTGAAGCCCGCTCGGGGGCTGAAAGAAAGGGAGTGGCTCGATGGGAGCCCACTGTGAGTTCAAATGCGAGGGGTGCTGGTATACGGCCACCGTCAGTGGTCAGCCGGATGTCGGCATGGGCTCCACGACCCGGACCATCGCCTGCCACCGCTGCGAGATCTTATCCGACATATCGACCGGGCAAGCGCCGTGGGACGGGAATCCTCCGCTTGACCCAAGCACGAGCTGCCCGGAGTGCGGGGCCTCCGGCGACACGATTGAGGAGTGGAGATATCCCGGACCTTGCCCGAAATGTGGTGAGGCCATGGCTCAAGGGGACGTCATCGAACGCTGGGATTAGCACGCGACCTCGAGGTCTTCGAGGTCACCCCACCCGCACCTCGTGCCCCTCCAGCCACCCCTTCCGCTCCTCGTAATCCGGCAGCACCCGCTTCACCAGCCCCCAGAACGCGGGGGAGTGGTCGCGGTGCTCCAGGTGGCAGATCTCGTGGACGACCACGTACTCGAGCACGGGCTTGGGGACCCGCGCGAGCTTGCGGTCGAGCCGGAGCACGCGGTCGCGGCCGCAGCTGCCCCATAGCGTGCGCTGATCCTTGACCCGGACGCCGCGCGGCTCCAGGCCGTGGGGCCGGCCGCGCCGGCGCACGACCTCCCACGCGTCCTCGGTGAGCCGCGCCTCCAGCCAGTCCTCCAGCAGATCGCGGACGCGCCTCCCGCTCCGACTCGGGCAGCCCCCGCGGCACGATCACGTGGAATGCGGTGCGGTAGGTCAGGGTTGGACGATCCCGTTCAAAGACAGGCCTGCCGAGAACCGGGTCCCGGTCTTCGGCGCGATGGTCAGCCGTGGACTCGTTACGCGGAATTCGCTGACAACCAATTCGATCATGTCGCAACTTGTGGCGGTCTAACGGCCGGCGCTGAGCTACGAGCGCCGGAGGCGACCGCCGGCCCCAGCCCCGTGTTAGGCAACACCGGCTTTCCGGCTTTCCCTATCGGAACTGCTCCTCGGTAAACTTTGCGATCCATTCTATCATGTCCTTCACATCGTCGCCGTCAAACTGGTCCCAGTTGCCGTGGGCAGCGTTGTTTCTCACGTCGGCAATCGCTGTGACGCGCTTCTGCACAAGCTTGTTGTAGACTCCCGCCTTCGCCAGATCCGCATTCATGCGATCGAGCTTCGGCGCGTTGGGCTGGACAATTCCATTGGCATAACAGAGCTTGCGAAGCCCGTCCTCCAAGACACATCCCGCGACCACCGCTGCGGGAGCACTGTACCCCGCCGCGAGGAGTTCCAGCGCCTGATCTAGGAAGTCCGCAAAAATTTCGGCTTCGACGAGCCGTCGGATCTCAAGAAGGTAGCCGCCCTCAAAATCCTCAAGGGCGGCGCGCAGAATCCCCTGCCCCCTACGCACAGGAGAGAAGCTGAGGCCCTGATTCCCAAGAATGTCGGAGAAGTTGACGTAATGTGAACTTGCGGGGCCAAACGCACGTTGGAGGAGGCTTTGTGAGCTGGTGAACCACTGGTTTGCGAGTTCGGAATCGACCCATGAGTCGAACCCTATCAGGCCTCGGCCTGGGACCTCCCGTGTCGCTAAGACCCCCTCGCCGCGCTCAATGAGTTCCCGCAAGCGGTCAGCTACTCGGGTCTGAAGAGCCATAGATCCTCAATTCCCAACGAGGTGTTGCCTAACGTCCACGCACTAGTGGCAGTTCGAAGCGCTGTCCGACTGAATGCCGTTGTTAGCGAGTCTCTGCACCAATGCGCCGCGCCAAAGCAAGCGCAATCTGCACGTACTCACGCGCAGATGCTTCGTCAACGAAGAAATCGTCCGCATGAACTGCCTGGTTGCGTAGCATACGCAGACGATCCATCAGACCTCGCGTCGGGTTGTCCAAGACTTCGGCTAGGCCGAGTGTGCGAGTGAGCTGCGGTCCAGTGAGCGAACGACCACCCTCAGCGGAAACTCCGCGAGATTCAATTGCTCGGCGGGCAGAGGACTCTACCAAACGCCACGCCTCAACAACTGCGGAACGTGGCGAGACTGAAGCAAGTTGGAGCAGGGAGTCTTCCTCCGGTCCTACAGGACCCGGCGCAGTGGTGAGTGGGCGAAGAGTCGCTTCAGCCTCTTGCCGTAGCTCCCGGACCTCCTCCCCGAATTCAAGCTCTAGGTCCTTGTACTTCGCGCGCCGCAGTAGGGGAATGAGCCCAACAAGTGGCTTTCGCAAGAGGATGATGGCGACCAAGGCGACGATTGGCCACGCGAGCGAACCAATGATCGCGGCTGTGAACTCAAGCCAACTCATCTTGCCTCTAGGATATGCCTAACGGACGCGGCATAGGCCGCAGCCCGGGCAAGCGGGGGCGGGCCGCAGCCACATTCCGGGGAAAGCGATATCAAGCCTACGGCACCACCCTGGCTTGAGGGGTCTGCCCTCACGCGTTCTTGTCCGAAAAGCCGCTGGCCGTGGCTAGGGCGAGCCGGGCTCGGGGACGGGTGGTGAACTCGGCCAGCGCGTAGGCGTGCGACCCGGTACACTGCCACCTCCACGGTATCCGGGGAGAGGTCTCGTACAACTCTACCATTTCCACGGTATCCGGCGAGAGGATCTCGCACAACCACCGGCTCCACTCGCCGTGCTCCAGGCAGATGTGGAGTCGGCCGGCTTGGCCTTCACGTAGCCCACCAACACTTGGCTGTTGGTCTCGACCCGGTCCCGACGTACTACCCTGCCCATTGGGCTCAGCACCACCACCGCCTTGTCTCGGGCCTGACCTCCATCTTCTCAAACCTCCTCGGCGTTAACGACGACGGCAAACGGCACATCGATCGCCTCGAAGTGTTTCTGGCCGCAACGCACCTTGTCAGCCTCCGCGGTGCGGAGCTTGAGGAAGTCCCGCGTGCTTTTGGTCTCGCGCACGAGGTAGAGGGCCGTTCCATCGTGCTTGAGGATGGCCCAGTCGGGGTTGTACTTGCCGACCGGAGTGTCGATCTCAAACCAGCCGGGCAGCTTCACGAAGAGCTTGATGTCGTCTCGCTCGTCGAGCTTTCTCGCGAACTCGCGCTCCACCTCCGAGTCGTAGACCACATATTCGTAAACGGACTTCTGCACTTGGAGAGCATCCAGATAATTGACGAGTTCCTCGTTCTTGAAGAGCAGCATCTCCCATGCCGCGTCGGGATTGCCGTCCGGGAGGCGCTCGTACTTGATGCCATCCACCAGCAAGCGATGTAGCTCATGCTTGAGGATCGACGCCACTTGATCGAGAAAGTGCTGCGGGTTCTTGAACACGTCCGAGAGGCGCCCGGACTGGTTGAGGATGCGCACGAGTGTGGACCGCGTCAGCTCTGTCTCATTTTGTAGGTAAGCGAGCAGATCCGGCAGCGCGCGCACGTCGTAGGTCGGGCGTTCCTCAGCCACACTCGCGGCCCTGGTGCGCACGCCGCCCTTGCCGACCTGGACCTGACCGGCCGTCACGAGGATCCGCGGCGCCTCGATCTTCTCCATGTGGCGGATGGCGTTCACCGCGCGCCGGACCAGCGCCTCCGTCTCGAAATCCACCCGGTAAGTGGTCCTGGGCTTGATCCGCTTCCACAGTGCCTGAAACTCGGGCGTGAGGGTGACTTCCTTCTTCAGGCGGTTCGGGCCTTCGTCCCGGTCGCGTCGGATGTGCCGCTCGACCTGGTAGCTGGCCAAGAGGTCCACGACCGCCGGGCCAAGATCACGCACCGCCTCCGGCAGCTTCAGGATGAAGTCCTTTCGCCTCGGGTCGAAAGCCGGTTGGATGCGGCCATCGTCGTCGAGCATCTTCTGCTCGACCAGCGACGCGCGGATCAGCTCCGCGGCCTCACGTCCGATGGGCTGCTCAAGTCCGTCCACGATGCGGGTCAGCTTAACAAGTGCCGTAAAGGGAACCTTCCCGAAGATCACGCCGCACTCCTCCTCGTACTCGACCTGGAGTGCACGTGCGAAGTCCTCATAGCTCTCATTGGCCATTACATAGAGCTTATTTACCGACTCGTCGAAGACGCGCATGCCATTCTGATCGACCGGCAGGCGCAGGCCGCGGCCGATCTCCTGGCGCTTTTTGACCGCGCTCCTCGTCTCGTTGAGGGTGCAAATCTGGAACACGTTGGGATTGTCCCATCCCTCGCGCAGGGCGGAGTGGCTGAAAAGGAAGCGAAGCGGTTCCTCCAGCGACAGGAGGCGCTCCTTGTCCTTCATGATGAGGGTGTAGACCTCGTCGTCGGCTTGGGTGTTGCCGCGCGTGTCCTTGAGTACGCCCTTCCTGTCCTGCGCGAAGTAGCCATTGTGCACGCGCTCGACCGGCTCGGTCAGCCAGGCCAGATCTCCGTACCGCTCCTCCCGGGCCAGCTCGGCCAGCGTGGCCTCGAAGGCATCTGCGAACTTCCCCTTTACCGGCTGGCCGTCCGGGCCGTAGTCGCGGTAGTTGGCCACGCGGTCGATGAAGAAGAGCGAGAGGACCTTGAGGCCGCGCGCGCTGACCTGTAACTCCTTCTCCAGGTGCTTTTTGACCGTGTGCTTGATCTGCGCCCGCCAGACATCCTCGCGCAGGCCACCGATCTCCTCGCCGAGTCGCAGCGTCCGGCCATTGGCAAAGCGCAGCGACTCGCTCCCCGGCTCGGCGTTGATCTCGGCCACCTCGAAGCCGTCGCGATAAGCGGCGCGCTCGCCCGAGAGGAGGAACAGGTCAGCGCCCTGTCTGACCGTGACCGACTTTTCCTTGGGGCCGCTGGACGTCTGCCCGTGGATCCGCAGCTTGGCCTGAATCTTGGGCTTGTACTTAATCTGTTCAACCCGCACGAAAGCGTCGTTGACCGCGCCCTCGGCGGCCGCGCTTGCCACCACTACCTGCTTGACCAGCTTCAGTTCGAAGGCGCGCACTGGATTGAGACGGTAGACGAGGTTGTAAGCATTTCGGTGCGTGGCCGAGTAGCGAAGGGTGCAGAGTGGGTTCAGCGCCTTGATCGCCTCCTGCGCCTTTTCGGTCGAGTCAACGCTCTGGGGCTCATCGATGATCACGATCGGGCGCGCCGCCTGCGCGAACTCGATCGGCTGGCGGCCCGAGAGCTTGTCGCTCTCCTTGTAGATAACGTTGCTCTTCTGCTGCTCGTCGGTGCCGGTGAAGTTCTTGCGGAAGGCGTCGATGTTGATGACCAGGATCTGCAGCGTATTGCTCGTGGCGAACTGCCGCAGCCGGTTGACCTTCTTTGCGTCGTAGACGAAATGCTCAAAGGGCAAGTTGTTATAGAGGGCGCGGAAGTGCTCACTCGTGATCTCGATGTTCTTAAGTACGCCCTCGCGGATCGCCACGCTCGGCACCACGATCACGAACTTCTGGAACCCGTAGCGGCGCGACAGCTCAAAGATCGTGCGCAGATAGACGTACGTCTTGCCGGTTCCGGTCTCCATTTCGACTGAGAAGTGCGGGCAGGCCCGCGCCTGGTTTGCGGGGACATCGAACAGTTCCCAAGCCTCGGGCGCAACGGTGGGGTCCGCCACCTCAATGTCGTTCCGCGCCTGGACCGCCCGCAGGTTATCGCGCAGCCGGTTCTCCGCAAGCAGCAGGCGGTTGCCAATGCCGAGCTCGGTGCGGTCATGTCCTGCAAAGAGCTCACCGAACTCGCCCCGCTTGATTACAGCGTACTCGGGCGCCCCTTGTGGCTGGCCGTCGAAGAGGTCGGTGATAGCGGCCACCGCATCGAGTTGAAAGGCCTGGTTAGGGTCGAACTGGATCTTCATCCGATGACTTCCTCAGGTCGCGGCCAGACTGGAGTCACACGACTCAACTTGGAAGGGCATCTCGTCCCACAACCGCCCTTCGAGCGTACGCCCGGCGCGCTTCTTGTTCGTTCCGCCCCACTGCTTGAAGAAGAAGGGCACACTTGCGCGCTGGCATTGATCGCGAAGATCGGTGGCCCACGCGGGTTCCATGGGCCGCGCTCTCGGGCCGGACTCGCCGCCGACGATCACCCAGTCGATGCCGGAGAGGTCAAGCTCCGGCAGCGGTCCTAGCAAGGGCTCCAGCGAGAGGAACTTGACCCGCGCCCCTGTGCATCGCAGACGGTCGATGCGACCTGTGTACCGCGCCGTCTCGACGCTGACCCCCATCCAGACATTCGGTGCCCAAGAGAGCCGAGGGCTCAACTCTTCGAGCCGTTCGGCGCGCTTAGTCAGGACCTGGAACCGGTGCCAGTGCGCGCGCGCCATTACGTCGAAAACTTTGCGCACGTAGGCGAACGGCACACTCGGATGGAACAGGTCGCTCATTGAGTTCACGAAAATCGTCTGCGACTTCTTCCAGCGGAGCGGCAATTCCAGCATGTGCGGCTGGAGTGTCAGCATGAAGCCGTCCGCGTAATTCGGCTGCCCCATAGCTTGGAGGCGCTCCGCCATGCGCTCGGCGTAGCAGTGCTTGCAGCCCGGGCTGACCTTAGTGCAGCCCGTGACAGGGTTCCACGTGGCTTCGGTCCATTCGATGCCGGAGCCCTGAGCCATCAGGTTACCCCCTTTAGCAGATGGTTCGCGATCCGCAGCGCGATGTCCTTGGCCCGCGCATTTGCGACTGCGAAGCAGAGCAGGTAGAGCGGGTTGTTTTTCGAGTTCCGAAGCACACCTGGCTTCGCGGCCACGCCTGCGAAGATGCTCTCTAGCCGCCGGTTGAAATACTTGCCGATCGTCTCTGTGCTCGCCTTGATCACGCGCTCCTGGTCGTCGCCGAACAGGTTCGGGGTAGCCTCCACCCGGTAGAACTCGTCATACCAGTCTTCGGTGCCCAACAGCAGGTCGAGCCGGTGACGCCACGTTTCAGGGATCTCCCCGGACTTTGTGAGCAGCCGGTTGACGCCTATCCCGAGCGGGAACAGGACCCAGAGGTCGATTGCCTGCGTGAGGGCAATCGCTTCGATCGTGGCCCACTCGACCTGCATGCCGTAGGGATCGAGGAAGAGCACCGCCCGGCGTCTGCGCCAGTCACCAGAGCATAGCTCTTGGATCTCCAGGTTCGCGTCGCCTTGGCGAATCTCGATGCGGCTCGCGATGTGCGGAAACTCCGCCTTGAGCGCTTCGAGCTGCGCGCATCGTTCAGCGTTGCGCTCGATGAAAACGTACCGGTCGAATTGCGGATCGGTCACTAGGGCGCGGCGTGCGGAGCCGTCGAGAAGCGTTTGCGGCTCGGGCTCAGCGAGGTCGGGGAGGAGGAGATTCTGGGAAGCTCCAGGACCCTCTTCACGCCGAGTATCCAGGTAACCTGTGCCCGCGAAGGCGTCGATGTAGTACTTATCGAACGGTGCCTTCTTCAGCGCCGTCGTGTAGCTCTGCAAGTAGACGGCGAGTACATCGAGCTTGCGAGTGGTCCAATCCCCTCCGAACCGATGTCCGTCGCCTTGTTTCCGCGCCATCGCATCCTTCCATCACACCGTCTTAAAGCTGGTGACACCCTTGGTCTTGAAGATCTGTACGGCATTGACCTTGAGCTGGTCGTTGCCGGCGAAGCCTGCGTCGAGGCAGACAACGCGCTCGGGTTTTCTCTCCGCCATGGCGCGTATCAGCTCCAGAGTCAGATCGCTGTCCAGGGAGATGAGCAGCGCGCCTTCCGCCACGCTGTGGGCCCTCTTGCCAGCCAACTCGAGGATCTCGACCGGCGTGGTAAGCTGAAAGCCGCTCTTGAGCAGGATCTCGTGTAGTAGGTCGTCCGGCGTCCGCTCCGATCGGATGTGATCCACGTGTAGCTCGAGCTGTTTGACGAGGTCGTCGGCATCCTTGGACCGATCCGCCTCCCAGGTCGCGAAGTTCGACTCGGCCAGCTTGAAGACGCGGAAGCCTCGGTCGGGATCGGTGTCGCCGCCAAGGTCGAGCTCGTCGGCATCCTCAGCGTTCAGCTTCTGGATGACGCGGCGGACGCGCTCCTTGGTGATGTCGGCGATAGTTGGATAATCCTCGCGGCCGGTGGGCTCGGGGAGTTGCACGAGGATGAACCTGCGGTTGCCACCGTCCTGTTTGTTCAGGTCAAGGACGGCCTGGGCGGTAGTACCAGAACCAGCGAAAAAGTCGAGAGCTATGCTGTCGTCATTGGGTTGTGTGGCAAGCTGGAGCATTCTGACAACAAGCTGGGTGGGCTTCGGCGTTTCGAAGGACTCCACATCAGTAAACAGGCTTCTCAATTCGTTCTTCGACGTGCGGTTACTTCCAACGTCCTTGTACTTCCATAGCGTCCTTGGAACGAGATCCTGAACCTCACTGAGGTACCGCTTGATGCTGGGCCGAGCATCCCGGTTAGGCCCCCACCAGATTCGGCCGTCTTTATCCAACTCCGTCAGCCTGTCCTGAGAGATCCTCCAGTAACGACCAGGTGGCGGGGAAAAGGTACGGCCGGATGGTCCAACGATCTCGTAAGTCCCGCGAGAGTACGGATGATTTGCATAGGGATCGCCTGGCAACCAGGGTCCCCGCGGATCGCTGTCGGGATTCGAGTAAATGGAGTCGGACTGCTCCGTCCGGGGTAGGCGGAATGGAAGCCAATCCATGCTCCTGGCATAGACAAGTACATAGTCGTGGTCCTCCGAAAACCGCCTGGCCGAATTCCTTGGTGAATCGGCTTTCTCCCAAACGACTGCGGCCATGAAGTTTTCCTCCCCGTACACCTCGTTCATCAGCGCTCGCAGGTTGTGCACTTCGTTGTCGTCACACGACACAAAGATGACCCCGTCGTCCCGCAGCAGATTCCTTGCCAGGTACAGCCGCGGGTACATCATGTTGAGCCAGTTGGAGTGGAAGCGCCCGTCGGTGTCGGTGTTCGTCGCAAACTTCCGCCCCTCAGCGTCCACCTGCTCCGTGTACTCGAGGTAGGCCTGCAAGCTCTCGGTGTAGTTATCCCTGTAAATGAAATCCTTGCCGGTGTTATAGGGCGGGTCGATGTAGATCATCTTGATCCTGCCCAGATACGACTTTTGCAGAAGCTTCAGCACTTCAAGGTTGTCGCCCTCGATAATCATGTTCTTTGTGGTGTCGAAGTCGACGCTCTCCTCGCGGCACGGTCGCAACGTACCGAGGCTCGGCTCCTGGATCGTGCGGAAGCAGTCGGTCTTGCCCGGCCAAGTCATGCCGTAGCGCTCCTTGCCCTCATCGATCGTCTCGCCAAGCGCTAGCTTGAGGCGCTCGAAGTCGAGCTTGCCGCCCTCAGTGTGGACCTCGGGAAAGAGTCGCAGCAGCTCCTGCCGCCGCACCTCAGCCACGTCGTGAGAGCGCAGGTCGAGCTTGTCGGGTCGGTCGTCCTTCAAGGTGCGTCCTTGGTCATATCGCTCTGGATTTCATATAGGAGCTCCAGCGCTGCTTTAGGAGGCAGTCGGTCCAAGTCCAGCCTTTTGAGCTTTTC
This sequence comes from uncultured Gemmatimonadales bacterium, assembly GCA_964619975.1. GTDB lineage: Bacteria > Gemmatimonadota > Gemmatimonadetes > JACCXV01 > JAHWKZ01 > DATLFF01. Next base: position 23,800 of record CAZUIY010000198.1, read on the forward strand.
TAGCACCGGGTGCGCATGAGCCGGTCCGAACAGCGTCAGCTGTCCTTCCCCACGCCTTGCTCCTTCCGGTGCCAGCTCCCCCGGCGCCAACCGCGGAACCCGATCTGTCCGCCACTCATCGCCCTCCAGGTTTTGCAAGATCTCCAACGCCCTCTTGACCACCCGCTCAGGCAGTCCAGCGAGCCGACCCACATGGATCCCGTAACTCCGATCGCTCGGCCCCGGGCTCACGCGTTTCAGAAACACGATCTCGTCCCCGTACTCGGCGACCTCCACCCTGTAATTCCGAACCCGCGGCAGGATCGACTCCAGCTCCGTCAGTTCATGATAATGGGTAGCAAAGACAGTCATGGGATGCGCCGGCCCCTCATGGAGCCATTCGCTAACGGCCCAGGCGATCGCCAACCCATCGAACGTGCTCGTCCCCCGCCCGATCTCGTCCAGCAGCACCAATGACCGGTCCGTGGCGTTGTGCAGGATGTTCGCGGTCTCGATCATCTCGACCAGGAACGTGGACTGACCCCGGGCCAGGTTATCCGATGCGCCGACGCGTGTAAACAGGCGGTCTACGATCCCGAGCCGCGCGCTCTCGGCCGGGACCCAGGCGCCCATCTGGGCCAGGATCTGGATCAGGCCGATCTGCCGGAGGTACGTGGACTTGCCACCCATGTTGGGGCCGGTCAGGATCACGACCTGGCACGTCTCGGAATCGAGCGCGGTGTCGTTGGGGACGAACGTCTCGCCGTCGAGCCACGCCTCGACTACGGGGTGGCGGCCGCCGACGATCTCGACGCCGGCGTCCTCGGTCATCTCCGGGCGCACCCACCGGCAGTGGGCGGCGACCGAGGCCAGCCCGGCCAGGACGTCCACCTCGGCCAGCGCGTCCGCCGTCGTCTGCAGATCCCCGGCGTGCGCGCCGACCCGCGACCGGAGCTCCGCGAACAGCTCCGCCTCGCGGCCGGCGATCCGCTCCTCGGCGCCCAGGATCTCGTCCTCGGTCTCCTTGAGCGCGGGGGTGATGTAGCGCTCGCCGGTCGAGATCGTCTGCTTCCGGATCCAGTCCTCGGGAACCTTGGAGAGGTGCGTCCGGGTGACCTCGAGGTAGTACCCGAAGACCTTGTTGAACCCGACCTTCAGCGACGTGATGCCGGTCCGCTCGCGCTCGTCGGCCTGGAGCCGCGCGATCCACTCGCGGCCGTCCTTGCGGGCGCTCCGGTAGCGGTCCAGCTCGGGGTCGAACCCCTCGCGGATCACCTGGCCCTCCCCCAGCGAATGGGGCGGCTCCTCGACCACGGCCTCGTCGACCATGCTGCAGACGTCGGGATGGCCCTCGAGCGCCTCGGCCAGCGCCGACCACTTGGCGCCCGGCAGCTCGGCGATCGCCCCCTGGACGACCGGCACGGCCCGGCAGGTGTCGGCGAGCGCGACCAGGTCCCGTGGGGTGGCCCGCCCCGACGCGGTCCGGCCGGCCAACCGCTCCAGGTCGTGCACCGGCCCCAGCGCCGAAGCCAGCCGCTCGCGCGCCAGCCCGTCCTCGACCAGGCCCTGGACCGCCTGGTGCCTCAAAACGATCTCGCCCAGGTCCGTCAGCGGCCGGGCGAGCCAGCGGCGGAGCATCCGCGCGCCGATGGCGGTCTTCGTCCGGTCGATGGCGCCCAGGAGCGTGGCCTTCCGGCCGCCGTCCCGGAGCGGCTCCAGGAGTTCCAGGTTGGCCATGGTGGCGTCGTCCAGCGCCATGTGCGCGGCGCCGACCACGGGGCGCGGCGGCCGGAGACCGGCCATGGCGCCGGGCTGGACCTCCGCGACGTAGCCGACCAGCGCGCCGGCCGCGCCGACGCCGGGGCCGAACCCGGCCAGGCCGAATCCCTCCAGCCCGTGGACCTCGAACCGGCTGGCCAGGGACGAGCGCGCCTCGACGGGGTCGAACCGCCAGCCGTCGCGGAACGAGACCGGCAGGTCCGGCCGCCACTCCCGGACCGGGTCGAGGGCCCTGGGCGCCCCGATCAGGTCCGCCGCCACGCCGACCGGCGCGCCGCC
>CAZUIY010000199.1:0-2554 GCA_964619975.1 uncultured Gemmatimonadales bacterium
CCACGAGTACCAGAAGATCGAGCGAAAGGCGCGGCGCCGTGAGCGGTTTCTGGTCCGCTACGTGCCCGCCCTGCTTCTGATCGCCGGAAGCGTGGTCGTCGGCAAGATCTATCTCCAGTCGGTGGCGATCGAGTGGTCCCACCGGGTGATGGAGCGAAAGACGCTGGCCCGCGAGCTCCAGCTCCAGAACGAGGACCTGGAACGGGCCATCGCCGGGCTCACGACGCGTGATCGCGTGGCCCGTGCCGCCGCCGAGCGCCTGGGGATGGTCGCGCCGAGCGAGGAGGACATCGTGTGGCTGCCCGTGGCCGACCATTCGGCCCGGACCCCGCGCGATGCGGCCGTCGGGGATCGGGGTCCCGGGGCCGTCCTCTCCGCCTGGATCGACGACCTCTGGCAGGAGGAAGCGCTCGCGCTGACCAGCCGATAGGAGACCCGGCGCCGTGGAAGCCAGACGTCTAGACATCTCCCGGCGCCGACAGCGGGTCTTCTATCTGCTGCTGGTCGTCTTCTCAGCGCGCCTGGCGTGGACGCTGATCGACGTCCAGGTCCTCTCCCACGCGGACTGGGTCGCGGAGGCCCAGAAGCAGCAGAAGAAGCGGGTCGTCATCCAGCCGGAGCGCGGCCGGATCTTCGATCGCAACGGCGTCCCCCTCGCCATCAATCGGGAGCAGTACGAGATCTACCTGATCCCGCGGCGGATCGAGGATCCGGACCGGTTCGTCCAGGATCTCACCCGGGTCATGCCGTTCGACGAGGCCGAGATCCGGGCGAAGATCGCCCGCGGCGGGTGGTATCAGCGGCTGATCCGCGGAGTGGACCGGGAGACCGTCCAGCGGCTGGACCAGGCCGGGATCGCCGGGGTGGGGGTCGAGACCTACCAGCTCCGGCATTACCCGTACGGCACCCTGGGCGGCGCGCTCCTGGGCGGCGTGGACGTCGACAACGTCGGGATCGAGGGGCTGGAGCTGCAGTACGACGAGGCCCTCCGAGGCCGGCCCGGATTCGCCATCCATCAGCGCGACGCGCTGGGCCGGGAGTATCCGAACTTCACCTACCCGCTGGAGCCGGCGGTCCACGGCAAGGACATCTACCTCACGATCGACGTGGGGCTCCAGGAGATCGTGGAGGGGGCGCTCGACGAGGCGGTGACCAACAGCCGCGCGCTCTCGGGCAGCATGGTGGTGGTGGACCCCCGGACCGGCGAGATCCTGGCGCTCGCCAGCCGGGGCACCCCGGAGGCCGAGGCCGAGAGCTCCACCCGCACCAACCACGCGGTGGTGGACCAGTTCGAGCCGGGTTCGACGTTCAAGGTGGTGACGCTGGCCGGGCTCTACGAGGAGGGCCTCGCCACGCCCGCCGACTCGCTCTACTGCGAGAACGGGACCTGGCGCCACGCCGGCCGGGTGCTGACCGACGTCCATCCCTACGGCTGGTTGAGCGTCGAGGAGGTGATCGAGGAGTCGTCGAACATCTGCGCGGCCAAGCTGGCCGACCGGCTGGGCAACGACCGGCTCTACGAGTACGCGCGGCGCTTCGGCTTCGGCCTCCCCACCGGGCTGGACTTCCCCGGCGAGCCGCGCGGCCTGCTGAAGCGGCCGGACCAGTGGTCGGCGATGACCACGGCGTCGGTGGCGATGGGATACGAGGTGATGGTGACGTCGGTCCAGATGGCGATGGGGTTCGCCTCGATCGCGAACGGCGGGGAACTGCTGCGGCCGTACCTGGTATCGAAAGTGTTGTCCCCGGAAGGGAAGCTGGAGTTCGAGGGCGAGACCCAGCGGGTCCGCCGCGTGATGAAGGCGGAGACGGCGCGTCTGGTGACGCGCGCCCTGGCGCGGGTGGTCGAGAGCGGCACGGCGCAGAGCGCGCAGATCGACGTGCTGCCCGTCGCCGGCAAGACCGGCACGGCCCGGAAGACCGGCGTGGGCGGCTACGTCCGCGGCCGCTACACCAGCTCCTTCGCCGGCTTCTTCCCGGCGTTCGACGCCCGCTACGTGGTGTTCGTCCGGATCGACGAGCCGGTGGGGGCCTTCTATGGCGGGGCGGTGGCCGCGCCCGTATTCCGCCAGGCGATGGAGTCGTCGCTGATCTCCGAGACCCTCGACGTGACGCCGTCGCTGGTCGGACGGATGCGCTCCCCGGACCGGGTCGTGTGGACGGTGGCGGACGGCGAAGTGGAGCTGCCGGTGTGGCCGGCTGAGCCGGCCGGAGACGACTCGACCGGAGCCGTCTGGACGCCGGCGGCCGAGCCGCCGCCCGAGCCGGCGGGCGAGCCCTACGTGATCGACGTCCGCCACGAAGGGGGCGCGTCCGTGCCGGCGTTCGATCCGACCATCCACGTGCGGGTGCCGGACCTGAGCGGCCTGTCGCTCCGCGAGGCGATCGCCCGTGCGAGCCGCCTCGGAATCCGCCTCTCGTTCGACGGGACGGGCCGGGTGTCCGGGCAGGTCCCGGAGCCGGGCGAGGTCGTCCTGCGTGGGGCGGTCGTGGACGTGATCAACCCGTAGAAAGGATCCCGCGTGACCCCAGTGACGCTGGACGACCTCGCCGC
>CAZUIY010000200.1:0-2069 GCA_964619975.1 uncultured Gemmatimonadales bacterium
ATGGAGGAGACGATCGCCAAGCCGCTCGAGAACGCCCTCGCCACTACCGAGGACCTGGAGCGGATCGAGACCGAGATCGAGGAGGGGCGGGTCGGGATCAACCTGCTGTTCCGCTACGGCGCCGACATGGACTTCGCTCTCCAGGACGCCTCCAAGAACCTGGACCGCGCCCGCTCCGGGCTTCCCGAGGAGGCCGATCCGCCTTCGATCTTCAAGTTCGATCCGGGACAGATCCCGATCTACGAGGTGGGGTTCAGCTCCGAGGGCCGCGACCTGGTGGCGCTCCGGGACTGGGTGGACACCCAGCTGAGGCCGCGCCTTCTGACGATCTCGGGCGTGGCGTCGGTGGACGTCTCGGGCGGGCTGGAGCGGGAGATTCACGTGGTGCTGGACCAGGAGCGGCTCCGCTCCTACGGCCTGACGATCTCGGGCGTGATCGCCGCGCTCCGCGCCGGCAACCAGGACGTGGCGGCGGGCCTGGTCGCCTCGCCCGACCGCGAGGTGATCGGCAAGACGGCGGGCAAGTTCCGGAACGTCCGCGAGATCCGCGAGCTGCCGCTGGAGGTCGGAGGCGGACGGCGGATCCCGCTGTCGGAAGTGGCCGAGGTGCGGGACACGCATCCGGAGCAGCGGCTGTGGGCGCGCCTGGACGGCGTGCCGGCGGTCAAGCTCTCCGTTCGGAAGCAGCCCGACGCCAACACGGTGGCCGTGGCCGAGGGCGTCTCGGAGCGGCTCGACCAGCTCGCCGCCAGCGGCTTCGTTCCCCCCGACGTCGCATTCGAGGTGATCCAGGATCAAGCCGACTTCATCGGCCGGTCGCTGAACTCGGTGCGGAACGCCGCGCTGATGGGCGGCTTCCTCGCCATGCTGGTGGTCCTGATCTTCCTCGGCTCGCTCCGGAAGACGTTCGTGATCGGCACCGCCATCCCGCTGGCGATCCTGGCCACCTTCGTGATGATGGGGGCCGGGGACCTGACGCTGAACATCATGTCGCTCGGCGGCCTCGCCCTCGGCGTCGGGCTCCTGATCGACAACTCGATCGTCATGCTGGAGAACATCTTCCGGCGCCGCGAGGAGGACGGTCTGGAGTCCGACGAGGCGGCCCACGAAGGGGCGGCCGAGGTGAAGAACGCGGTCATCGCGGCGACCGCCACCAACCTGGCCGCGGTGGTCCCGTTCCTGCTGATCAGCGGCCTGGCGGCGCTCCTGTTCCGGGAGCTCATCCTGACGATCACGTTCGCCATCGTGGCCTCGCTGGCGGTGGCGCTGACCCTGGTGCCGACGCTGGCCGCGCTCCTCGGGAAGGTGGAGCGGACGAGCGGCCTGTCCCGGACGCCGCCGCTAAGGGCGTTCAACGCCACCATCCAGCGGATGCGGCGGGGGTACCTGCGGGTGGGCGCGGTCGCCGTCCGGCGGCGCGGCTGGGCCGTGCTGACGGCGGTGGGTCTTCTCGGCGTGGCCTGGTGGCTGACGCGCGGGCTGGGCAACGAGTTCCTGCCGCAGGTCGACAGCGGGAACGTCGGCATCTACCTCCGGTTGCCGCCCGGCTCCTCCGCCGAGGAGACGAACCGGGTGGCGCTCGAGGTGGAGGAGCTCGTCCGCGGGATGCCGGACGTGGAGCACATGTTCACGGTCGCCGGGGGCTTCCTGTTCGGCGGCTCCACCAGCACGCGGTCGGGTCGCGGCTCGATGGACATCGTGCTGAGCCCGTCCAGCGAGCGGAGCATCAGCGCGGACGCGTGGGTCCAGCAGCTCCAGGAACAGATCGACGCGCGGGGCTTCCCCGGGGCCCGGATCTTCGTGAGGCCGCCCCGGATCCGCGGCCTCCGCTCCGGCGGCGACGACGACGTCTCGATCTCGATCCAGGGGGACGACCTGGCCGAGCTGGGCCGGATCGCCGAGGAGGTGCAGAGCCGGATCGAGGGCGTCCCGGGTCTTGAGAACGCGCAGCTCTCCGCCGAGGAGGCCAGCCCGCTCCTGACCGTGCGGCTGGACCGGGAGCGGGCCGGCGCCATGGGCCTCGACGTGGCGGCGGTGGGCCAGACCCTGAGGACGGCGCTCGGCGGCAC
>CAZUIY010000201.1:0-6469 GCA_964619975.1 uncultured Gemmatimonadales bacterium
CTACTACCTGTACGAGCTGCCGTACAACCTGCTGCTCACGCTGCCGATGTCGATGCTGATCGCCACCATCCTGACGATCGGCGACATGGGCCGGCACGGCGAGCTGACGGCGATGAAGGCGAGCGGGATCAGCCTGTACCGGATCGTGGCCCCGGTGGTGACGTTCTCCCTGGGCGTGAGCCTGGCGGCCCTGGCGCTGAACGAAACGGTGATCCCCCCGATCGTCGAGCGCGCCAACGAGGTGTACGACGGGGACATCCTGGGCCGCGAGGTGGAGTTCGAGAACTTCCGCGGCAGCTTCGTCTACCAGAACTCCGAAGGCTACACCTACATCGTGCGCTCCCTGTTCGTGCAGGACTCGGCCAGCTCCGTGGAGCAGATCGAGATCCAGCGGTTCTTCGAGGACGGCACGTTCCTGAGGATCAACGCCCCGCGCATGATGTGGGAGCCGGCCAGCCGGACGTGGGTGCTGCAGGACGGCGAGCTGCGGCTCTTTCCCGGGCCGGCGCCGGCCGCGCCCGACTCGGCCGCGGCGGTTGATTCCGTGGCGGCGGACCCCGCCGGGGGCGCCGTCGCCGCTGGAGACACCGCCGCGGCGGCGGACACCTCGGCGGCGGCGGCCCCCGAACGGCGGAGGCTCGAGGAGCGGATGTACAAGTTCCAGCTCATGCGCTCGCGCCACCTGGCCGACACGCCCGGTGAGCTGCTGGCGCGAGAGAAGGACCCGGAGGAGATGTCCTACACCGATCTCCGGGAGTACATCGAGGAGCGCGACCGGCTGGGCGCGGAGACCCGCCAGGAGCGGGTGGACCTGAACATGAAGCTGGCGTATCCGTTCGCGAACCTGATCATCGTCCTGTTCGGCGCCGCGCTGGTCGGATCGGCCGCCCACGTGGGGCGCCAGAACACCTCCGCCGGCTTCGGCATGGCGCTCTTCCTGACGATCGTCTTCTGGGGCTTCCTGCGGGTCGGGCAGGGCGTCGGCTACGGCGGCGGGCTCTCGCCGGTGATGGCGGCGTGGCTGGCGAACCTGGTCTTCCTGGCGCTCGGCCTGGTGCTCATGACGCGCGCCCGGACCTGACGGCTACTCTTCTTCCGACTCGTACGGGTCGTCCTCCAGGTCGGCCTCCAGGTCGTCCTCCCCTCCATCCGGCCGGCCGGCGAGAGCGTCCGCCGCCGCCTGCAGGAGCTCCCGGTCGGCCCGGTCGGCCCCCGGGTGGTCCCAGAGCGCGCGGAGGTCGCCGGGGAGGCCGTCCGGCTCTTCGGCCGCCTCCCGCCACGCCTCCGCCAGCTCCCCCCACGGGCCGGCGGGGTCCTCCCGCGCGGCCGGCGCCAGGGCCAGCGCCATCGCCGCCGGCCATGCCGGGCGCGATCCGCCGGGGGCCAGACCGCGCCAGGGTCCGCCGTCCCCCACGACTTCGCCCAAGGCCGCCATGGCCACCGCCAGCCGCTCCGGCGGCAGGGACGACAGCGCTTCGTGGGCGCCGGCGACCAGGCCGTCCGCCGCCAGGAGCGACAGCGCCGGGCCCTCGGCGGGACGGCCGGCGGGCGGCACGGGCTCCAGGCTCCGCCGGGCTGCCTCCAGCGCCCCGGCCACGGCTCCGACCGCGATCCCCCAGGCTACCGCCTCCGGCTCCGCCCACCCGGCCCGGCGGGCCGCCACGCCGGCCACGGCCGCGGGCCACGGGGCGCCATCGGCGCACGCGTCGGCCATCTCGCCGGCCAGCTCCTGCGGCATGGTGAAGGCGGACAGCCATTCGGCCAGGATCCCGGCGAAGATCTCGACCGGACGGGGCTCGGCGACCGCGCTCACTCCCCCAGGAGCCCCGCCACGATCTCCGGCGCCCGCTCGAGCGCCTCTCCGATCGCGTCCACGTCCTTGCCGCCGGCCTGGGCCATGTGCTTGCGGCCCCCGCCGCCCCCGCCGATCCGCTCGGCCACCGGCCGGATCACGGTGGGGGCGTCCAGCCGGCCGGACTCGATCAGGTCGTCGGTCACCACGACCAGCAGGTGGGCCTTGTCGTCCATCGCCGCGCCGACCACGCCGACCCCGGATCCGAGCCGGTTCCGGAGCGCGTCGCCGATGGCGCGGAAGTCGTCCATCGAGACGGGCTCGGCCATGAGCGTGACCACGGCCACGCCGCCCACCTCGGTCCGGGTCTCGGCGGCCCCGCCGCCCGTCCGCGCCTCGCGGCGGGACGCCTCCAGCGCCCGCTCCGCCTCGCGCCGCTCTTCGATCAGCCGGCCGATCCGCTCGGGCAGCTCCTCCGGGCTCACGCGGAGCCGCGCCGCCGCCTCGCCGAGGAGCGCGTCACGCCGGCGGAACTCCTCCAGGGCGCGCCGCCCCGTCACCACCTCGATCCGCCGGACCCCCGCCGCGGCGCTCGACTCGCCCACGATCAGCACGGGGCCGATCTCGCCGGTCCGCCGGACGTGGCAGCCGCCACAGAGCTCGATCGACTGGCCGTCCCCGATCGTCACCACCCGGACCTCGTCGCCGTACTTCTCGCCGAAGAGCGCCGTCGCCCCGGTGGCGCGGGCCTCGTCGTACGCCATCGTCCGGCGGTCGACCGGCAGGTCCTCCAGCACCCAGCGGTTGGCCGCGTCCTCGATCTCCCTTACTTCATCTGGAGTCAAACCCTTCGGGTGCGAGAAATCGAACCGCATCCGATCCGGCGCCACCAGGGAGCCGGCCTGGCGGACGTGCACGCCCAGCCGGTCGCGAAGGATCGCGTGCAGCACGTGGGTCACCGTGTGGTGCCGCTCCACGTCGCGGCGCCGCTCCCGGTCGACCGCCGCGTGGACCGCGGCCCCCTCGACCACCCGCTCCGGCTCGCCCTCGACCAGCTCGGCCACGGGCGTGAACACGTCGCCGTGCCGCTCCACGTCGGTGACGCTCAGGCGGAACCCCTCCCCCTCCACGTGGCCGGCGTCGGCCACCTGGCCGCCGCCCGTGGCGTAGAACGGGCTCCGGTGGAGCACCAGCCGGAACCGGCCGTCGGAGCGCTCCACCGTCTCGATCACCGTGTCCACCGACAGCTCGTCGTAGCCCACGAACTCGGCGTGAACGCCCGCCGCCCGGACCGCCGCGGCAAACCCCTCCGCCCCGTCCCCCGCGGTGAAGCCGGCGGCCGCCCGCGCCCGCTGGCGCTGGCGCTCCATGCGGCTCTCGTAGCCGGCGTGGTCGACGGCGTGGCCGCGCTCTCGCGCGATCAGCTCGGTCAGGTCGGGCGGAAAGCCGAACGTGTCGTGGAGGCGGAACACCTCCTCGCCCGGCACCGGCTGACCTTCGGCCGTCTCGCCCAGGACCCGGTCCAGGATCTCCATCCCCTGGTCGATCGTGGCCAGGAACCGCTCCTCCTCGGCCTCGCAGATCACCCGGATCTGATCCTCCTGCTCGGTCAGCCCGGGATACGCCTCCCCCATCTCCGCGATCACGGTCTCGACCAGCCGGTGGAGGAGCGGCTGGCGGACGCCCTCGGTCCAGTAGTGCCGGACCGCCCGCCGGATGATCCGCCGGAGCACGTACCCTCGGCCCTCGTTGGAGGGATACACCCCGTCGCCGATCAGGAACGTGGCCGCCCGGCCGTGGTCGGCCAGCACCCGCACGTGGACGCCGCCCTCGCCTGGATCGTACGGCTGCTCGAGCAGCTCCTCGGTCCGGGCGATCAGCGGCGTGAACAGGTCGCTGTCGTAGTTGGAGTAGACGCCCTGCACCACGGCGGCGATCCGCTCCAGCCCCATGCCGGTGTCGACGGAGGGATCCGGCAGGTCGACCTGGGTGCCGTCCGCCTTCCGCTCGTACTGCATGAAGACGAGGTTCCAGATCTCCAGATAGCGCCGCTCGTTGTCGGCCGGAGTGCCCCCGCCGTGCTCGGGGCCGAAGTCGTAGAAGATCTCGCTGCAGGGCCCGCACGGGCCGGTGTCGCCCATGGCCCAGAAGTTCGTCTCGTCCCCCAGCCGGAGGACCCGCTCCGCCGGGATGCCGGTCACCTCGGGCCAGAGCACGGCGGCCTCGTCGTCCTCCTCGTGGACGGTGGCCCAGAGCCGGTCGGCGGGGAGCTCCAGGTCTTCGGTCAGGAACTCCCAGGCGGCGGCGATCGCCTCCCGCTTGAAGTAGTCGCCGAAGGAGAAGTTCCCCAGCATCTCGAAGAACGTGTGGTGCCGCGGCGTGTGGCCGACGTTCTCGAAGTCGTTGTGCTTGCCGGAGACCCGGAGGCACTTCTGGGACGACGTGGCCCGCCGGTAGGGGGTCGAGCGCGCGCCGGTGAAGACGTCCTTGAAGGGGACCATGCCGGCGTTCACGAACAGGAGCGTGGGGTCGTCCTGCGGGACCAGCGGGGCCGAGGACACCCGGGTGTGGCCGCGCGAGACGAAGTAGTCGAGGAACCGCTGGCGGATTTCGTGGCCGGTCATGGGAGGCGCCAAAGGTACCGCCGGCGGGAACGCCGACGCATCCGGCCGCGCTCAGGCGCCCGCGTCGTCCCCCGGCAGGAGCTCGGCGCAGACGTCGTAGATCAGCTCGTTGGCGAAGCCGCGGCGCTGCAGGTGGCCCGAGAGCCGGCGCCACTGCGCCTGTGGCTCCAGCCCCGACAGGCGCCCCACCTGACCCTCCGCCACGCGGCGGGCCAGCGCGGCGTCGTCCGCATCCTCGTCCTCGAAGACGCCGGCCACTGTGCGGGCGGCCAGGGCGGCGGGCACGCCCTTCTCGACCAGCTCGGTCACGACGCGCCGCTCGGCCCGGGGCTTCAGCCGGACGGCGTCCCGGGCCCACGCCTCGGCGTACCGCTCGTCGGAGACGAGCCCCTTCGCGGCCAGCTCCTGCACCACCTCGCGCACCGTCTCCTCGTCCGCCTCGGTCCGGCCCGAGAGCTTCTGCCCCAGCTCCTTGACCGTGTGCTCGCGGCGGGCCAGCAGATCCAGCGCCCGCGCCTTGACGGCGTCCCGGAGCTCGGGTGAGCCGGTCACCGGCGCCCGGGCGGCGGTTCGTTCTCGCCGCGGGCCGGGATGATGATCCAGAGGACGATGTAGACCAGGATTCCGGGAAACGCGGCGGAGAAGATCGAGACCAGCACGTAGAGCACCCGGAGCAGGTCGGCCGACCAGCCCCACTGCTCGGCCATGCCGCCGACCACGCCGGCGATCATCCGGCGGTCCCGGGACCGACGAAGCGGCGGATACCCGATGTCCACCATCAGCAGTGCGCCTCCATCTCAGTCTCCTTTCCCGGCCGCCGCGGCGATCGCCGCGTGCCGGAAGCAGTCCACGGTATGGTCGTTCACCATGCCCACCGCCTGCATGAACGCGTAGCAGGTGGTGGGGCCGACGAACCGGAAGCCGCGCCGACGGAGCTCCGACGAGAGCCGCGCGGACTCTTCGGTGCTCGCCGGCAGCTCGGCGGTGGCGCGCCACCGGTTCGTCCGCGGCCCGTCCGGCGCCATGCGCCAGAGCCAGTCGGCGAACGAGCCGTGCTCGGCCGTCAGGGCCAGGAGCGCCCGGGCGTTCGTCACGGCCGACTCGATCTTCCCCCGATGGCGGACGATGCCGGCGTCCTCCACCAGCCGGTCCACCCGGGCGGCGTCGAAGGCGGCGACCGCCGCGGGGTCGAACCCCTCGAACGCCCGCCGGTATCCCTCCCGCTTCCCGAGGATCGTCTCCCAGGACAGCCCGGCCTGCGCGCCCTCCAGGACCAGCATCTCGAAGAGCCGCCGGTCGTCGGAGACCGGCACGCCCCACTCCTCGTCGTGGTAGGCGATCGACCGCTCGGTCCGGGCCCAGGCGCAGCGGACCGGCGGGCCGCTCACCCCGCTTCCGCCCATTCGAGCTCGACTCCGCCCATCCGGGCCGCCACGAAGTTGTAGACGGCGCCCGTCAGGATGCCCCCGACGAACCCCATGAGGCCGTAGAAGAGCGGCATCCCGACCAGCGCCCCCAGCCCCATGGCGATCCCGACCAGCGGCTCGCCGGAGCCCGCCGAAGCGGCGCCGATCACCGACGCCACGATCGTGAACAGGGCGAAGATCACGCCCATCAGCAGCCCCAGCCCGGCGTAGACCGCGCCCACCATCTTGCCCATCGACAGCACTCCCACTCGACGCACGACGACCACGCTCGCCCCCTCTCGCGGCGCCGGGCGGCGCTACGGGTCGAAGCGGTCGCGCTCCATCAGGACCGCCTCGGTGCGGTCCCCGAACGTGAACACGGAGCGGAACGTGCCCTCGACCCCGACCCGCGCGCCCTCGCGCGGCGCGCCACCCGACTCGTTGACGACGTTGAGCGTACCCGTCCCGTCATCGAGACGGTAGGCGCCGCGGCCGAACCCCCCGATCGATTCGCGGACCTCTCCCTTCACCCGGACGGTCTCGCCGTCGTAGCGGCCGGGGTCGTCCAGCAGGTCGCCGATCCGGACCGAGCTCGTGGCGCAGCCGGCGGCGACCGTCGCGGCGGTGAGAGCCACCGCCAGGACCAT
>CAZUIY010000202.1:0-1540 GCA_964619975.1 uncultured Gemmatimonadales bacterium
CTGGCCCTGCATCGCCTCCTCCTCGAGGATCTCGTTGCAGAGCTTGATGCACTCGTTGCAGATGTAGACGCTGGGGCCGGAGATGAACTTCTGGACGTGCTCCTTGCTCTTGCCGCAGAACGAGCAGCGCAGCTCGTCCCCGCCACCTCGACTACCTCTGTTGTCGTACCCGTTGGCCATCCGCTAGTCGCTTTCCTCTCGAGTGACTTCGCCGTTCCCGCCGCCGTTGCCGTCCTTGCGTTCCTCCCGGCGCGTCAAAACAGCATCAACCATGCCGTATTCCCTCGCCTCTTCGGCGCCCATCCAGTAGTTGCGCTCCATGTCCATCCGCAGACGCTCCACGTCCTGCTTCGTGTGGCGCGCCAGGATCTCGATCTGCTTCTCCTTCAGATGGAGGATCTCCCGGGCCTGGATCTCGATGTCGGTGGCCTGCCCCTGCGCCCCGCCGAGCGGCTGGTGGATCATCACCCGGCTGTGGGGCAGGGCGTAGCGCTTGCCGTCCGCGCCCGCCGCCAGCAGCAGCGCTCCGGCCGACGCCGCCATCCCCATGCACATGGTGGAGACGTCGCAGTCCAGATACTGGATCGTGTCGTAGATCGCCAGCGCCGCGGAGGCCACGCCGCCGGGGCTGTTGATGTAGATGTTGATGTCCTTCTCCGGCGCCTCGGCCTGCAGGAACAGGAGCTGCGCGATCACGAGGTTCGCGATCTCGTCGTTGATCGGCGTCCCCAGGAACACGATCCGGTCCCGGAGCAGGCGCGAGTAGATGTCGTAGGAACGCTCGCCCCGGCCGGTCCGCTCGACTACGATGGGTATCAATGGCATCGGTTCGCTCTCCCCTGGATGGAATGGTCCTCGATCTTCATTCGTTGGCCGTCTCGATCGTCGATCGGCCGCGGAGCCAGTCGAACACGCGCTCCATGGTCAGGTGATGCCGCAGGTCCTCCAGCTCGCCCGCCTTCTCCAGGCGCTGCCGGGCCTCCGGCACCGAGACCCGCCCGGTGTCGATCCGATCGGCGATGGCGGCGTCCAGCGCCGCGTCGTCCGCCTCCAGCCCTTCGGCCTCGGCGATCCGCTTCAGGATATAGTACCGCCGCACGGCCCGCTCGGCACCGGGACGGAGGACTTCCCGCACCTCGCCGAGGCGTTCCTCGGGCACCCGGCCCTCCAGCGGCCCCTGGCGGTCGGCCATCATGCTCGAGAGGTAGCGGTCCACCAGGCGGTCCGGTACGTCGAAGGCGTTCGCCTCGATGATCTGGTCCACCAGCGACTCGTTCACCTCGCGCGCCGCCTGGTCGGCGATCTCCTCCTCCAGGTTCGCGCGGATCCGCTCCCGGAGCGCGTCGACCGTTTCCAGCCCGGAGACGGTCCGGGCCAGCTCGTCGTCCAGCTCGGGCAGGACCCGCTCCCGGACCTCGGCCACCGTCACGCGGAAGCGGCGCGTCCGGCCGCGCAGCATCTCGTTCGGGTGGTCGTCGGGGAAGGACACGTCGATCTCCACCGTCTCGCCCGCGGAGCGCCCGTCCAGGCCGGCCTCGAA
>CAZUIY010000203.1:0-1415 GCA_964619975.1 uncultured Gemmatimonadales bacterium
AGTTGAGTCCCGCATGATGGTGTAGCGCCCGGTGGTTCGGCACGTCGTCTCAGACGTGGACGCGGCCACCGTGTGATCCTTCGAGTGAACCTTCCACAGCACCCTCGAATGGAGTCATCACGATGACCGCTCCTCATATTCTCGACCCTGCCGGCCTGCTGAGCGAAGCCCTGTCCGAAGCCTCCCCGGACATGATGCGCCACCTGCTGCAGACCATGATCAACACCCTGCTCTCCGCCGACGCCGACGCGGTGGTCGGCGCCGAATGGGGCAAGCAATCCACGGCCCGGACGGCCCAGCGCAATGGGTACCGGCACCGCGACCTGGACACCCGGGTCGGGACCGTCGACGTGGCCATCCCGAAACTGCGCTCCGGGACGTACTTCCCGGACTGGCTGCTCGAACGCCGCAAGCGGGCCGAGTCCGCGCTGATCACCGTGGTCGCCGACTGCTATCTGGCCGGGGTCTCCACCCGCCGGATGGACAAACTGGTCAAGACCCTGGGCATCAACGCCCTGTCCAAGTCCCAGGTCTCGCGGATGGCCGCCGAGCTGGACGAGCAGGTGGAGTCCTTCCGGCACCGGCCGCTCGGGGAGGCCGGCCCGTTCACGTTCGTGGCCGCCGATGCGCTGAGCATGAAGGTCCGCGAGGGCGGGCGCGTCGTCAACGCCGTGGTGCTGCTGGCCACCGGGGTCAACGGCGACGGCCATCGCGAGGTCCTGGGCCTGCGCGTGGCCACCAGTGAGACCGGCGCGGCGTGGAACGAGTTCTTCGCCGACCTCGTGGCCCGCGGCCTGGCCGGAGTCCGCCTCGTCACCTCCGATGCCCACACCGGACTCAAGGACGCCATCGCCGCCAATCTGCCCGGCGCGGTCTGGCAACGCTGCCGCACCCACTACGCCGCGAACCTGATGGGCATCACCCCGAAGAACATGTGGCCGGCCGTGAAGGCCATGCTGCACTCGGTCTACGACCAACCCGACGCCGCGGCGGTGGACGCCCAGTTCGACCGGCTGCTGGACTACGTCACGGAGAAGCTGCCGGCGGTGGCCGAACACCTCGACGGCGCCCGGGCGGACATCCTGGCGTTCACGACGTTCCCGAAGGACGTCTGGACCCAAATCTGGTCGAACAACCCCGCGGAACGGCTCAACCGGGAGATCCGTCGCCGCACCGACGCGGTGGGCATCTTCCCCAACCGGGCAGCGATCGTCAGGCTGGTGGGTGCGGTGCTGGCCGAGCAGACCGATGAATGGGCCGAAGGCCGCCGCTACCTCGGCCTCGAAGTCCTCACCCGCTGCCGCCTCACCACCGTGACCAACACCGGAGACGAGGTGGACACCGACACCGCCCTCGAACTCAGCGCCTGACCCCACGAAGGATCAGACCGTTACACCACCACGAGGGGCTTGACC
>CAZUIY010000204.1:0-3234 GCA_964619975.1 uncultured Gemmatimonadales bacterium
TGGCTGGGAGTTGCCAGAAGCATCCGATGCGGTTCAATCGCCACCTTCTCGATGGCGTCGCCACTACTTGTGGTTCTTCGGCGTAATCGTGATAGTCCAGGATCGCGAGACGGACTGGTGGGCTGGTCCCAGTCCGAAGGCCCAAGCAAGACATCTCTAGCAGGACGCGACTACCATGCCCAGCGAGCGAGACAAATCCAGCGAGAATCCGTACGAACCGCCGAGGCAAGCCCCGGGACACCGGTTCGTGGGGCTTAAACAGTTCCATGATTCACTGGAGGTGATCACTCGGTGGGCTGCTGGTTTCTTACTGCTCTTGCTCACCCCCCTGTTCCTGGCTGCTGTCGCCGCCTACGTGTTCTCGAATGCTAGCACCAAACGGGATTATGGCTGTGGCGCGTAACGAATGAGGTTTTACGGTCCGGGGCGTGGGTTGGCATCGGGGCTGATCGAGAGGACCAGTAAGCGATTGTCCAGCCACGGAATACGATGCTGCTCGGCGTTGATGCGGTCGATCACGGGCAGCACGTCGCCTTGGTAGGCGAACTCGCGGTCGAAATAGACGATCAACGACGTGGGTGTGCAATACAACTTCCCCGGTCTGTTGAAAAACGTGCGCCGCAACGTGCGGATGAAACTGCCTTCCCACGCCGGCCCCAGTTCCGCCGCAAAGTCGCCGCAGGCGTTGTACAACAAGCCCACCAGCCAACCCAGCAGTTGCAAGGGACCTCGGCAAAAGCGGGGACGCTTGCGATCGGGACTGTCTTTGTCGTAGCCACAACGAGCCGCGTTCAAGAACGCATCGTGGACTTCCACGCGGTAGCCCTGCTCGTGGTGCTGACGCTCACGGAACTCTTCCAACACCTCACGCGGCAGTGCTCGCTCCGCATCCAGGCTCGTGTACAGCGGATGCCAACGATCCTTCTTGGGACCAGGTATCACTTGGCGGCAGACAATCGTCCGTACGGCATCCGCTTCGCTTTCCCCCTTCAGCACGGTCGTCGTCTCCGCCAGACGCACTTCTTTCGGCGGCGCGCCTTCACAATCGCCCGGCTCTTGGTAGCTCAGGAACTGATCGGCCGGCAGTCCTTTCCACAACTTGACTCGGTGCGGATAACGACAGGCCCGCAAGGTGACGTCCAGCTCCGCGGTCTCGTCGGCCAGCGTCAACAAACCGCGTACGTCGGCGTCACTCTTGCCAGCTCCGGCGTCAAACACGGCGTGCAACGAAGCGGGTTGCCCAAAACGCAACACGCGCCGCGTCAGCAACCCCGACACATCACGCAACTCCACGTTCCCCGGCGTGGCTTTGACCGTCACAAACCGCCGCTGCCGCAGAGCGTATCCGTAGTACAACTTCTCGCACCGCATGTATTTGTTACGCGTGGTGACATAGCCCTTGGGAATCGAAAACTTCTTCGTCCAGCGGGGAATCGAGTGTTCGTCGAAGCTGAGCAGCGAATCCACTCCCTGCAGCAGGTCCCAAGGACTGGTGCGATGGCAGAAGCGATCGACTTCATTCCACAACAGATGTTTCCGCCAGGCCCCGACGCTGTGCCGCGAGGGTGGGTGGCCGCTGGGGCTGCCGGTCAGCAGGCCGAAGCCGGAATCGTCGACTTCGTCCAAATGAAAGACGCGTTCGATCTCGCAGATCGACATGAACACGCTGGTCAAAAACCCGCGCTCCAGCGAACCGTGCTCATCCGAGAAGCACTGCTGGGCGATGCTCCACCAGTGCAGCACCTGAGGCATCAACAAGAAGGCTCCGGCATACTGCGTGTGTCCAAAAAAAAATCCTCCGGCGGTGTCGGCAGGGACAAGCCGCTGGCAGGCGGTTGTTCAAGAACCTCGATCAGTGCTTGTTCGTCCTCCGCCGGGTGAGACGGTTCGTCCGCAGTGGCCTGGTCCAACGAGGAACGATCCAAACCATACTTTTTGAGGAAGTTGTGCAGCGCGGTGAGCGACACGCGGAAGTCCCAAGTCGCTTCGATAAAATCGAGCACGTCATCGCGGCTGGCGTTTTTGTGGGTGAGCAGGAACTGGGCAATCGGTCCGGCATAGCGGGGAAGGAGTTTTCCGTAGGGCCGGCCGGAGAGTCGATGCTGAATCTCGCGGACGACCTGTCGGGAGGAGAGTTGATTCTGTCGCGAGGCGGTGGGACGTGTGACCCCGACGAGGCGCGCGACCTGAGCGATTTTCCAATCCAACTGACAATGCAGAAGAAAATGGGCGACCATCCGCTTGCTGGCGTAGTCATCGCCCGCCTGTTGGAGAAAGGCAAAAGCCGCCTGCAAGACGGCCAGATGTTTGGGAGACCGCAACCGGGGTGGAATCTTCGCTTGGTCGATCCACTGATCGAACGCTTCGCCATCCTTGGCCATGAGCAGTAACCTCCTTGACTGCGACACCGCTGATCCAGTCGCGGAAGTATAACTGCGTTCGATTTCAAGCTGAAGACCAAATCCCCATAATCCCGTTTGGTGCTAGGAGTCACCCAGTTGAAACGGGCGTTGGTGGCTTAACAGCGATCCTTATCACCACGGTGGTGATTGGCGTGAGCCTCTATATGCTCAAGAAAACACGAGAGGAAAACGATCGATAGGCGAAGCGATTTTTCGCCCAGTCCCAAGAAGGTCAATTGGTTTGTATCGACACGGGAGATCCCAGTCTGACCGGATGGCCGATGTGGGGTCGAGATGCGGCTCGCCGAAACGTAGTCGCAGAAGATTGAACCGACGCCGTAGCGAATGCTCGGCATGGACGCATCGGATCATCGAGGCTTGTGGAAACAGATCTGTCGGCCTTCGCAGGATCATGTTCATTCGGCCCACTTGCCCGTGCGACCTGACCAATTCCAGGCTCGCAATTACGCAAGGCTAAAGGCCACTTCTACGACCACAATCAAGATCAACAGTCCGCACGACGTGTAGGTCGCTTGCCGACTGACCGCGTCATCTGTCCTTCCCAGACCAAAGTGGGAACCTAATCCATTCCAGAGAAATAGGCCGAGCGGTACGGAGATCAGCCCGAAGAGCCACAAGGACCAAACTGGGCTTCCATGCTTGATGAGATCACCGGCATCGCCGATGCCTTCAAAGGAACCAATGCCGATGTAGACACCATTGGCGATCAGGCAGAAGCCGGCGAAAAACTGGGCGAGATACCAGCCGCGAAACTTCCCAAGCTTGAATAAGACCAGCATCCCGAGCGGTGCGGCGACGCCGACCAAAGGTC
>CAZUIY010000205.1:0-7882 GCA_964619975.1 uncultured Gemmatimonadales bacterium
GATCGCCGATCCGTTCCTCGACCTGTCCATCGGGACGCTCGCCTCCGGCCTGAACGTGGGTGGCCTGCTACAGGCGCTCGAGCAGCGTGAGATGGCCGACGTGCAGGCGGAGCCGCAGACGACGGTGCTGAACAACCTGACCGCCGAGATCTTCGTCGGCGAACGGACGCCGATCCGCGTCCTGGACATCGGGGCCGACACGCCGACCGCCCAGGCCTCCGTGGAGCTGATCGAGACCGGCATCATCCTGCGGGTGACGCCGCACATCACCTCCGCCGGGAAGGTCCTGATGCGGCTCCACGCGGAGCGGTCCGGCGTGGCGGTCACGGATCCGGCGATCGGGGTCACCTTCAACACCCAGCGCGCCACGTCGGAGATCCTGGTGGACGACGGCGAGACCGCGGTGATCGGCGGCCTGACCGTGCAGGACGTCTCCAACGTCCGGTCCGGGATTCCGGTCTTGAAGGACATCCCGATCCTGGGCGGCCTGTTCCGGAGTGAGCGCCGGCGGTCGGAGAAGCGGGACCTGCTGATTTTCGTCACTCCGTACGTGGTACCGGTCGAGGCGGTGGACGAAGAGGTGGTGACGATGGTCTGCGTGGAGGACCAGACGTGGTACCGCTCCGATCAGCCGCTCCTCCACAACGGCGAGCAGTGGCTCAAGTTCGGCTCGCCCACCCGGCTCGACGCCCGCGAGATCATCGCGGTCGGCCAGTTCCGCGGAGTCCCGGTCTACACCACCGTCGGGACCGCCGCCTACGAGGTGTACCTGCCTCTCTGTTCCCCGGGCCTCTACCAGCCGTACCGGCGGGTGGAGACGATCCGTGGGACCACGGGATGAGTCATAAATGGTTCGCTTCTTGCAAGGAGACTCGGCCATGACGCTTCGCTTTTTCCGCCGCGCCGTCTTCGGCGTCCTCGTGGCCGCCGCCGCCGGGTCCACCGTCGCGTGCGACGGGAGCCTTCAGGGTTCGAACACGGTGGTCCTGGACGGCAGCCCCCATCTCATCGCGGTGACGCCGCAGGAGCTGCTGGCCCAGTTCGGAGTCCTGCTCGACACACCGATCCGCGTGCGGGTGCTGGACGACGAGGGCCGCC
The DNA here is from genome assembly GCA_964619975.1 of uncultured Gemmatimonadales bacterium. GTDB lineage: Bacteria > Gemmatimonadota > Gemmatimonadetes > JACCXV01 > JAHWKZ01 > DATLFF01. The sequence goes on from CAZUIY010000205.1 coordinate 1,099, forward strand.
CGGTGCGCTCCGCCGTGGTGAAATACACCGTTCTGGTGGGCTCCGGCGTCTTCAGCGCCGACAGCACGCTCACGAACGACCAGGGCTACACCGAGGTGCTCTTCCGGCCGCTCAGCGCGGGCACGGTGATCATCGAGGCGATGGTGGGCGGCGCCGGCGGGGTCGACACCCGTCGGTTCACCTTCCTGGTGCTGAACGATCCCAGCGAGGCCGCCAGCCTGACCCGGATCAGCGGGGACAACCAGTCCGGCGAAACCGGAACGGTGGCCGATCAGCCCCTGGCCGTGCGGGTGGTGAACCCGGACGGCTTCCCCGTCGCGGACCACCCCGTCACGTTCGTCCTGACGACGTCGCAGGGGACCGACGCCGGAGTCGCCGCCGACCCGAACGGGCCGTTCCAGAGCCAGGTCGTGGTCCAGACCGACGCCAGCGGCATGGCCCGGGCGTATCTCAGGTACGGCTCCATGGAAGGCGCGCACGTGGTGACCGCCCGGACCGTGACCGGGCTGGCGGGCTCCGAGGCGCAGGCGTCGGTGACGTTCGGCGCCACCGCGCGGCCGACGCTCCGGATCGCCCAGCTGATTCCGATCTCGGGCGAGACCCAGACGGTGGTGATCGACACGCTCAACGAGTTCGGCAGCGACGGCTACAAGGGCCGTGATCCGAACCCGATGGTCGTGCAGGCGCTCGACGCCTTCGGCAACCCGGTCGCCGGCGCCCCGATCCAGTGGTTCCTGGCGGACGGTGGCGGGCGGCTCCTGGTGGGCCAGACCGTCACCAACTCCAACGGCGTCGCCAGCAACCAGCTTTTCGACCCGACGGAGGGGAGCAACGTGGTGGTCGCCTTCTCGCCCACCGCGGCGGCCACCGCCACCTTCACGATCACCGGCGAGGTGTTCGTGCCCCAGGAGGAAGAGGAAGACGACGACGAAGGCGGCGGAGGCGGCGGAGGCTGAGCACGGAACCGATCACGCAGCGTATCGTATAGACGGCGGGGCGTCCCCAGGGGGCGCCCCGCTCGTTCGTTCCGTATCGGCCCGAGCGTATATTGAGGGGAATGGCGACGAAGAAAGCAGCGAAGAAGCGGAAGAAGACGCCCGCCCGGAAATCGGGCGCGGGCGAGGGGCGGCCCAATCTGGTGATCGTCGAGAGCCCGGCCAAGGCGCGGACGATCGAGCGGTTCCTCGGCCCCGGCTACACCGTCGAGGCCTCCATCGGGCACGTGCGGGATCTCCCGCGGGGGGCCAAAGAGATCCCCGCCCGGTTCAAGGACGAGCCGTGGGCACGACTGGGCGTCAACGTCGAGGCCGACTTCGAGCCGATCTACGTCATGGTGCCGGGCAAGTCGAAGCAGATCACCAAGCTGCGCCGCCTGCTGGAGGACGCCGAGACCCTCTGGCTGGCCACGGATGAGGACCGCGAGGGCGAGGCGATCAGCTGGCATCTGGTGGAGCTCCTGAAGCCGGACGTGCCCGTCCGCCGGCTCGTGTTCCACGAGATCACCCGCGAGGCGATCGAGGGCGCCCTGGAGAACGCGCGCGGGATCGACCAGGGGATGGTCCGGGCGCAGGAGGCGCGGCGGATCCTCGACCGGCTGTTCGGCTACGAGGTCTCGCCGCTCCTGTGGCGGAAGATCGGCCCCAAGCTCTCCGCCGGCCGGGTCCAGAGCGTGGCGGTCCGCCTTGTGGTGGAGCGCGAGCGGGAGCGCCGGCGGTTCAAGACCGCCAGCTGGCACGACCTGCTGGCGCGCTTCGCTCCCAGGGGGAGCGCGTCGTTCGAGGCGGCCCTGGTGGCCGCCGACGGCCTGAAGGTTCCGAGCGGCCGGGACTTCGACTCGGCCACGGGCCTGCCGCGGGGCGAGGGCCTCCTGCTCATGGACGAGGCCCAGGCGGCCGCGCTGGCCGAGCGGCTGGACGACGCGGAGTTCCAGGTCACCGGGGTCGAGGAGAAGCCGTACACGTCGCGGCCGGCGCCCCCCTTCACCACCAGCACGCTGCAGCAGGAGGCGAACCGCAAGCTCGGGTTCTCGGCGCGGCGCACCATGCGGGTGGCCCAGGGCCTCTACGAGAACGGCCACATCACCTACATGCGAACCGACTCCACCAACCTGGCCCGGGTGGCGGTAGAGGCGGCCCGCGATCTGGTCCGGGCGGAGTACGGCGACGACTACCTGCCCGCCACGCCCCGGGTCTACGCGTCGAAGGTCAAGAACGCGCAGGAGGCCCACGAGGCGATCCGGCCGGCGGGGCACCCGTTCGAGTTCCCCGGCGCGCTCAGGGGACGGCTCGACAGCGACGAGTACCGCCTGTTCGAGCTGATCTGGAAGCGGACCGTGGCCAGCCAGATGGCCGACGCCCGGGGGCGCCGCATGACGGTGACCGTGGAGGGCGGCGGCGCCACGTTCCAGGCCCGCGGCAAGACGATCGACTTCCCGGGCTACCTGCGGGCGTACGTCGAGGGAAGCGACGACCCGGAGGCCGACCTGGCCGACCAGGAGGCGATCCTGCCGGCCGTCGAGGAAGGACAGGCGGTGGAGCGGCTGGACCTGCAGGTGAAGGGCCACACCACGCAGCCGCCCGCGCGCTACACGGAGGCCTCCCTGGTGAACGCCCTGGAGCAGCGGGGGATCGGCCGGCCGAGCACCTACGCCTCGATCCTGGAGACGATCCAGGACCGCGAATACGTCTACAAGAAGGGGAACGCGCTGGTCCCCACCTGGGTGGCGATCTCGGTGACGCGTCTCCTGGAGCGGCACCTGCCCGAGTTGGTCGACTACGAGTTCACCGCCGGCATGGAGGACGAGCTCGACTCGATCAGCCGCGGCGAGCTGGAGCACGTCGAGTACCTGCGGCGGTTCTACTTCGGCAACGGCGAACCGGGCCTGAAGGAGCTCCTGGAGAACAAGTCCGAGGAGGTCGACGCCCGCGACGTCTGCACCATCGAGATCGGCGTGCCGGAGGGGGAGGACCCGGTGGTGGTCCGGGTCGGGCGCTACGGCCCGTACGTCCAGCAGGGCGAGAATCGGGCGTCCCTGCCCGAGGACCTGCCGCCCGACGAGGTGACGCTGGAGAAGGCCGGCGAGCTGCTCGAGCAGGCCCGCCTGGCGGACGAGCCGCTGGGCGTCGATCCGGAGACCGAGCAGCCGGTCTACCTGAAGACGGGGCGCTACGGGCCGTACGTCCAGCTCGGCGAGGCCGAGGAGGGGGGCGAGAAGCCGAAGCGGGCCTCGCTCCTGAAGGGGATGGACGCCGGCTCGATCGACCTGGATACCGCGGTGGGGCTCCTGTCCCTGCCCCGGACCCTGGGCGAGGATCCCGAGGGCGAGCCCGTCCAGGCGCACACCGGCCGGTACGGGCCGTACGTCAAGCGCGGCTCCGACACCCGGAGCCTGCCGGCGGACGTATCCCCGCTCGAGGTGGGGCTCGACCAGGCGCTGGAGCTCCTGGCCCAGCCCAAGCGGGGCCGCGCGCGCGGCGCCCGGGCCGAACCGCTCCAGACCTTCGACCCCTCGCCCGTCACCGGCGCGCCGATCGAGCTCCGCGACGGCCGCTACGGCCCCTACGTCACCGACGGCGACACCAACGCCAGCATTCCCAAGGGCACGTCGCCCGACGACGTCACGTTCGACCTCGCCGTCCGCCTGCTGGCGGACCGGGCGGCGGTCGCGCCGAAGAAGAAGAAACGGAAGAAGCGGAAGAAGTGACCCGGGTCGAGATCATCGGGGGCGGACTGGCCGGCAGCGAGGCGGCCCTCCAGCTGGCCCGCTTCGGCGTGGCGTCGCGGCTCTGGGAGATGCGCCCCGGGGTCCCCACGCCGGCGCACCGGACCGACCGGCTGGGCGAGCTGGTCTGCTCCAACTCGTTCAAGACGATGGACCCGGAGAACGCCCACGGCCTGCTGAAGGCCGAGCTCGAGCGGCTGGGGTGCCGGCTCCTCGAGATCGCGCTGGAGGCGCGGATCCCGGCCGGGTCGGCGCTGGGCGTGGATCGCGAGCGGTTCGCCGCGCTGGTGACGGAGGCGGTCGAAGCCGAGCCCCGGATCGAGCTGGTCCGGGCCGAGCGCGCGGAGCTGGATCCCGCCGAGCCCACGATCGTCGCCACCGGACCCCTCACCTCCGACGCCCTGTCCCGCCGGATCGCCGATGTCCTCGGCGAGGAGCACCTGGCGTTCTTCGACGCCATCAGCCCGATCGTCTCGCGCGAGTCGCTGGTCGAGGGCGAGTTCTGGGCGGCGTCGCGCTACGGCAAGGGCGGCGACGACTACCTGAACTGTCCGCTGACCGCCGAGGAGTACGAGGCGTTCGTGGACGGCCTCCTGACCGGGGACCTCTACCCGCTGGCCGAGTTCGAGCGGGACGTCCTGTTCTTCGAGGGGTGCCTGCCGATCGAGGAGATGGCCCGGCGGGGCCGCGAGACCCTGCGGTTCGGCCCGATGAAGCCGGTCGGCCTGCGGGACCCCCGGACCGGCCGCGAGGCGCACGCGGTTCTCCAGCTCCGGAAGGAGAACGCCGAGGGATCGATGTTCAACCTGGTCGGCTGCCAGACCCGCATGCGCTACGGCGCGCAGAAGGCGGTGTTCGGCATCGTGCCGGCGCTGGCGGAGGCCGAGTTTCTGCGGATGGGGCAGATCCACCGGAACACGTTCCTCGCCTTTCCCACGGCGCTGGACGCGTACGGCCGGCCCGCCGGGGGCGGCTGGCCGGCTCTCTTCTTCGCCGGCCAGCTGACCGGCGTCGAGGGATACGTGGAGTCGATCATGTCCGGCCTGGTGGCGGCGTGGAACGTGGTCCGGGTGCTGGGCGACGAGGAGCCATCACTCCCGCCGCCCGAGTCGATGATCGGCGGGCTGTACCGCTACCTGCGCGAGGCGGACCCGGCGTCGTTCCAGCCGATGAACGCCAATTTCGGCCTGGTCCCGGCCGCGGGCCGGGTGCCGGGCGGCCGCAAGGCCCGCCGGGCGCTCCAGAGCCAGCGCGCCCTGGCCGCCCTCGAGACGTGGCGGGACGCCGCGCTGCCGGGCGGGGTGGCCGCGTGAGCCCCGGCCCCGCGACCGCGCGGGTGGACGACTGGCTGGAGTACCTCTCGGCGGTCCGCCGCTACAGCCGCCACACGATCGACGCCTACGGCCGCGACCTGGCGGAGTGGGCGGCGTTCTGCGCCGACCACCTGGGGACGCCGGATCCCGATCTCGATGACGTCACGTCCGAGGACGTCCGCGCGTTCCTCGCCCACGGCGCCCGCCGGGGTCTCGACCGGCGCTCCATCGCCCGCCGCCTGTCGGCGCTCCGCGGGTTCTGGCGCCACGCCTGCCGCGAGGGGTGGGCCGCGGCCAACCCGGCCCAGCCGGTCCGGCTGCCGCGGCCGGGCCGGCGGCTGCCCGAAGTGATGCGGGCCGACGAGCTGGCGGGGGCGCTGGATCGGGCCGCCGAGGGCGGCGGGTTCTACGAGCGGCGCCAGGCGGCGCTCCTGGAGGTCGGCTACGGCGCCGGGCTCCGCGTGGCCGAGATCGCCGGGATCGAGTGGCGGGACGTGGCCGGCGGCACGGTGCGGGTGGTCGGCAAGGGCGACAAGGAGCGCCGCGTGCCGCTCACCCGCTCGGCGGGCGCGGCGCTCGACGCGTGGCGGGAGGTCCATCCGACCGGCGCCGGCCGCGTCTTCACGACCCGCACGGGAGCGCCGCTGTCGGTGCGCCAGATCCAGCGGGTGGTGGGGAAGGCCCTCCGTCGCGTGGCCGGCCGCGAGGGGGTCTCGACCCACACGCTCCGCCACTCCTTCGCCACCCACCTGCTGGACGGCGGCGCCGACATCCTGGCGGTCAAGGAGCTCCTCGGCCACGAGTCGCTGTCCACGACCCAGCTCTACACGCACCTGTCCCGCGAGCGGCTGAAGGCCGCCTACGACCTGGCGCACCCCCATGCGTGAAGGCCGTCCACCGTTCGTCGCCGAAGGAGTGACATGCCGAGAGGTCCGCTGATGCCCGATTCCGGCCGCCTGGTCCGCGTTCGCGCCACCACCATCCTGTCGGTCCGCCGCGAGGATCAGGTGGCGCTGGGCGGGGACGGCCAGGTGACGCTCGGGGACACCGTGATGAAGAGCCGCGCGTCGAAGGTCCGGCGGCTCAAGGACGGCCGGATCCTGGCCGGCTTCGCCGGCGCCGCCGCCGACGGGATCACGCTGTTCGAGAAGTTCGAGGAGAAGCTGGAACGCTGGCCGACCAACCTGCCCAAGGCGGCGGTCGAGCTGGCCAAGGACTGGCGCTCCGACAAGGCGCTCCGGCGGCTCGAGGCGCTCCTCGCGATCTGCGACGCCTCGCACACCCTGCTGGTCTCGGGAACCGGCGACGTGATCGAGCCCGACGACGGGGTGCTGGCGATCGGCTCCGGCGGCCCCTACGCCCAGTCGGCGGCGCGGGCGCTCCTGGAGAACACCGACTTCGGCGCCCGCGAGATCGTGGAGCGCTCGCTCACGATCGCCGGCGAGATCTGCATCTATTCGAACACCAATCTGACGATCCTGGAGATGAGCCGCTCATGAACGACCGCCCCGACGCTCCACCCGTCCGCGATCCGGCCGCGCCCCCGTACGACGAGGGCGGCGACGACCTCTCGGAGGCCCTCACGCCGCGGCAGATCGTGGCCGAGCTCGACAAGTACATCATCGGCCAGAACGAGGCCAAGCGGGCGGTGGCGATCGCGCTCCGGAACCGCTGGCGCCGGCTGCGGGTGGAGGAGGAGCTGAGGGACGAGATCCTCCCCAACAACATCATCATGATCGGCCCCACGGGC
>CAZUIY010000206.1:0-12308 GCA_964619975.1 uncultured Gemmatimonadales bacterium
GGGAGCGCATCCGTCCAACCAGGGACGGCGTCACGTCGAGGGTCTCGGAGATCAGCGACGACTCCATCGCCTGGCGGAATACGGGCGCGGCCACCGCCCCGCCGTAGAAGGCCCCCACCGGCTCGTCGATCCGGACGAACACCACGTAGCGGGCGTCGAACGCCGGGAAGAAGCCGGCGAACGAGCTGGTGTAGCGACCGCGGACGTAGCCGCCCACGCCGATCTTGCGGGCGGTGCCGGTCTTGCCAGCGACGGGCAGCACGTCGATCTGCGCGCTCTGCGCCGTGCCGCTCTCGACCACCCGCGCCAGGGCGCGCGTCACCAGACGCGCCGTCTCCGCCTTCATCACGCGGCGAACCCGCTGCGTCTCGCCCTCGAACTCCAGCTTCCCCTCCGGGGACAGCACCTTCGATACCAGGTACGGCCGCAGCAGCTCCCCGCCGTTGGCGATCGAGGCGAACCCCATCGCCATCTGGACCGACGTCACCATCACCTCGTACCCCATCGCCACCGAGGCCGTGGTCATCGCCGACCACTGGTCCGGCCGTTTCAGCAGGCCGCGCGGCTCGCCGGGAAAGTCCAGCCCCGTGGGCAGGCCGAAGCCGAAGCGCCGCGCGTACTCGTAGAGCCGTTCGTCCCCCAGCCGGTCGGCCAGCTTGGCCGCGCAGATGTTCGACGACTCCTCGATCACCTCCTCCACGCTCAACCAGCCGTAGGGATGGACGTCGGTCAGCACCCGGCCGGCGTGGCTCCAGGTCCCGTTCTCGCAGTAGAGAGAGTCGGCGGGCGTGGCCAGCCCCTCTTCGTAGAGCCCCGCCAGGGTCACCACCTTGAACGTCGAGCCCGGCTCGAACTGGTCCACCACCGCGTGGTTGGTGCGGGTGGAGCTCTCGGCCTCGGCCTCCGGGGTTCCCTGGCTGGCGAGCGCCAGGATCTCGCCGGTCCGGGGGTCCACCACCACCATGCTGCCCGAGAGCGCGCGGCTGTTCGTCACCGCCTGGTCGAGCGCCCCCTCCACGATCTCCTGGAGCCCAACGTCGATCGTGAGGTAGATGTCCTTGCCGTGGACCGCCGGCTCGAGCGGGTAGGTGAAGTTCGGATATTCCCGGCCCAGGGCGTCCCGCTGATGGATGGCGAATCCAGGCCGGCCCCGGAGGGCCTCGTCGTACTGCAGCTCCAGCCCCTCGATCCCGACGTTGTCGACGTCCACGCCGCCCAGGAGCGCGCCACCGAGAGTGCCGTAGGGGTAGTGCCGGAGCCGGTAGGTCTCGACCCCCACTCCGGCGATCGCGGCCTGGTCCAGCCGCTGGACGGTCTCCCTGTCCACTCCGCGGATCAGCCGCTGGTACCACCCGCCGCGGGCGATCTTCGCCCGGATCTCGGCCTCGTCGAACGGCATGACCCGGGTGAGCTCCTCGACGAACCGATCCGGATCCTCGATCCGCCGCGGGATCAGATAGATCTCGTACTGCTCCCGGTTGATGGCGAGGGGGACACCGTTCCTGTCGAAGATCCGGCCGCGCTCCGGCTGGATGACGACCCGCTTCTTCTGCTGCTTCTGGGCTTCCGCGACCCAGTCCGCGTGGGACAGGACCTGGACATCGATCAGCGTCCACGCCAGGCGCGCGGAGAAGACGACCAGCAGCAGATAGAAGACCCGCTGTCGGCGCCGGGAGATGTCTAGACGTCTGGCTTCCACGGCGACGGGTCTCCTATCGGCTGGTCAGCGCGAGCGCTTCCTCCTGCCAGAGGTCGTCGATCCAGGCGGAGAGGACGGCCCCGGGACCCCGATCCCCGTCGGCCGGTTCGCGCGGGGTCCGGGCCGAATGGTCGGCCACGGGCAGCCACACGATGTCCTCTTCGCTCGGCGCGACCATCCCCAGGCGCTCGGCGGCGGCGCGGGCCACGCGATCACGCGTCGTGAGCCCGGCGATGGCCCGTTCCAGGTCCTCGTTCTGGAGCTGGAGCTCGCGGGCCAGCGTCTTTCGCTCCATCACCCGGTGGGACCATTCGATCGCCACCGACTGGAGATAGATCTTGCCGACGACCACGCTTCCGGCGATCAGGAGCAGGGCGGGCAGGTAGCGGACCAGAAACCGCTCACGCCGCCGCGCCTTCCGCTCGATCTTCTGGTACTCGTGGACGTAGGCGTTCACGGCGGCGGTTCAGGCGGCCGGGCGGATGCGCTCGGCGGCCCGCAGAAGGGCGCTCCGCGACCGCGGGTTCATCGCCACTTCGGCCGGCCCCGGCCGGATCGGCCGATGGTTCAGGGCGCGGATCTCCGCCACCTCGTCGCACCGGCAGACGGGAAAGTCCGGCGGGCAGACGCAGTCGTTCTCCAGGGCCCGCAGGAACCGCTTCACGATGCGGTCCTCCAGCGAGTGGTACGCGATCACCGCCAGGCGACCGCCCACGACGATGCGCTCGAAGACGCGCGGCAACCCGCGCTCCAGCGACACCAGCTCGTCGTTCACCGCGATCCGGAGGGACTGGAAGACCCGGGCGACCGCTTTCAGTGGATGGGTGGAAGCGGGGACCGCCGACTCCACGATATCGCGAAGCCGGCCGGTCGACTCGATGGGTCCCCGTTCCCGTTCCCGGACGATCGCGCGGGCGATCGATCGGGCGTACCGCTCCTCACCGTAGTTCCGGAAGATCGCGGTGAGAGCGTCGATGTCGGCGCGCGTCAGCAGACTCCATGCAGGTTCCCCTCTGGGCCCCATCCGCATATCCAGTGGAGCGTCCTGCCGGTAGCTGAAGCCGCGCGCCATTTCGTCGATCTGCAGTGAAGACACGCCGAGATCGAGGACCGCGCCGTCGAACCGCCAGGCGGCGGTCGCGGGGGTGTCGCCGATCCCGGCGAAGTTCATCTCGTGGAGCTCCACCCGGTCGCCGAAGCGGGCCAACCGCTCGCCCGCCCTCGCCAGGGCGTCCGGGTCCCGGTCCAGCCCCACCAGGCGGCCATCGGGGGCCGAGGCCTCGAGGATCGCCTCCGCGTGTCCCCCGTCGCCGAGGGTGCCGTCCAGGTACGTGCCGCCGCTCGCCGGGGCGAGCGCGTCCAGCGTCTCCGCCAGGAGCACTGGCGCGTGCCAGGCCCGCGGCGCGTTCGCCTCCTTGTCCATCGGCCTACAGGAACCGGGCGCGCCAGGCATCGAAATCCTCCCGCGCCTCGCCGACGAACTCGTGGTAGCGCGCGGGGTCCCACATCTCGATGACCTCGCCGGCGCCGACGAACAGGATCTCGGCGTCGATGCCCGCGACCTCCACGAGATGCGGCGGGAGCGAGATCCGTCCCTGCCCGTCCACCGTGGCCTCGGCCGTGTGGTGCATGAGCTGGAGGTAGTGGCGGCGCTGGTCCGGGTCGACGCGCGCCTTCTGGCGCTCGAGCCGGTCCAGGACCTTCCCCCACTCTTCTTCGGGATAGAGGAAGAGGCACGGTCCGAGGCCGCGCGTGGCCACGAACGTGGCGCCCGGCTGGCCGTTCCGGAACCGGGCCGGCAGGCTGACCCGCCCCTTCTCATCGACCGAATGGGTGTACTGACCAAAGAACGACGTGGCTGCCCCGCTTTCACCGTGGAGTGCTCTCCCCTCCCATTTTGTACCATCTCATCCCACAACGCCCCACCATCCTACCATGAGGCTCCACGGCGTGTCAAGCGGGGGGCGCGGAAAGGCGCGTCGTCGGAGTGGAATGAGGATCTGGCCGTGGGGAGGGGGGCGGCGAGACCGGTCGGGATGGTCCACGGGGGCGCCGAAATGCCGTGCATGACACGCGGGGCCCCGGTGATTCTCCAGCTACATTTGTGCGGTGCCACCGTCCGGGGGGAAGTCCCCCGCGGCCCACCCCGGCCGGCCGCGCCGCCCCGGGCACCCGGAAGATCCCGGACCCGACCGAAGCCCGCCGGCCCGCGCATCTGTCGCCTCGCTGGTTCGGGATCGGGAGCTTGAAGGGGGGGAGGACTCCGCGGGGGACTTCCCGCCGGACGGCGGTCATCGCATCGGACGTTTCCGGAGAATGCCGGACGACCGCGGTGTCATCCGCGAATCGTGGCGCCCCCGTGGAGGCCTTGATCCGTCCGCGGCCGCCCCCTCGGACGGCCCGGACGGAACCTGGTTATGGCTGGGGCGTCGCGGGCTCCTCCGGGGCGGGCTCGTCGGCCACCTCGGCCTCCGGCGCGGTCGGGGTCTCCACCGACGCGTCCGTCTCCGCCGCGGGCGGCGTTTCGGCCGTCACCTCGGCGGCGGGCTCGTTCGCCTCGGGCGCCGCTTCGGCCTCGGCCTCGGGCTCGGCCATCTCGGCCGCGGGGGTCACGGGGATCCCCGTCAGGACCGGCACCCCGCCGATCCGCTCCGGGGCCCCGTCCTCCGTGGCCGTGACGATCACGCCGAACGTGGCCAGCGGGGTGGTCCCCTCGAAGGCGCCCTCACCGGACTCGGGATCCGCCGTCAGGACGCCCGCCAGGGTCGCCTCGGCCACGCGCTCCTTCGACGGCACGACCCAGACCGTGTAGGCGTTCACGTCGCGGCCGGGCTGATCGAGCTGGTCCACCTGCGGAAGTCCGGCGACCTCGACCACGAACGTGCGGCCGGACTCGCCTTCGGTGACCTGGACCTCGCCACTGGCTCCGGCCCCGCTCTCGGTCGCCGACAGGGCGAACTCCCAGTCGTGCTGCTCGACGACCGGCTCCTCGTCCTCGACGGCCTCGGCGGTCTCCTCGGCGACCTCGTCGGCGGTCTCGTCGATCTCCTCCACCGCCGCGCCGACGGCCTCACCGGTCTCGTCCGCCACGGCCTCGGCCGCGTCGACGGTCTCGTCGGCGGCCTCATCGATATCCTCGGCCACGGCGTCCGCCGCCTCTTCGACGCTCTCGGTCAGCGTGGTCGTGTCGGGCGGGGCCGGCACCACGGTCGTGTCCGCGGGCGCCTCCACGTCCTGCGCCACGGCCGGCGCCGCCCAGAAGGCGAGCGCGAGCGCGGCAGCCAGAATGGTTCCATTGCGCATCGGTATCCTCCTCATGTATGTCCATCCATCCCGGCCGTCCGGCCGGCGTCGTTCGAACTGGAGGTACCCCCCGGCGAAGTGGCGGGTTCCGGCGGATTCAGCGCCCCGGGCCCCACCACCTCGTACTCCGCCGGGATCTCGCGCGCCGCGCTCTCCGCCCGCTCCCGCTTCTGCTCCCGGCGCCACTTCCACGCGCCGAACAACCCCACCGCCGCCAGCTTGGCGGCCACGGCGGCCGGGCTGCCCCGCATGAGCCACCGCAGGGCCCACCGCCCCAGAACCATCTTCTTCAGTACGCCCATCTGCTTCCGTCCTCCCCGTTGACGAGTCGACGATCATTCTACCCACCCGCCGACCATCTACGGTGTAAGAAAGACACCACACCCGCCCCGTCCGGTCCTATCCCAGACGGGCCTCGACCAGGTCCGCCAGCACCGCGATGAACCGGGGGTCCGCGTTCGGCATCGCCGCCCGAGCGTAGGCCATGCCCCTGGACTCCGCCGCCCGGCGCGCCTCGATGTCCAGGTCGTAGAGGACCTCCAGGTGATCGCTCACGAAGCCGATCGACTGGATCACGAGCGAGGTCTCCCCCGCCTCCGCCAGCGCGGCCACGGCGTCCAGAACGTCGGGCTCGAGCCACGCCTCGCCGGTCCGGCCGGCGCTCTGGTACGCGAACGACCACCGCTCCACTCCCGCCCGCTCCGCCACCCGCTCGCTGGTCACCCGGAGCTGGTCGGGGTACGGATCCCCCGACTCGAGCACGCGGGCGGGAACCGAGTGCGCGGTGAAGAGGACGAAGGGATCCCCCGGCGCGCCGTCCAGCGCGGCCGTCAGGGCGTCGCCCAGGAACTCGATCAGGCCGGGATCGTCGTGCCACGAGCGGATCAGGTCCAGCCGCAGGTCCGGCGGCCGGGCCGCCTCGGCGTACGCCTCGTACTCGGCGATCGAGCGGAGCGAGTAGTGGGGCGCCAGCACCAGCCCGACCGCCCGCTCCACCCCCGCCCGCGCCATCTCCTCGACCGCCTCCGCGATGAACGGATCGTGGTGCTTGAACCCCACGTGCATCGACAGATCGTGGCCGCGCTCGCGCAGCTCGCCGTGCAGGGCGGCCGCCTGCTCGCGCGTGATCCGGTTGAGCGCGGTGGGACCGCCGACGGCGCGGTAGCGCTCGACCAGCTCCTCCAGGAGCTCGGGCGGCGGCGGATTCCCGCGCCGGATGTGCGTGTAGTACGGTTCGACGTCCTCCAGCCGCTCGGGAGTGCCGTACGACATGACCAGGACCGCCTCACGCATCGGCCACGCCCGCGCCGTGCACCAGGTCGACCAGCCGCTCCAGCCGCTCGGGATCCGTCTGCGGGAGCACGCCGTGGCCCAGGTTGAACACGTGGCCGGGCCGGCCTCCGGCCGCCGCGAGGACCGCCCGGGCCGCCGTCTCCACCGTCTCCCACGGCGCGGCCGCCACCACCATCGGGTCCAGGTTCCCCTGCACCGCCCGGTCCGGCACCAGCGCCCACGCCCGGTCCAGGTCGATCCGCCAGTCCACGCCGATCACGTCGCCCCCGGCCTCGGCCATGAACGGCAGGAGCCCGGCCGAGTCGGTCCCGAAGTGGATCCGAGGGACGTCGGGGAGGGCGTCGAACAGCCGCCCCATCCACGGCTGGACCAGCGAGCGGTAATCGGCGGGCGAGAGCGAGCCGACCCAGGAGTCGAAGATCTGGATCGCCTGCACCCCTGCCTCCACCTGGGCGGCCAGGTACGCCACCGTGGCATCGGTCAGGCCGTCCATCAGATCGCTCCACGCGGCCGGCTCGGCGTGCATGAAGGCCTTTATCTTCGAGAACGTTCGCGTCGGTCGACCCTCCACCAGATAGGAGGCCAGCGTGAACGGCGCGCCCGCGAAGCCGATCAGGGGCACCGGGCTCTCGGCGCGGATCAGGCCGATCGCCTCGAGCAGGGGAGCCACCTCGGCCTCGGGCTCGAAGGGCCGGAGCCGCCGGACGTCCTCGGCCCCGTCGATCGGCTGGTGGACGACCGGGCCGACGCCTTCCTGAATCTCGAAATCGAAGCCGATCCCGGTGAACGGGACCGTGATGTCGGAATAGAGGATCGCGGCGTCCACGCCCAGCCGGCGGACCGGCTGCAGCGTCACCTCGGCGCACACCTCCGGCAGCCGCGTGATCTGGAGCAGGTCGTGCTTCGCACGGATCCGCCGGTACTCCGGCAGCGACCGGCCCGCCTGGCGCATGAACCAGACCGGGGTGACGTCCACCGGCTCGCGGCGGCACGCGCGGAGGAAGCGGTCGTTCACGCGGCCTCCGCCGTGGCGGCCGCGAGGGCCTCCCGCGCCGCCGCCAGAGTCCGCTCCACCGCGTCCGCGTCGTGCGCCAGGGTGGGGAACCACGCCTCGAACTGGGACGGCGGGAGCGCCACGCCGCGCTCCAGCATCGCGTGGAAGAAGCGGCCGTACGCCGCCCGGCCGCTCCGCCCGGCCTCGGCGTAGTCGCGCGGCGCGGCGGGCGCGAAGAACAGGGTCAGGAGCGGGCCCACCCGCGCCACGGTGGCCGGCGGGGCGCCACCGTCCGCGGCCTCCGCCGCCGCGGCGGTCAACCCCTCCGCCAGCCGCCCGGCCGTGGCCTCCAGCGCCTCGTACGCGCCGGACTCGGCCAGGCGGGCCAGCGCGGCGGCGCCCGCCGCCATCGCGAGCGGGTTTCCCGAGAGCGTCCCCGCCTGGTACATCGGCCCGACCGGCGCCACCGTCTCCATCACGTCGGCCCGGCCGCCGAACGCGCCCACCGGCAGGCCGCCGCCGATCACCTTCCCCAGGCACGTCAGGTCCGGGAGGACTCCGAAGCGTTCCTGGGCCCCGCCGGGAGCCAGCCGGAAGCCCGTGATCACCTCGTCGAAGATCAGGAGGGCGTCGTGCGCGGCGGTCGCCTCGCGGAGCGTTTCCAGGAACCCCTCCGCCGGCGCCACCACCCCCATGTTGGCCGCCACCGGCTCCACGATCACCGCCGCGATCGAGCCGGCCCGCTCGCCGAAGACCCGCTCCACCGCGGCCGCGTCGTTGTACGGCAGGACGATCGTGTCCCGCGCCGCTCCCTCGGTGACGCCGGCAGAGCCGGGGATCCCGAGCGTGGCCACGCCGCTCCCCGCCTCCGCCAGCAGGGCGTCGGAATGGCCGTGGTACCCGCCGGCGAACTTGATCACGAGCGACCGCCCGGTGAACGCGCGCGCCAGCCGGATCGCGCTCATGGTCGCCTCGGTGCCGCTCGAGGTGAAGCGCATCCGCTCGACCGACGGCATCGCCCGGCGGATCCGCTCCGCCAGGTCGATCTCCCCCGGCGTCGGGGCCCCGTAGGACGTCCCCCGCGCGGCGGCCGCCTGGACGGCGAAGGTCACGTCGGGATGGGCGTGGCCGAGGATGATCGCCCCCCACGACGACACCCAGTCCACGTACTCCACGCCGTCGGCGTCCCACGTCCGGCACCCCTTCGCCCGCACCACGAACCGCGGCGTGCCGCCGACGGCGCCGAAGGCGCGGACCGGCGAGTTCACGCCGCCCGGAAACAGGTCCAGCGCGCGGCGGTGGAGCGCGTCGTTCGTGCTCGAGGTCATCCGATCAGGGCGAGGATGGAATCCAGCGGCCGGTGCACCCCGACCAGCTGAGGCGTGTCCCGGATCGTCGCCCGGCGCCCTTCGGTCTCGCGGAGGTCGCGCACCAGGTCCTGGAAGTCCTGCAGCGAGTCGGTCTCGTATGCCACGATGAACTCCTGGTCGTCCACGCCGAACGAGTACGCCAGGAGCTGCTGGATGGTCGGGTACTTCCGGCCGACCCGGATGTGCTCGGCCATCTGCCGGCGCCGGTCCTCGGGATCGGCCAGGTACCAGTCCGCCGATTTCACGAACGGGTAGACGATGATGTAGCGGCTCCGCTCTCCGGAGAACATCGCCTCCTCCTGAGGGGTCCTCTCCTTCACGTACTGGGAGGGCCGGACGATGCCGGTCATCGTGTAGCCGATCGAGAGCCAGCGGCCCATGCCGCTCCGGAGGAGCAGCGCCGCGGTCTCCTCGACGTCCTCGAAGGACGCGCCCAGCCGCCACAGCAGCAGGCTCGCGTCCGCCCGGGTGCCGATCATCGAGTAGCCGTAGGTGGTGACGCGCGCGGCCGCCTCGGCCCAGGCGGCTCGGAACGCCTCGCGCTCCGCTTCCTTCACGTCCTCGGGCAGGCGGCGCCACTCCGGGGCGACCGTCAGCGCGAGCACGTGGACGAACGGGCGCGGCGGGACGTCTTCTCCGGTCATCGTTCCTCCTTCAGCCAGCGCGCGGCGTCGCGCGCGAAATAGGTGATCTGGACGTCGGCGCCGGCGCGCGCGATCGAGACCAGCGACTCGAGCGCCGCCGCCCGCAGGTCGAGCCAGCCCCGCTCGGCCGCCGCGTGGAGCATCGCGTACTCGCCGCTCACGTGGTACGCCGCCAGCGGCGCGTCGAACGCCTCCCGGGCCGCCCGCAGGACGTCCAGGTACGGGAGCGCCGGCTTCACCATGACGATGTCGGCACCCTCCTCCAGATCGGCCGCGATCTCGCGCAGCGCCTCGCGCGCGTTGGCCGGATCCATCTGGTAGCCGCGGCGGTCCCCCCGGCCGGGGGCCGAGTCAGCCGCCTCGCGGAACGGGCCGTAGAACGCCGAGGCGTACTTGGCGGCGTAGGCCATGATCGCAACGTGGGCCTCGCCGGCGTCGTCGAGTCCGGCGCGGAGGGCGTCCACCTGGCCGTCCATCATCGCGCTCGGCGCCACGAGGTCGGCGCCGGCGGCGGCCAGCGAGGCGGCCGTCCGCGCCAGGAGCGGCAGCGTGGCGTCGTTGTCGACGTCGCCGCCGTCGAGGACGCCGCAGTGCCCGTGATCCGTGTAGCCGCAGAGGCAGACGTCGACGGCCACGACGCCCCGGTAGCCGGCCTGGCGGAGTCGGCGGATCGCCTCCTGGACGACGCCGTCGTCGGCCCACGCGCCGGAGCCCCGCGCGTCCTTCGATTCCGGCAGGCCGAACAGGAGGACGCCGCCCACGCCGAGCTCGTCCAGCTCGCCGGCCCGCTCGACCAGCAGATCGGCGGAGAGCCGCGCCTGCCCCGGCATCGACGGGATCGGCTCCTCGACGCCCGTTCCCGGCCGCACGAAGACCGGCAGCAGGAACCGCGCGGGATCGAGCGTGGTCTCGCGCACGAGCCCGCGCAGGGCCGGGGACCGGCGCAGGCGGCGGAGCCGTTCCCGCGGCTCGGGCGTGTCGGGGCCAGGCTCGATCATGATCCCGTCTCCAGGGTCGGGGTGGCGCCGGCCAGCGCGTCTTCGAGCGCGGCCACGAGGCCGGCGGGGGTCGGGTCGGCGGCCACGGCGGCGGGCACCATCCCGGCCTCGCGAGCCACGGCGGCGGTCGACGGACCGATGCAGACCACGGCCGCGCCGCCCAGGGCGTCGCCGCTCCCAGCCAGCCGGAGGAAGCCGCGGACGGTCGAGCCGCTGGTGAAGATGGCCGCATCCACGCCGGCGTCCAGCGCCCGGGCCAGCGGCGCGGCCGCGGCGTCCGGGCCCTCGATCGTGTCGTAGGCCGCGCGGTCCTCCACGGTGGCGCCCCGCTCGCGGAGGATCCGCGGCAGGTCGTCGCCCGCGGCGGCGGCCCTCGCCAGCAGAACCCGGCGGCCCTTCAGCTCGCCCATCCCGTCCGGGATGGCGGCCCCGGCCCGGGTCTCCGGCACGTGCGCGACTTCGACGCCGCCCGCCGCCAGCGCCGCGGCGGTCCGCGGGCCGACGGCCGCCCAGCGGGGCCCCGACGGCGGGGTCCGGCCAAGCGCCGCCAGCCGGTCCAGCACCACCGCCGCGCCCGCGGCGCTGGTGATCACGATCCAGTCGAACGAGTCGGCCGCCTCGAGCGCGGAGTCGAGGGCCGGGTCCCGTCGGAGCCGGATCTCGATCGTCGGGACCGCCACGGGCCGGGCGCCCCGCTCCGCCAGGAGGCGGGCCAGCTCCGCGCCGCCCGTGCCGGTCAGGAGAATCCGCCGTCCCCTCACGTCGCCGGCTCGCCGCCGAACCGCCCGGCGCCCCGGCCCAGGAGCGCTCCGGCGAGGGAGCGGCCGAGGGGTTCCGCCTCCGCCGCGCCGCCCTCCACGCGGTCGAACAGCGCCTCGCGGCCGTCGGGGTCGAGCGCCGCGCCGGAGAGCTCCATCCGGTCGCCCTCCAGGCCGGCCAGGGCCGCGAAGGGCGCCCGGCAGCCCCCGCCCATCGCGTCCAAGAACGCCCGCTCGGCCAGGACCGCGGTCCGGGTCGCCGGGTGGTCCAGGCGGCCCACCTCCGCGGCCCGGGGGTCCTCCGCCCGCATCTGGACCGCCAGGGCGCCCTGCCCCACGGCCGGCAGCATGACCGCCGGCTCCAGCCGCTCGGAGATCCGCCCGGCCCGGCCGAGCCGCACCAGACCCGCCACGGCGACCACCAGGGCGTCGTAGTCGCCCGCGTCCAGCTTCGCCAGGCGGGTGTCCACGTTCCCCCGGATCGGCGTCACCGCCAGGTCCGGCCGCGCGCGAAGCAGGAACGCGCGGCGGCGCGGGCTCTCGGTGCCGACGCGGGCGCCCGGCGGCAGATCCGCCAGGCCCGCCCCGGTGGCCGAGACCAGGGCGTCCCGCGGGTCCTCCCGCTCGGGCCACGCCACGATCGCCAGGCCGGGCGACTCGCCGGTCGGCAGGTCCTTGGCGCTGTGGACCGCCAGGTCGACGTCGCCCTCCAGGAGCGCCCGCTCGAGCTCCTTCACGAACGCCCCGCGCCCCAGCATCATCGACCGGTCCGCCTGCGCCCGATCGCCCTCGGTGCGGATGGTGACCACGGTGGTCTCCATTCCCGCCTCCTGGAGGCGGGCGGCGATCAGCCCGGTCTGGGCGAGCGCCAGGGCGCTCCCGCGGGTGCCCAGCCGGAGCGGCGCTCCCGGCCCGCCCGCGGACTCACTCATCTGTTTCCTCCGATCTCCGACGGAGCCGCTCCGCCAGGCGCCCCTCCGCCTCCCGGTCCAGCGCGAAGAGGTCCCGCGTCACCTCGATGTAGCGGGGGTC
Source organism: uncultured Gemmatimonadales bacterium (assembly GCA_964619975.1). GTDB lineage: Bacteria > Gemmatimonadota > Gemmatimonadetes > JACCXV01 > JAHWKZ01 > DATLFF01. The sequence goes on from CAZUIY010000206.1 coordinate 12,092, forward strand.
CTCCGCCGCCGCGCCCTCGCGGAGGCGCAGGACCGGGTCGTGCAGGAGCTTCCGCACGAGCCGCCGCCCGAAGTCGCGCAGCCGCCCGGCCTCCTCCGCCCCGGCGCGCTCCAGCTCCACCTCCAGGATCGCCTCCGCCCGCTCGTGGATCTCGCGGATCGTGGGGACGGCGGCCCGCGCCGCGCGCCACCCCTGGAACGCCCGCGCCTCTTCGGCC
>CAZUIY010000207.1:0-2626 GCA_964619975.1 uncultured Gemmatimonadales bacterium
GTGACGGTCTTCCGCGACCTGGTCGAGCGCGGCGTCGACATCCTGACCCTGGGGCAGTACCTGCGCCCCTCCGAGTGGCACCTCGAGGTGGCCCGCTTCGTCCACCCCGACGAGTTCGCCGAGCTGGCCGAGACCGGCCGCGCCATGGGGTTCGCCCACGTGGAGGCGGGACCGCTGGTGCGCTCCAGCTATCGCGCCGACCGCCAGCTCCTGGCGAGCCGCCGCCAATCCGCCGACCTGCCGCCGGCCGCCACGCTGGCCGGCTGATCCGATCCGGGAGAGGAATTCGATGGCCGAGAAGGACGCCACCACGAAGAAGAAAAAGAAGGCCGGCAAGGGTTCCGCCGAGCCCGACGGGGAGGCCACGCTGGCCCCCGACGCCGCCGAGGCGTCGCAGGAGGGCGAGCACGTCACGACCGGCGAGGGCGCGGCCCCCGAAGAGCCCGAGGGCGGCAAGGGCGACTACCTGTCCGAGCAGCGCCGCCGCGAAGCGCTGGCGATGGACCTGGACCGCGACTTCCCCGACAAGTACCGCCTCTCCGGCGAGATGGAGGGGTGCTCAGACGAGACGAAGCTCGCGCTCTACGAGCGGCTGGTGACACTTCGACTCTTCGACGCGCGGATGCGGAAGCTGTTCCGGCAGGGCCGCTTCGAGGGCACGTTCTACTCCCAGATCGGACAGGAGGCGTGCGACGCCGTCCTCACGTTCCAGATGAAGAAGGAGGACTTCGTCGGCCCGTCCCACCGGGACCTCGGCGCCTCGATCGGAAAGGGCGTGCCGCTGAAATTCCTGACCGCGCAGGTCTACAACCGGGTGGACTCGCCCGACGGCGGCCGCTACACCGCGTGCCACTACTGGCACCCCGACTACGGGATCATGCAGCCGTCCACTTCGATCATGATGAACTGGATCGCCGCGACCGGCGCGGCGTACGGCTACCGGCTGCTGAAGAAGGACAACGTGGCGGCCGCGTTCGGAGGGGACGGCGCGACCGCCCACGGCGATTTCCACGAGGGATGCAACTTCGCCGCGGTCCACGACCTGCCGATCGTCTACGTGATCCAGAACAACCTGTGGGCCGAGTCCCTGCCGCTCCACCTGACCACGGCGCTCGAGAACCTGAGCGACCGGGCGAAGGGGTTCGGCTTCCCCGGCGTCACGGTGGACGGGAACGACGTGGTGGCGGTGTGGAACGCGACGAAGGCCGCCCTGGAGCGAGCCCGCTCGGGCAAGGGCCCGACCCTGATCGAGATGAAGACGTACCGCTGGTTCGGCCACTCCGACATAGACCCGGCCGACTACCGCTCCGACGACGAGGTCGAGGCCTGGATGAAGCGGGATCCGATCCCGCGATTCACCGCGTGGCTCCAGGAGCAGGGCACGCTCGACGACGACACCCTGAAAGAGATCCGCGAGCGGGTCGACGCCGACATCGAGGTCGCCGTCGATTTCGCCGAGAACTCCGCCCGCCCCGAGCCCGAGTCGTTCCTGTCGGAGGTCTACGCTCACGACTACCCCGGCTTCGACGTCCGCGCGGGGAGGAAGTAATGCCGAAGCTCACCTACATCGACGCCATCAACCGGACGCTCCACGAGGAGATCGCCCGCGACGAAACGACGTTCCTGATCGGCGAGGACACCGCCATCTACGGCGGCGTATTCAAGGCGACGAAGGGTCTGCTGGAGCGGTTCGGTCCCGAGCGGATCGTGGACAGCCCGATCTCGGAGTCGCTGATCGCCGGCATGGCGGTCGGCGCCGCGATGGTCGGCGCGCGGCCGCTCCCCGAGATCCAGTTCGCCGACTTCATCTCGCCCGGCTTCGACCAGATCGTCCAGCAGGTGGCACGCTACCGCTGGCGGACCAACGGCCGGTGGTCGATGCCGATCACGATCCGGAGCCCGTACGGCGGCGGGGTCGGCGGCGGCGTGTTCCACTCGCAGTCGAATGAGGCGTGGTTCATGAACGTGCCGGGGCTCGTGATGGTGGCCCCGTCCACGGTGAAGGACGCGGCCGGGCTCTTGAGGGCCGCCATCCGGAGCGACGACCCGGTCCTCTACTGGGAGCACAAGAAGCTCTACCGCTCCATCAAGGACGAGATCGCCGACGGCGAGGAGCCCTTCACCGAGATCGGCCACGCGCGCGTCTCGCGCGAGGGGACCGACGTGACCGCCATCTCGTTCGGCTACACCTGGCACCTGGCGATGCAGGCGGCCGAGCGGCTGGCGGAGGACGGGATCTCGGTCGAGGTGATCGACCTGCTGACGCTCCTGCCGATGGACACGCCCACGATCCTGGAGTCGGTGTCGAAGACCGGCCGCGCTGTGGTGATCCACGAGGCGCCGCGCACCGGCGGAATCGGCGGCGAGATCGCGGCGATGATCGCCGAGTACGCCTTCTGGGAGCTGGACGCGCCGGTCCGGCGGCTGACCGGGTTCGACACCTCGTTCCCGGCGGCCAAGACGATGGAAGACCGCTACATGCCGACGGTGGACGAAGTGGTCGAGGCGATCCGGGAAACGGCGGAGGTGTAGGGATGCCGATGGAGATCAAGGTCCCGTCGCTCGGCCAGAGCGTGCCCGAGGCGACGGTGGGGAAGTGGCTGAAGAAGGTGGGCGACGAGGTCGC